>CP138327.1:1200000-1542691 GCA_037956075.1 Catillopecten margaritatus gill symbiont | reverse complement strand
CTTGTAACGCCCTTCCCAAAGCGTACCACTACGCCCATAAGCTTTATTAAAGTAACAGACATAAAGTCTGCCTACATCTTGCATAGTCTTACTTAGAGCATTTTGCACAAGTGGCGTGCAAAGCAAATGAATGTGATTAGTCATCAAAACCCAAGCGTGGATTTGTAGTTGATGCTTTTTTGAATAATTTTTTAGACAACTAACATAAAAAGCCATATCATCTTTATTGGTGAAGCAAACTTGACGATTGTTACCCCTAATAATGATATGCTGAGGAATATTGATAGGGTTGATACGAGGTTTTCTTGGCATGAGTGTTTGTATCTTGTAAAAAGATACGATTATACGACAAGAAGGAAAAAGGTTTTATTTAATTAACACTGACCCCTTTATATTTTGATTTTTTATGATTTTCTGTAAAAGGTTGGTATATAATTATGACTATAATAAATAGTTAGAGTCGACCCTACGGGTCGGAGCCTAACGGTGCGAGTTAAACATTTTCACGCCTGACAAACTCGTAGGGTTTGTCTAACAAGGCGTTGAAACGGACACCTGATAAATCAGGCGTTCCGCCAAAAAATAAGTTCAACTAGAAAAACAAGTTTTTCTGCTAAACTATATATTTTTTCGTGCAGTTTAACTCGTACCGTTATGTGTAATAAAAGGATATAAGTTGCAATGTCAAATTTAAGTTTAATGGAAAAGAAAAAAACTTGAAAGGGCGTTTGGCATGAGCAGTGGCTATGTTTTAAATTTTAGCAACAGAACTTTTGAAGAGTATATTGTCGAGAGTGTCGGAATTGAAATTTATTGTCAAGAATATAGCAACATGCCGAGTGACTCAAAAGCAAATTATATGAGGGCGTTTGGAAAAAAAGAAAGTAATTATGTCGTTGGAAAACTACTTGTAGATATATTTGATGACTGGAGTGAGTTAAAAGAATCTAATAATCCCGACACTTCTCCAGAAGAATGTTTAAAAATTGCACTTCGTCTTAAAGAAAGCGCTCCTATTCCAGAAATAGGCATCATTCAAGCAATATCAAATGAAAAAGACTTTGAAGAATTAGCGAAGTTCGTCCGTGAATCCATAGAGAAAAATGAACCCGAACATGGTCTTGATAGGCTACATACTTTTTTAGTGAAGTATTTTAGAGTTAAGTGTCAAAAAATGGAAATCAGTATTGATAAAAAAAGGCCATTACACAGTTTGGTTGGAGAATACATTAAAGCATTAAAAAAGAATAATTTAATAGAGTCAGATATGACAGAAAGAATTTTAAAATCGAGTATTTCTGTAATGGAATCATTCAACCATGTAAAAGTAATAATAAAAGTCATGCTCATGATAATAAAGTATTAAATTACAATGAAAGTCTTTTGATTTTTGGTCACATAACAAACACTGTTAGGTTTATTGAAAGATTGAATAGTGCTGGAATAGCTAAAGAAGAAGCAAGTAATAACATCTCTGATGATTTTTCCATTTTAAAAAACACATAGAAATAAATAGGGTCGAAATAAATAGGGTCAGAGTTAATGCCATTAACTTAAGGCAAAATTTACTAAAAATGAAAACAACAACCCTTGACCCGCTTGACTTTTAAATTTTGATTTTTGCCATATTTCTCTTAAGTTATCGGCATTAGGGTCAGAGTGTTATAAGTTAAAACAACCATTTTCCTAAAATAAATAACACTCTAACCCCAATATTTTAATATCAGACTTTTGAAATGGATAGATAATATTAACAATACACTTGAAAAATAGAGTTTTAACCATAACATTAAGTATTGAAAATTATTTTAATCATAAAGGGTAAATTATGGCAAAAAGTACACATGTAGTTCCAAACTCTGATAAAGGTGGATGGGATATCAAACAAAAGCGGTGGGCAACGCTCATCAGGACATTTTAATACAAAGCAAAATGTGCAGTTGATCGTGCTCGTGATATTAGTAGAAATCAAGAGAGTGAATTTGTCATTCACAATAAAGATTGAAAAATAAGTCAAAAAGACAGTCACGGAAACGACCCATTCCCACCCATAAGGGTAACACCTAATAAATGGAGATAAAAGGAGATAAGGGGACACAAACATTAATTATTTAAAAACACCTGACAAATCATTCCAGCCGACCGCTAACGCATCGGCTGAATTCAAGCGTTATGCAACACAAGAACAAAAGGAGAGGTAATGGATTATAGTATTATCATTTCTCTATTATCGTTAGCTTATAAGGAACTATAAGGGAACACTGCCATTTTATTTATAATATTAGTAAAAACAATAGTTTATGATTATAAATAATATGCAAAGGGTAGCCTGCCCTTATATCTATATATCTCATGCTAATATCTTATAACGCCTTTAAAACGCTTATAATCCCAAAGATATTGCTCTGGCTGGGTGCGTATAAGTCCTTCAATTACTCCATTCATTTTTGCCACATCGTCTTCTAGTTTTCCTGTGTTAGACAAAATATTAACGGGCTTGCAATTCAATTCATAGCCCTGCCCTTTATCTAACCGCTGCGCCCAAGTCATTACTACTTTGGCGTTATTTTTTCTTGCCAATTTAACCAGCAGCGTCATCGTAATCGCATCATGTCCGAAGAAAGGCACTAACACACTGCCCTCTTCACCAGGATATTGGTCGGGCAAAATAGCGACAAGTTGTCCAGCTTTTAAGGCACGCTGGAGTTTTAAAACGCCTTTTTTATTGGCAGATGCCATCCCTAAATCTTGCTGTTCACGCAACGATAGTAACAAAGCATTTTGCTTTTTATCGTTTAATTCTTTATACATAAATGTCGTTGGTTTATGCAGCGATACCACTCGTGCAGCGATTTCCCAACAGCCAAAATGTGGCACCAATAAAATGGTTTTTTGCTCGCTATCAAGATGTTCAATACCATTAGTTTTAGTGATGTACTTGGCATTATGTTCAAAACTATTACACCAAACAAAACCCGATTCACTCAGTCCTTTGCCCGATTCAATCAAGGATTTTTTAACCAGTATTTGCTGCTCAGATTGGTTTAATTCAGGGAAACATAATTCAATATTTTTACACACCACCAATCGTGAATGAGTCTTCAAAAAATACATTGCTCTCCCAATCAACGCTCCCACAAAATGATTCAATCGAAGTGGCATTATTGAGAATAAATTGAGAATAAATTTAATCACTTTCCACCTCGTTTAACATCGGTTTCATCGCACTCAGCAGGTTCCTGTATAAATTCGGTAAGCGTTTTTCCTCACTCAATAACCAGTGTTTAAAATATTCTCGCTCCGTCGGCATACTAAAACACGCTGGACAAGAATCCGCAATCACTGGTAAATCCGCCGTCTTCGCAAAATCCGCCAATTGTCGCTCACGCACATACACCATCGGGCGAATAATACGCAAATCTTTATCGTCATTAATATAATGTGCTTTCATCGTTTGAATCTTACCATTATGACACATCGACATCATCAAACTCTCCGCCAAATCATCCAAATGCTGTCCCAACGCCAACACATTATAACCCTGCTCCCGTGCAACCTTATACATCAACCCCCGCTTAATCCGTGCACAAAACGAACAATAAGAATTACCCTTCATACTCTCCTTAGCCTGTTCTAAAATCGGAAATTCCTCAAAAAAATACGGCGTATCAAACTGCTTAAAAAAACCCTCCAATGCCTGCGGTTCAAACCCCTCTACCTGCGGGTCAATCGTAACCACCCCTAACTCAAATTTCACAGGAGAACGCGCCTGAAAATGACGCAAAATATGAAACAAACTGAGAGAATCTTTACCACCTGACACTGCCAATAAAATCTTGTCACCCGTCTTAATCATACTGAAATCAGCAATCGCACGCCCTACGGGTTTAGCCAGTAATTTTGGTATTTTCCTTATCATTTGTTGAATTTTACAGAGACCTTTGCATCAATAGGAGCGGTTAGTAAAAAGTTAAGGGCGCCCCCCAAAAAACCCCAGCACAATTTATACCCCTCAAGGGGGTACTGAAAAGAGTGAAACACATAAAATAGGCGTTTTTCTGCATTCCCTAAATTGCACTGAGGTTTCTGGAGTGCCTTTAAATTTTATTCGGTAATTTTTGAATTAGGCGTTAATTGTAAAACTGAATTTTTTTTATCAATCACAAAATTGAAATTTGACAACCAATCCAAACCTAACAGTCCATCAATATTTGACGGTAATTTTCTCTGAGGTAAAATAACCACAGGAAATTGATATTTATTAACACCGTCAATTGAAAAATTTCTGATATTCACTCTAAATGCATTAATTTTTCCATTCGCAGTACTCAGTGTAATTTCGCTCAAATGTGGGTAATTAATATCCACTAAATGCGCACCCAATGTTGTAATGCTAGCACCTGTGTCCAAAATCAATCGAGCAGTTTTGCCATCAATTATTGCTTTAATATGCCAAGCATTAGGTTGTTTAATAAGTGGAATTTTAATCTCACCCTGTTCAAATATTTCTGCATAATTAATGGCGTTTTCTAAGGTGTCAAATTGCTTTTTCCAGCGTCTATGATTTGCCAAAAAATCAAGATGGTAGCGTGCACTTTCATAATCTTGTTCCTCTAACAACAACTGCCCTAATAAATAATGAAATTGTAAATAATTAGGCAAAACATTCACCGCATTCAATAAAAAATCTTGCTTTTGAATGGCATTGGTATCGCCCAATTGTGCCAAATATAACGCACTAATATTAATAAATAATTGCTCTAATTCCACCTGTGGATAGTCATCTTGAACCATACCCAATACCACTTCAATAGCATTTAACGCAGAGATATATTGACCATTGTTTTTATCGATTTTGCTTTGACGGATTAACTGAATAGCCAAACTGATGGTTGCTTCTGATTTTGACACTTGAGTTGTTATAGGCGTTTTTTCAAATACCTTTTTAACCAAGGGTTTAAGTGTATTCTGTTTAACAATTTTAGCGACAATTTTTGGCTCAGAAAAATACTCGTGTGCCTGCCAGCCAAAATAAACCCCTACCAATAAGACAAGAACAAAATGCATTTTATCCACCCAAAATCTTTCGTCGTAACGCACGAACAACATAAAATTTTATTTTTTTGATGTTTGAACAGATAAACATACTAACTTTGAGAAATCCATTGTTTTTGTCGTTTTAAAGTTTCTTGACTGGGGTTATTCTCAACCATTAAAACGCAATGTGATTTTTCACTGAGCTTGATGGATAAGTCTATTTCTAAAGGCAGTTCGTCTCGCAAAAGCCCAATTCTAATCACATCGCCTTGATTGCAAGCATCGAATGCTTTGGCTAACTCTTTGGATTCTACTTTAATATTGTCCATACTTAGAATTTTGTCCCTCACATACAAACCTGCATTTTGTACGCAGGAATTATCGAGAATGTGGGTAATGGTGGCATATTTTTGAGTTTTATCAATGCCCAGCCCAAAGTTTAATAAATCGTTTTTTTTGTGGATAAATTCACAATTGATACCGATATAATCAAAGGCTTCTTTGAGTGGCAAGTCATTCACATTATATAAATATTGGTCAAAAAATGCACTAAAATCGCTTTGAGTAAGGTGTTCCACCACTTTTTGCACAGTGTCATTTTCCAAACCTATGGCTTGATATTCTTTCCAGATAGCACGCATTACGCTGTCTAACGAATGTGTACCATTAGTGCGTTTGCGGATTTCAATGTCCAAAACAAACGCCAGCATTGCACCTTTGGTGTAATAACTAACGATGGCGTTTGGGGCGTTTTCGTCTTGTTGGTAGAATTTTGTCCACGCATCAAAACTGGAATCTGCTAATGACTGTTTATAACGACCACAACCTTGTTGAACTTTGGTAATAGTTTGTGCAAATAGGGTTAAGTATTGTTCAATCGATAGCAACTCAGCACGCAACAAAGACAATTCGTCATAATAAGAGGTAAAGCCTTCAAATATCCATAACTGCTCAGTGTAGTTTTCACCACTCATATCGAGGTTGTGAAAACTGGCAGGCTTAATGGTTTTTATCCACCAAGCGTGGAAATATTCGTGTGAACAAAGCGCTAGAAATCGGGTGTATTCAGGCGTTATGTTGGGCTTGCTGGCGATGGGTAATTCTTTTCTTGAGCAAATCAAACTGGTGGATTTTTTGTGTTCCAAACCGCCGTAATCCTGGGTAGTTGCCAAGGTTAAAAACAGGTAATTATCAAAAGGAATATTACCACCAAAGAAGTCAATATGATGCTGGCAAATACGCTGTAAATCGGGTTGCAAGCGGGCAATATCGGTGCTGTGTTCACCGGTGATGGTCATTGCGTGTGGAATATTATTAACACTAAATTCAAAGCGGGTAAAGTCTGCCATTTCCACAGGATGGTCGATCAAATCGCTGTAATTCTCGGCGGTGTAAATCTCACTACTTTGTTGCTTGCTTTTCAGCGTTAAAGTGGTGGCACAACTCCATTGCCCTAAGACTGCGTCAGTTGGATAATGAATGTCAACCTCACAAGGCACATCATCAAAGCCCACGGCTTGCAAAAACACGCTACTGCCATTAAAAAATGCACGCTGATTAGTCAAATAAGCACAACGCACCGATAAATCATAAGCATAAATTTCATAAATAAGTTCGATGGAATTTGCACAAGGTTGGGTAATCCAGTGGTTTTTATCTTGCTTCTTAATCTCAATTGACTTACCCGAACTTTGCGCCTGAATGCTGATGATGTGCTTGGCAAAATCACGAATTAAATAACTACCAGGAATCCAATTTGGCAATGAAAAAACTTGCCCTAAAGGATTAGGATTTTCAAGCGTTAATTGCACCTCAAAAATATGCGCATTGACATTTTTAGGGGTTATTTGATAGTTAATCACAGCACTAATTGGTCAATCGTGGCTTTAAATTCAAACACTGCTTTTTGGTAATTCTTAGCAGTTTGTGCGTAATTCAGCTCAACCACTTGCTCGTTATTTTGTGCGTTGATGACAAAACTTGCCTGCCCATTGCCGTTGGCATAACGCTGTTTTTCCTCGGCGGTGCGTGCTTTGGCAATGTCGATTTGCACTTCATTAGATACCAGTATTTCTTTCAATAATTGGATTTTTTCTTTCCCTGTTTTTGCCTGCGTGTAAATATTGAGCAATTGCTCTTGCTTAGATTGCGCCAAACTTGCCAATTGTATCGTGACTTTTGTGATATTACTGTTACTTTCAACGCCACCCAATGGATAGGACAAGTCAAAACCCACTTTCCAAGTGGTGCTTTGATGATCAATTGAGTTTGAATAATTGGTATTTTCACCCGCACTATTCAGCCCCAAATTAAGGTTTAATTTTGCCTTAGACTGATTTTTAAAACTGCGTAATTGGCGCTTTAATGTTCTTTTTGCCAAATCATTGATTTTTAAAATTCTGGCATTTTCTGACAAATAAGCCTTTAAAATTATTGATTTAGGGCTATAAATTGCATACAAATCAATATCAGCCACCGCCTTTTCAAAATCCAAATTAAGCATAATCGCAATTTCATGACGCAACAACACCAATTCTTGCTGTGCTTGTAAATATTGCTGATTCGCCTTTTGATGCGCATCTTTTTGTAGCAAAACATCCACTTTATCCACTACAGAAGCAGCGTATTTTTCCTTTACCAGCGCCAATTCTTTTTTTGCAAGCATTAGACGGCGTTTGTTGATTTTCTGCTGTGCCTGTGCATACGCTAAATCAACAAAACGCACCAATTTCTTTGCAATAAAACTCTCTTCAGCTTCCAATCGCTCCAATCTATTTTTGCTAATCGCAATTTGCGCCACATCGCCACTCAAACGGTCGTTAATACCGTCTTTGTTGCGTAACAATGGGTAAGCATAATCCACAGAAAATTGATTGCGCGTACTATTAATGTCCTTGCTTTTATCCGCCCAAGTATGCTTAAGAGTAATATTGCTCCCCGTAGCGACATGCTTTTTGGTGGTGGAAATACCAATTGAAGTGGTATTCAAACTGTCATAAACAGCAGAAGCATTTTTGGCATTTTTTTCACTTTGGTAAGTACCATCAACTGCAACAATCCAATCTTCATTCGCTGTTGTCGCCTGTTTTTCAACCTGCTTAATTTCGCTTGATAAGGTTTGTTGCTTGAAAAAAGGATGGGTAGCACGCAAATGCCCAACAAAATCCTGCTCGGTCATTGCTTGAACATTCATAGTGCTAAGTAAAATACTGATTATGAAAATTTTATTCATTTGGACGCTGCTTTTTTTATCTCGTTGATAATGGAATAAAGTTTTTTACCTGTAGTATCTACCACTAAATCTGCCACTTCTTGATAAAAACCTTCTCTGGCTGTTAATAAATCACGCAGGGTTTTTTCTCTATCATTGGATTGTTCCAATAGAGGACGGGATTTAGATTTAGCGGTGCGTTTGACTAATTGCTCGACACTAGAAGATAAATACACAACAAAACTATTACATTTTAATAGGGCGCGATTTTCTTCCTTGATGACAATACCGCCACCTGTGGCAATCACAATGTTAGGGATTTCACACAAGTCTTTGAGCATTTGTGTTTCACGCTGACGAAATCCTTCTTCATCTTCCACATCAAAAATATAGTCAATTGCCACGCCAGTGCGTGCAACAATTTCAAAATCAGTGTCAAAAAAATCGCGTTTGAGTACGCAAGACAGCCGGCGACCAACCGATGTTTTTCCTGAACCCATTGGCCCAACTAAAATAACATTTTGAACTTGCTTTGTCATAAAGCTTTAGCGCAGCTAGTAGTTAATCTACCAGTTGATATTTAGAGCCACAGTATGGGCAAGTTGCCTTACCTTCATCATCAAACTGCATAAACACCTTAGGGTGCATACTCCATTTTTGTGCATCAACGGGTGGACAATGTGCGGGTAAATTTTTCTTTTCTACCACACTAAAGCTCACATTTTTCTGTTGAAAATCATCGATACCTGTCGTCATTAGCAACCTCCTTTGGCAATCCAGCGTTGATATTGGTCGTTGCGACCATGTACGCAATCAAAATATAAAGTTTGTAATTTTTCTGTGATTGGACCTCGTGTGCCACTACCGATGGTGCGATTATCTAACTCACGGATTGGCGTCACTTCTGCCGCTGTGCCGGTAAAAAATGCCTCATCTGCACAATATACTTCATCACGAGTGATGCGTTTTTCAACTACCTTATAACCTAAATCGGTTGCTAATTCAAAAATCGTATCACGGGTGATACCTGCCAATGCTGAGGTTAAATCAGGCGTATAAATCACGCCATCACGAATGATAAAAATGTTTTCACCGCTGCCTTCCGCAACAAAACCATCTACATCTAATAATAATGCTTCATCATAACCATCCGTTAATGCCTCTTGTAGTGCCAACATTGAATTAATGTAATTGCCATTTGCTTTCGCCTTTGTCATTGTAATATTGGCATGATGGCGGGTGTAACTTGAAGTGCGAATGCGCAAACCATTCTTCATATTGTCTTCACCGAGATACGAACCCCACTCCCAAGCAGCAATAATTGTATGTACTTTCAATCCATTGGCACGCAGCCCCATCCCTTCTGAGCCGTAAAAACACATTGGACGGATATAGGCGCTGTCTAAATTATTTTTAGCCACGGCATCGCGTTGTGCTTGGTTGATTTCCTCTTTCGAAAAACCAATGTCCATCGCCATAATTTTGGCAGAATTAAACAATCTATCGGTATGCTCTTCTAATCGAAAAATCGCTGGGCCGTTATCGGTTTGATAAGCACGAACGCCTTCGAACACGCCCATACCATAATGTAATGTGTGCGTTAATACATGGATTTTAGCCTCGCGCCAATCAACCCATTCACCATCAAACCAAATTAAACCATCTCTGTCTGCAAAATTTTTCATTCCTTACTCCTTATTCCTTGCCTAAATCAAACGCAGCGTGCAACGAACGCACTGCCAATTCTAAATATTTCTCATCAATCACCACTGAAATTTTAATTTCACTGGTGGCAATCATTTGGATATTGACATTTTCTGCGTGTAGCACTTCAAACATTTGCGTCGCAATGCCTGCATGTGAACGCATACCAATACCAACTAACGATACCTTGACGACTTTGTCGTCGCTTTGTACTGCTTTGGCATTCAATTCTTTGCAAACGCTTTGCAAAATTGCCTCTGCCTTAGCGAAGTCATTACGGTGCACGGTGAAGGCAAAATTGGTCAAACCTTCACGCGCTGACACACTTTGCACAATCATATCAACTTCAATATTCGCTTCACTAATCGGCTTGAGAATTTTAAACGCAATGCCTGGCTCATCAGGCACTCCAATCAAACTGAGTTTTGCTTCATCTTTATTGTGTGCAATTCCTGAAATAACGGCTTGTTCCATAATATTTTCCTCACTGGTAATTAAGGTGCCAACTGGATTGTCAATCAACGACGACAATACTCTCAGCGGCACTTTGTATTTTGACGCAAATTCCACACTGCGAATTTGCAAAACTTTTGAGCCAAGTGATGCCATTTCTAACATCTCTTCATAACTCACGGTGTTCATTTTTCTGGCATTCGGCTCAATCCGTGGGTCAGTGGTGTAAACGCCATCTACATCGGTATAAATCTGACATTCATCCGCTTTTAACGCCGCTGCCAAAGCAACCGCTGTGGTATCCGAGCCACCACGACCGAGCGTGGTAATATGCCCATCTTCATCTACCCCTTGAAATCCAGCCACCACTACTACTTTACCTGCATCTAAGCTGGTGTGGATACGATGATCATCAATGGATTTAATGCGTGCCTTACCGTGCTCAGAATCGGTGGTAATACGCACTTGTGCGCCTGTGTAAGAAATCGCATCACAACCCAATTGTTGTAACGCCATCGCCAATAAAGAAATCGTAACTTGCTCGCCTGTGGTTAGCAACACATCCATTTCACGCAAAGAAGGCACGGCTTGAATTTGCTTTGCAATCGCAGTCATACGATTGGTTTCACCACTCATTGCCGAGACGCTAACAACCAATTGGTCGCCCTTTTCAGTAAAAGTTTTGATTTTTTCAGCGACGGCTTGAATTCGCTCTACCGAGCCAACCGAAGTCCCTCCATATTTTTGAACGATTAACGCCATGAATAAAAGCTTATAAAAATATTTCTAAATTATACTTTAATGGTTAAGAGCTAAGGGTTAATTGTTAAAACATTCATCTTAAAACAACAGGTTCACACACAGTGTGGGAATGAGAAAGTATTTATTATTTTTTTGAGACTGCTGCTTGCTTTGTTGTATTGTCATTCCGAGCGCTAGCCGATGGATCTTATTTAGGGTGTGAGATCCCTCGGCTAGCGCTCGGGATGACAGCGTGTAATATTTAGGGTGACAAGGAGATGTAATATTTAGGATGATAAGGGGGTGTAATGTTTGGGGTGATAAGGGGGGATGTAATGTTTGGGATGACAAAAATGTGTAAACATTTATTCAATATTCATCCATAATACTGTGGTCTCAATATAAAATAACACCCTAACTACTTTAACTTAGAATATTATTTTTATTATGCAATTCAATCTTTTTACCATTGCCTTTTTAATCGCCACTTTCGCCTATGTAATGACGATGATGTGGCTCAATATTCGACAAGCAAAAGCGGTGCAAAATTCATTCACAAATGTCCCTGCTGAATTTGCTGAAAAAATCACCTTAGAGCAACACCAAAAAGCAGCCAATTACACACAGGCTAAATTGCGTATTAGTCAGTTTGAAATGGTATTTTCCACTTTGGTATTATTAGGTTGGACGCTTGGTGGTGGGTTAGAATGGCTGGATAATTTTTGGCAGTCTATGGTAACTGATACGCTGTATATCGGTGTTGGTTTTATTATTAGCTTGATGTTGATTGGCACGGTAATTGACTTGCCATTTAGCCTTTATCGCACCTTTGTTTTAGAGGCAAAATTTGGCTTTAATAAAACCACCATTGGCACAGTGATTGGCGATATGGCAAAAGGATTTGTACTGATGATGGTGATTGGCTTGCCATTACTCTATGCGATTTTATATTTGATGAATGAAATGGGTCAATACTGGTGGCTTTATGTTTGGTTGGTGTTAACGGGGTTTTCTTTGCTAATGTTGTGGCTTTATCCTGCATTTATTGCACCGATGTTTAACAAGTTTAACCCGTTGGAAAATCAAACTCTAAAAGTCAAAATTGATGATTTATTAAAACGCACAGGATTTAAAAGTGATGGTGTATTTGTAATGGATGGGTCTAAGCGTTCATCGCATGGCAACGCTTACTTCACAGGCATTGGCAAGAATAAACGCATCGTGTTTTTTGACACGCTACTTAAAGGTATGGAAGACCAAGAAGTGGAGGCGATTTTGGCACACGAATTAGGGCATTTTCATCACAAACACATTCGCAAACAGATGATTGTCTCGTTTTTGACTACCCTACTTGGTTTGGCATTGCTCGGTTATTTAATCACTCAATCTTGGTTTTTTACAGGGCTTGGCGTTAATCAAGAGAGTAATTATATGGCGTTAGTTTTGTTCAGTTTGGTAATGCCGTCGTTCAGCTTTTTCATCACTCCGATTAGCAGTTCATTCTCTCGTAAATACGAATTTGAAGCCGATGCCTTTGCCGCCAAACATACGAATGCGGATGATTTAGTTTCCAGTTTGGTTAAGTTGTATCGAGATAACGCCTCAACATTAACACCAGATGTGCTATACTCAGCATTTCATGATTCGCACCCAAGTGCGTCTATTCGCATTAACCACTTAAAAGGAGCAACACAATGAAAAAAATACTACTAATAATGGTACTAATTTCTACCACTGCCTTTGCAAATGAAGGTCAAGAATTACATGAAGAATCTTGTGTTGCTTGCCATAGGGTGCAACACGATGATGCGTTTTATATGCGTGATGACAGAAAAATGAGCGATTTTCCTGCATTGCGTACTCAAGTTAGTATGTGTGCAAATGTGGTGGGTGCTGGCTGGTTTCCTGAAGAGGAAAAAACAGTACTTGACTATCTGAACAAACAGCATTACAAATTCAAATAATCGCAGCTTTTGGGCTTAACGAGACGACAAAAATGGCGTATTGAAAAAATTCAAGCCGAGCGTATTGCCAGAGCCAATCGAGTTGCCGATAATTCCGAAGATTTAGCAAATAGCGATGCCCAAGCACAAATAGGTTTAGTCATCACTCGCTATGGACAACGCCTCTTAGTGGAAAATGAATCAGGCGACTTAATCCAATGCACTGCAAGACGCAATATTGATTTATCCGTTGCTGGCGACCAAGTGATTTTTCAGATGAATGATGACGATACGGGGGTTGTAACCGCTTTACTTAGTCGCGATAACGCCTTAGAACGCTCGCACAAACTCATCGCTGCTAATATTGACGAGCTGTGGCTGGTGGTTGCTATTGAGCCACATTATCAATTTGATTTGATTGACCGTTATTTAGTGGTGGCAGAAAATGGCAATTTGCCGATTAAAATTGTCGTTAATAAAATTGAATTATCCAAAAATATAGAACAAGTCAAAACCGATTTTGCGATGTACGAATCCATCGGTTATGAAGTCAGTTATTTGAGCGTTAAAGCGCAAATCGGTACGCAAGATTTTAAAAATCAGCTGAATGATAAAACTCATATTTTCTTAGGGCAATCAGGCGTTGGAAAATCTTCGTTAATTAATGAATTAATGCCTGATTTAAACTTGCGAGTAAATGAAATATCCAGCAAAAGCAAACTTGGGAAACACACGACTACGAATACGACTTTGTATCATATTCCTTCAGGTGGTGATTTAATTGACTCCCCAGGGGTGCGTGAATTTCACTTAGACAACCTCACTAATCAAGAAATTCTTAGCGGTTTCAGAGAATTTAAACCTTTCATCGGTGAATGTAAATTCCGCAACTGTGCACACATCAACGAACCAAAATGTGCCATTAAAAATGCGGTTGAATCAGGGGGGATTCATCCCAAACGCTATGAAACTTATCTTAGCTTAATCAGTATATAATGCGCATCGCTTAATTTGTTATTTCACTTTTTTTATGCCCCCTCTAAGTGCACTCAAAGAGGGTTTCATGCCACCTAAAGAATTTCCCATTCACACCTAGAATAACTAGGGAAACATTGTCATTTCGAGCGTAGCCGAGAAATCTCGCAAGGTGAAAAAAAAACTTTTTGAGCTCTTTACCACCTCACAAGATTTCTCGGCTACGCTCGAAATGACAGTCAAAAAAAAGAAGTGGGATGATAGCCCTAATAATGAACAGGAAGCATAGGTAGAATGGCAATTAGCGTAACAAGCATTACTTATTCAAATTCTATTTTTTTAAAAATTCGTGCAGCATTTTGACGATGAAGTTCTCTGTATGTACCCCAATCACGATATGTAGACTGGTCTATATTGTAAGCATCGGTCAAACTACCATCCTGTTCTAAAATATTCTGAACTTTGTCATACATATAAGTCAAATAATCTTTAGTAAATTTAGTTACCGTTGCTAAGTCAGTTGGGTGCCCATGACCAGGGATAATTATTTCGGGTTTTAATGCTACTATTTTGTCCCAAGTTTTAATCCAGGCTGCCACATCTGTATGTGGGAATATTGGCAAAAGTCGTTCGTTGAAGGCTGTGTCACCACTAATCAATAGCTTTTTTCTTGGCATCCATAATTGAATATCATCGGGTGAATGAGAGGCACCGAGACGCATTAACTCAATTCTTGTACCGCCCATATTTAAGTTAAATTGAGTATTAAATACGACATCTGGGCGGATAACTTGAGTACCTAGCATTTTATCTTTGTGCTGGCTAAGGGCGCGTGCATAAATTTCTTCACCCTGTTCTTTAATTTCTTTGTCTGCCTCAATGTGTGCAATAATTACTGCACCTTGTTGTTTCCAATAATTTGAACCCAGTATTGCATGTCCTTGGGAGTTTTCCAGCACCACATAACGCACTGGCTGATTGGTGACTTTTCTAATTTCATCGTGCATTGCTTTGGCGAGCAAATAACTACCACCTGCGTTAAATACTAACACGCCATTAGTAGTAACAATAAATGATAAATTATTGTTATGATTTGAATTTTCATAAGTTGGTGGCTGTGTTGCACCCACTGCAGTATAGACATTTGGAATCACTTCAACGGGCAGCCTATACAAAATATTATTAGGCTCATAATCACTTACTCGCACTGGATTTCCTTCTTTTTTCCAACTCATAAAACCATCAGAATAATTTTTAACATTAGTGTAACCCATATCCATCAAGGTCTGAGCAGCAAGTGGTGAGCGGATATTTATCCCGCAATACACCACAATTGGCGTATCTTTGGTGCTTGCGTGATCCGCAATTTGTGTTTCAATCCAGCCCCGCATTATATTTATATTTTGTCCGCGATCAATTGTACCGGTATGCCTGATTTCAAATGGCGCACGCACATCAATCAACACGACACTTGGGTCAGTGTCTAAGATTTCTATCAACGCCTTGGTGTCAATATTCACTAAAGTTGGCTTGACAGACTCAGGCACAATTACCTCAGTAACAGGCTTTGTATCAGTCTTTGTAATGGGCTTTACAACGGGTTTGGCAGTATGATCATTAAACCAATCACCAAATCCAGCTTGAGCATTTGACAAAGCAAATACCATACTTGTTATTAAAATATAACGCATCACAAAACCCTTAAATTAAAAATACAATTATGACATAAATAAAACCACATTGTCATCAAAAAATTTAACTTTTACACCCCATTGATTGGCCAAGTAATGCATCGTTTTCTCAGAGAAAAAACAAATATGAGTGCGGTCATTTTTATAATACCAAGTAGAAAATTCTGTTTTGTCTGTTATCATCTGCGTCATTATTGCCAACACTCCACCTTTTTTAAGCAACTTAAGTAAACGATTTAGTTCGAATCTCGGCTTGTTCAAATGTTCAACCACCTCAGTAGCAGTAATAAAATCATATTGCCTATTAAAGACCTCAGGATTATCCGCATAAAACTTATCAAATAAATCCATTGAATAGCCCTGCTCTTCAAACATCAACGATAAAGTTGGGCCTGGTCCACAGCCAAAATCCAAACCTTTATCACCCTGTTTAATATGCTTAATAACAGGGTTAAATACTTGTGATAAAAACGCACAATAACCTATATTTTCAGGGGTATTTTCATGTGTGTCATAACGCAGTTTTTCATCGGCATTACTCAAATGATATTTTACTGGCACAAACACCAAAGCACAGTGCTTGCAACGCAAATATTCAGCGTTCTTATTTTGATAATAAGGCAGTAAATCATAAGAACAACATAATGGACAGGTATTTTTCATATTTTCTACAAAAAAGCCTTTACAAGTGTAAAGGCTTTTTTTTATAAATAGTATATTATACCATTTACAAAAAGTAATAACACAAAAGCACTAATCCTTGTCCGTTTTAGCATGCTTAAAAAATCAAGGATAGCAATAAGTATCCTTGATTGTTTAAGCACACTAAAACAAACAATTATCAGCACTTTTTTGTGTCATTACTTTTTGAAAATGGTATTAATCAGCAATCAATGCGAACAAGAACTGCCATGCGCATGAATATGCCCATGGTCCAATTCCTCTTTAGTTGCCTCACGCACATTTTCAATACTCACATCAAAATGCAATGTTTGTCCTGCTAACGGGTGATTGGCGTCAACAGTAACCACATCACTACCAATCTCTTTAACGACGACAATAAATGGATTGCCATTCTCATCTTGAGATTGTAACTCCATTCCTACTTTAAGATCAGGAACACCTTGTAGTGCCTCCATTGGAATTTCTTGCACGCCTTCATCGTGATACTCGCCATAGGCATCTTTTGCCTCAACACTAACATTACAAGACTCGCCCACCTTCAATCCTTCAATGGCTTTTTCTAGCCCTGGAACAATATTCCCATGCCCTTGTAAAAATGGCATTGGCTCTTGATCTTTTGATGTGTCAAGTACATCGCCTGCATCGTTTTTGATTGTGTAATGCATTTCAACAACCATATCTTGTTTTACAACCATTATCTCATCCTTTTTTTATTTTAAAATTTTTTCAAAAAAAAGCCCGCATTTTTTGCGGGCTTTTTTAATAGTATGGTGGGGCGTGAGCGATTTGAACGCTCGACCAGCGGATTAAAAGTCCGATGCTCTACCAACTGAGCTAACGCCCCATAAAAAAATGAAATTATACAGTAATATAAATTTCAATTCTTTAGTTATTTACAACTTCTTTAAGTGACTTACCTGGCTTAAAAAATGGTGTATATTTTGCATCAACTTGCGTTCTTTCTCCAGTCTTTGGGTTGATACCTAATCTCGCTTTTTTATGTTTTCTTGAAAAACTGCCAAATCCTCTTACTTCAACACCTTCGCCAGTCGCAATACCATCTGTAAGCGCCATCAAAATAGCGTTTACACAGGTCTTCACGTCTGCTTTAGAGAGTGTAGATTTCTCTGATAAGTTGAGGATAAGGTCAGTTTTTTTCAAGGGTTACTTCTTGGCTTGCTTCAATAAATCACCCAAAGTAGCACCTTCTGCTGCATCGGAAGATTGCTTATTGTAGTCTGCCATTGCCGCTTTCTCTTCTGCCGAATTTTTCGCTTTAATACTGACAGAAACATTACGCGTTTTTCTATCAATATTAATAATAGCCACCTCAATTTCATCGCCTACTTTTAGGACTGTTGATGCATCTTCAACACGCTCTTCAGAGATTTCACCCGCTTTTAAGTAGCCTGTAACATCATCTGCTAAGGCAACAACTGCACCGCGTGATGTCACTTCGGTAATAGTTGCCTTAACAATAGATCCTTTCTTATTGGAAGTTGCATAAGAACCAAAGTCATCTTCTTCTAACTGCTTAATACCTAATGAAATACGCTCTTTTTCAGCGTCAATGTTTAAGATAACCACTTCAAGTTCCTGACCTTTGGAATAGTTAGAAACTAACTGCTCTGCAGGGAGTTTTTCCCAAGAGAGGTCGGCTAAATGAATCAAGCCGTCAATGCCACCGGGAAGACCAACAAATAAACCGAAGTCTGTAATTGATTTAACAGAAACACCAATTTTGGCACCCTTATTATGAGATGCTTCAAATGCTTCCCAAGGGTTTTCCTGCGCTTGTTTCATCGATAATGAAATGCGGTGCTTAGACTCTTGAACATCCAAGACAACAACATCAACTTCTTGTCCAAGTTTAACAATCTTAGAAGGGCGAGCATTTGCGTTTGTCCAGTCCATTTCTGAAACATGCACTAAGCCTTCAACACCCTCTTCAATACGAACAAATGCTCCATAATCTGTAAGGTTAGAAACTGTACCTGGTACTTTCTTACCTAATGGTAATCGGTCAGAGATATTATCCCAAGGGCTTGCAGTTAATTGCTTAAGACCTAATGAAACACGCATCTTCTCTTTATCATAATTCAATACTTTAACAGTAATCTTGTCGCCAATCGTCAATTTCTCAGATGGGTGATTAACACGCTGCCAAGAAATATCTGTAATATGTAGCAAACCATCAACACCACCAAGGTCAACAAATGCACCATAATCTGCAAGGTTTTTAACGATGCCTTCAATTTCTTGACCTTGCTCAAGGCCTTCAAGTAAAGCCTCTCTGTCAGCAGAATTAGCCTCTTGCATAACCGCTTTTCTTGAAATTACAATGTTATTTCTAACTTCGTCCATCTTGATAACGATGGCTTCAATTTCTTGACCTGTCAGGTATGAGAAATCTTTAACTGGATGAGTATCTACTAATGAACCCGGTAAAAATGCCTTAACAACACCGATATCAACAGTAAGTCCGCCTTTAACAGCGCCAGTAACAACACCTGTTACTGTTTCTTTTTGATTCATTGCAATTTCAAGCGTCTGCCATAACTTAATACGCTTCGCTTTCTCGCGTGACAATAAAGTATGACCCAAGCCATCGTCAATAGACTCTAAGGCAACTTCTACAACATCGCCCTCTTGGATTTCAATTTCACCTTTATGGTCTTTAAATTGGTCTAGAGAGATAAAGCCCTCTGATTTTAGACCTACATTAATAACCGCTTTTTCACGATTAATAGTAACTACAGTACCCATTAATAAGGCACCTACTTTTACATTTTGTTGTTCTACGCTATTTTCAAATAGATCTGCGAATGATTCTGACATGTTGTTTTTCTCGATTTTGACCGGTAAAAACTCCAACAACGGTATTAAGTTGGCATTTATCGGGTTAATTATTTTTAAGATTTAACCGCTTAAATCTTCGTTAATTCACTCACTTGAGCAAGCACTTCTTCAATTGATAATCTTGTAGTATCAATGATTAATGCGTCATCGGCAGGTTTTAGTGGTGAGTTTTTTCGAGAAGAATCTCGCTCGTCTCTCGCCACTACCTCTGCCAAGATTTGCGATATTATACCCACTGTGCCTTGTGCTTGCAATTGTTTTAGTCGTCTTTCTGCACGCTCATCTGCACTGGCGGTCAAAAATACCTTAAAAGGTGCATCCGCAAAAACTACTGTGCCCATATCTCGCCCATCTGCCACTAACCCAGGTGCTTGTGCAAAATCTTTCTGACGCTTTAATAACGCCGCCCGTACCACGCCAATAGATGCAATTTTAGATGCCATCTCGCCCGTCTGCTCTGTGCGTAAAGTTTTAGACACCTCCTTACCGTCCAAAAACACACTGACTAATTCACTACCCTCTTCGGTTTTAAAAGCCAAATCCAAATTAATTGCTATTTTCTCTAACGCTGTTTCATCCGCAACATCCACCCCTCTCGCATCCACCGCCAACGCAAATGCACGATAAATTGCTCCAGAATCCAACAAATGCCAACCTAATTTCTGTGCCATCACTCGTGCCACCGTGCCTTTACCTACACCACTGGGCCCATCGATTGTTAAGATATTATTCATTTACCTACTCCTTTAAACTCTGAAACTCGAATTTTTCCATTCACCATCTTGGCTTCTCGCTGCATAATCTTATCCAGTTTTTGCCAAAAAGCAGCATTCAAATCAAAATCTGCACTAATTGCTGTGCCCATTAATAAAATCAACAGGTCCGCCGACTCTTCTGCTAAATCTTGTTTTGATTTACCTTTGGTAATACAACTGGATATTTCGCCGAGTTCTTCTGCCATTAACGCCACCCGATAAGGCAAATCCTCACCGCCTGTATTTTTAAAATCATGTTTATCGTGGAAGGCTTGAATGCCTTTTAACATTGCTTCATAAGAATCTTGATTCATTTATGATTAGTGCTCCAATTTCATCTGCGGAAACAACAACACATCGCGGATACTCGGTGAATCGGTGAATAACATGACCATACGGTCAATGCCGATGCCTTCGCCAGCGGTAGGAGGCATGCCGTATTCTAAGGCGCGGATGTAGTCGGCGTCGTAATGCATGGCTTCCTCGTCACCAGCGTCTTTTTCTGCGACTTGTTGGTGGAAGCGGTTGGCTTGGTCTTCGGCATCGTTGAGTTCTGAGAAGCCGTTGGCGATTTCTCTGCCGCCGATGAAGAGTTCAAATCTATCAGTGATGAATGGGTTGTCGTCATTACGACGGGCAAGGGGGGAAATTTCGGTTGGGTATTCGGTGATGAAAGTGGGTTGGATTAATTTTTCTTCCACACTTGCGTCAAAAATTTCCATTTGGATTTTTCCTAAACCCCAGGTGTCTTTGACCTCGATGCCGAATTTTTTGGCGGTGGTGGTTGCCTTGTTTTCATTCAAATCATCGGCGGATAAGGTTGGGTTGTATTTTAGAATTGAATCAAAGACGCTGATGCGTTGGAAGGGTTGTGAAAAATCGAATTCAACCCCTTGATAGGTGATGACAGAATTGCCGCAAACATCGGTGGCAACGCCTCTGAATAAGTCTTCGGTAGTATCCATTAGATCGTGATAAGTGGCATAGGCTTGATAAAATTCAATCGTGGTAAATTCTGGATTGTGCCTTGTGGATAAGCCTTCGTTACGGAAGCAACGATTGATTTCAAATACTCTGTCCAGTCCACCGACGATTAAACGCTTAAGGTAAAGTTCGGGGGCAATACGCATAAACATTTGCATATCTAATGCGTTGTGATGGGTTTCAAATGGCTTGGCAGTCGCACCGCCAGGGATGCTGTGGAGCATTGGGGTTTCGACTTCCATAAAATCGTTGCCCGTGAAAAAGTTGCGAATATAACTAACAATTTGACTACGGCGTTTGAAAGTGTCGCGCGAATTTTTGTTCATAATTAAATCAACATAGCGTTGACGGTAACGAATTTCTTGGTCACTTAAACCGTGGAATTTTTCAGGTAATGGGCGTAGTGATTTGGTGAGTAATTTAATTTCTTTGACTCGCACCGACAATTCGCCAACTTGGGTTTTAAAGAGCATGCCTTTGGTGCCGATGATGTCACCGATGTCCCATTTTTTAAACTGTTCGTTGTAAAAACCTTCGGGCAATTCGTCACGGGTTACAAATAATTGGATTTGCCCGCTGACATCTTGAATATGGGCAAAACTTGCTTTTCCCATTACCCGTTTGAGCATTATCCGCCCTGCAATTGATACTTCAACCGCCTGCTCGTCTAATTCCTCTTTACTCAATTGGTCAAACTTAGCCAAAATATCTTCCGCCAAATGCTCTGGTTTAAAATCATTGACAAATGCCATACCTGATTCTCTTAATAAAGCTAATTTTGATCTTCTTTCTGTGATTAATTTGTTGTCGTCTTGATTGTTCATAAATCCCTTATTTGTTTTCTAAATCTTGCTGTGCTAATGCTTTCGCTTTGGTTAAATCACTTTCCGATTCTGCCATTTTTCCCATTCGTTTCAGCAAAGTGCCACGATTATAGTAGGCTTGGTAAAAATTTGCGTCTAATTCTATTGCTTTCGTCAAATCTTGATACGCCAATTCATCTTTTGCTAATTTTAAATACGCATTGCCACGGTTGTAAATCGCCGCAATGTAATTTGCGTCTAATTTTACCGCCTGCGTGTAGGCTTGAATGGCTTCTTGCGTTTTTTCTAGCCTGTCGTAACAATTACCCAGGTTGTTAAACGCACCACAATCCTGATTATTTAACGCCAACGCCTGCTCTAAATACTCAACAGCGACTTCAAATTCTTCTTTTTCCTGTGCCATATATGCCAAGCAAAAATACGCCTCCGCACTGTTTGGATTGCTTTTAATCGCATTCGACATACTTTCAACGGCTAAATCATCATTGCCTTGTTGTTGATGTAAATTCCCCAAACTCAAATACGCATTCGCCTTCAAATCCTGGTTTGCATCTTGATGATTAAGCAAGCCATTCCACGCTTGAATTGCTTTTGACAAATCTCCTGATTTTTGACAAGCGTAGGCTTCCACCATGAAATCACTGAGTTCTTGCTCACTACTCATGACAGGGTAATGATTAATGTGCGGTTGTTGATGCCAGCACGATGTTCGTATAAAAACAAGCCTTGAAATTTTCCGAGGGCTAATTTTCCGTCAATCACGGGAATGGTTTTGCTTTCACCCGTGAGAATAGAGCGGATATGTCCCGACATATCAAAATCGCCTTCGTTATTATGGCGATATTTTGGGTCGGCATCTGCCACATTGGTTTGAAAATACTCTTCCACATCTAACAAAAGTTGCGAATCTTCATTGCCCGTAATCATCAACGATGCCGAAGTATGCGCAACAAATATATGGCATAATTTGGCATTATTTTTAATAAAATCGTTCACTTGCTGCGTGATTTCAACGGCACCACGCCCATTGGTGGTAATGACTAATTTTCTCACTTTAGCAATTCTTTGGCTTTTGTGGTGTCGATTTTTACCCCTTCTTTTTTGCGATTAAAATTACGCATAAGAAAGAATAAAGCAAAGGCTAAAAAGACAAAAGGCAGAAACCATAAAAGATAAGTATTTTTGTTCACTGGCGGTTTAAACACCACAAAATCCCCGTAACGCGCCACCATAAAGTCACGAATATCGTCGTTGGTTTTATCCGTCAAAATTAATTCCTTGACCTTCTCTCTCAAATCCTTTGCCAGCCCCGCATTCGAGCCACCAATACTCTGCCCTTGACACACAGGACAACGGATTTCATCAATCAAGGCACGATAACGCCGCTCTTGTTGGGCGTTAGAAAAACTGTTCGCTTCAATGCTTTCGGCAAAGACAGGATTAATAAGTGTAAATAGCAGTAAAAATTGAATAAAATGACGCACAGTAAACCTCGCTAACTCAAATAATAAATAATTTTAACCTATGCCACTGATTACACTTGACAATATCTCTCTTAATTTTTCTGAAAAGCCTATTCTTAATGAAGTCAGTTCCACCATTTTAAAAGGCGATAAGATTGCATTGATTGGACGCAATGGCGAAGGAAAATCGACTTTTATGCGGGTGTTAGCCGGGGTGATTGAACCAGATGATGGGAAACTCAAAGTTAAAAATGGCATTAAGATTAGTTATTTGGAGCAAATGCCACCAGAAGACATTGATAAGAATTTATTTGATATTGTTGCAGAAGGTTTGGGAGAAATTGGGGTTATTTTGACCCAATATCAGCATTTAATGGCTGAGGAAAAACTGGATGAAGCCGCTGAATTACAGGAGGATATCGACCGTTTGGATGGCTGGCAACATTTGCATAAGATTGAAAGTATGCTCAATCGTTTTACTTTAAATCCAGCAACACTTTTATCCACACTTTCAGGTGGCTGGCGACGACGGGTAATGTTGGCACGGGCATTAATTCAAGAGCCGAATGTTTTGTTGCTTGATGAGCCAACCAACCATATGGATATTACCGCAATTCTTGATTTAGAGAAAATGCTGAAAGATTATCACGGTACTTTGGTGTTGATTAGCCATGACCGCTCGTTTATTGCAGGTATCGTGAACAAGGTGTTTGACCTTGACCGTGGCAATTTGGCGATGTTTGAATGTGGTTATAACGATTATGTGAAACGCAAGGATAATTTGCTTAATTCAGAAAATTTGGCGAACAAGCGTTTTGACAAAAAACTTGCTCAAGAAGAAGTATGGATTCGCCAGGGCATTAAAGCCAGAAGAACCCGTAATGAAGGGCGTGTGCGGGCTTTGGAGGATATGCGTAAGAACTTTATTAATCGTCGTCAAAAGCAAGGAAAAGTCAAAATCCACTCGGTGGCAGAAGACGAAAAACGCGCTTCTAAATTGGTATTTGAACTCAAAAAAGTCAACTATTCCATCGGCGATTTACAATTGGTCAAAGACTTTTCGATGCTGGTTTTGAAAGGCGAAAAAATCGGTATTATCGGTGGTAATGGTTCGGGTAAATCCACTTTTATCAAGTTGCTACTTGATGAATTGCAGCCGACCAGCGGCACTATTCGCCGCTCCAAAACTATTAAATTAGCGTATTTTGACCAAATGCGTGAGATGTTAGAACCGAATATGAAGGCAATGGATTTTGTTTCGGGTGGTGCTGACCATATTAATATCGGCGGTAAAAGTAAACATATAATTGGCTATTTACGCCAGTTTTTGTTCACCGGAAAACAAGCAATGGCACCGATTAAAATGTTTTCTGGTGGCGAGAAAAATCGCTTAATGCTAGCCAAAATCCTCTCGCAACCTGCAAATTTATTGGTGCTTGACGAGCCGACCAATGACCTTGATGTCGAAACCTTAGAATTGCTCGAAGAAATGCTGGTAGAATACACTGGCACCTTGATTTTAATCTCGCACGACAGAACTTTTTTAAACAATGTGGTTGGCTCAACCGTGGTGATGGAGGGTGATGGCGACATTCAACAGTATGCAGGGGGTTATGACGATTATTTACTGCAAAAACAAGAGGATTTAAACAGCAAAACCAAGGTTAAATCCAAACCAAAATCCGTCAAAAAAGCAGTTAATTTACCGAGTAAAAAACTGACTTACAAAGAACAACAAACACTGGATAAATTGCCAAAAAAAATTGAAAAGGCTGAGATTGAAATCGGTGAAATACAGCTCAAACTTTCCGACCCTGAATTTTTCCAACTGCCCGAATCTCAAGATGCTTTAATTCGCCTATCAAGATTAGAGGCTGATTTAGAACGCTACTACGAAAAATGGGGTGCATTAGAATGATACCACTCATCGTTGATTTAGACCACACCCTGATTGATACCGATTTACTCCAAGAATCATCCAAAGGCGTGCTGAAATCTCGCCCTTGGCTGATTTTTATGTTCCCCATCTGGTTTATGCGAGGCAAAGGTCACCTCAAAGAACAATTAGTCAAACGCTTCAACATCGATGTATCCAAATTACCCTACAACCAAACCACCATTGACTACATCAAACAACGCAAAAAACAAGGCGACAAAATCATCCTCGCCACCGCCTCGCACAAATTTTATGCCTTCGCAGTGGCTAAACACATTAAATTATTTGATGATGTTATGGCAAGTAATAAGAACTTCAATCTTTCTTCACACAATAAAGCAGCCAAATTAGTTGAACGATTTGGCAACAAAGGCTTTGATTATATGGGTGACCACAACCGTGATATTCCCGTATGGGAAGTTTCAAACTTGGCTATTTTGACGAATGTATCCGAGTCGTTAATTAAAAAAACTCGGCATTTGAATAGATTGATTTTATCTAAGAAAATTTAATTTGTTATTCTGTGCATAGTCAAAAAAATCTTTCGCCCTAATAAGATTCCTCGGCTACGCTCAGAATGACATAGAGTGATAGGTTAGTTTTCCACAAGATGAGATAGGACTCCAAGCACTAAATAAACCAAACTAACCACCACCAAAGTCGTGGCAATGACTTTGGCTAACCCCAGGTTTTTACCTAAGACGCGATTGTTGATGAACCACACAATATAGCCGATGACAAAGGTGGCAAGTAATACTCTAATAAACATTGATTAACCTCGTAATTTTTTTACAATTTTAGTCGCTAATGCAAGACTAATGCCGTTAACTTTCTGCATTTCATCAACAGATGCTTTTTTGACCTCCTGTAAACCACCAAAATGATTGAGTATCGAAGTTCTGCGAATTTTACCCACACCTTCAATGCCTTCTAGTGGGGAGGTGGTGCGCTTTTTTCCGCGTTTTTTGCGGTGGTTTTTGATAGCAAAGCGGTGGGATTCGTCACGGATGTGGTTAACTAACATTAATGCAGAATCTTGGGGGTGAAGGTTGATTTTTTGGGCTTTGCCGTCTTTGACCATAATCAAGGTTTCTAGTCCTGCTTTTCTGCCTTCGCCTTTTGCCACGCCGACTAATTGAATGGAGTCAATGCCGATGGAGTCCATTACCATAATGGCTTGATTGAGTTGCCCTAAACCGCCGTCAATAAAGACCACATCGGGTAAAGTTTTCTCTTCTTTTAATAGGCGAGAATAGCGCCTGAAAACGACTTGATTCATCGCCGCGTAATCGTCGCCTGGGGTGATGTTGTTGATGTTGAATTGGCGGTATTTTTTGACTTTTGGCAATCCTTTTTCAAAGACTACACATGAGGCAACGGTTGCTTCGCCCATTGTGTGGCTGATGTCAAAGCATTCTATATTGTTGGGCAAGGTTTTGAGGTTGAGGATTTTTTGTAGTAATTCTAGTTGTTTGCGTTTGGTGAATTTTGAGTTTAGATGTTGTTTTAAGTTTTCTCTTGCTGTTAGACTGGCAATTTTTAAAAAATGGCGTTTGTCTTTTTGTGGGGTGTCGATAATTTGGGTAGATAAGGCGTTGGCAATCAGTTTTTTATCGGCTAATTTTTCACTGAGTAATAGTTGTTTTGGCGTGTCTTTGCCGAGATAATATAAAGGCAAAAATGCGGATAGAACGACTTCGGATGTTTTGCCTTTGGCTTGTTTTGGGAAGATACATTCTTGCCCAATTTGCTTGCCAGCACGCACAAATAAGACTTCCACCGCATGCGCGCCGTCTTGTATGGCGATGCTGATGACATCCATATCGCCCAGGGTTTGTGAGCTGTGTTGTTCTTGAATGGTGCGTAAGCCAATCATTTGGTCACGCAGGTGGGCGGCGAGTTCGTAGTCTTGATTTTTGGCAGCATCTTGCATTTTTTGCGAGATATTATCCAAAGTTTGCACGCCTTTTCCTGCTAAAAATTGCCCCATCATTTTGACATCACTTTTATAATCTTCATCGCTGATTTTATTAACGCAAGGTGCACTACAAAGCCCGATTTGATATTCCAAACACGGGCGAGACCTTGAGCGATAAGTGGCGTTGGCACATTGTCTAACTTTAAAAATTTTCTTCAATAAACTGAGTGAATTACGCACAATATGTGCAGAGGGATAAGGTCCAAAATATTGATATTTATCATTTTTAGTACCTCGATAAAAGCCAACACGAGGGTGTTTGTCGTTACTAATATAAATATAAGGATAGCTTTTTGCATCTTTAAGTAAGATGTTGTATCTGGGTTTGTGTTGCTTAATCAATTCGTTTTCTAATAATAACGCTTGTGTTTCAGTGTCAGTAATCACCACTTCAAAAGTTTGGATATTCAACACCAATACTCTGGTTTTATCGTCTGTATGGATTTTAGAAAAATAACTGGACACACGATTTTTCAAGTTTTTTGCCTTGCCAACATAAATCACTAAACCTTGCTTATCCAGCATTTGATAAACCCCAGGTTGCGTGGTTAAAATTTTTAATTTTTCTTTAATTGACATTGATACAGAGGTTAAAATAAAAATATTTTTATTATTTGTGGATTTTGCATGAAGAATACGATTCAAACATTGCTTATTATATTATCTATTCTGTCCATCAATGTAACTTTGGCAGTAGAAAATGATGCTGCGTTAGATGCAGAAGAATTACATAGCATTATCAATCCACCAAGTACGGCTGCACTTAATATTATGGTGGGTGCTTTGTCGTCACTTAAAGAGCTTAGAAAACAAGGTCACGCAAGCCCTGAAAATGTTAGAAAACTCATCAACATTAAGTTGTTGCCAAATATTTCAATGGTTGACTCAACTCGATTAGCACTGATAGGGCATTGGAATAGTCTTAATGATGAGCAAAGACAACTTTTCCAGCGTTATATCACGCACGCTTTAATTAAAGATTACGCAGGTGCATTAGGCTCTTACAAAGACTTTGATAGTGTTAATATTTCAGTTGGCGAACATGTAAAACGCAAAGATAACAGGGCGATTGTTAAATTAGAAATTACCTTGGGCAATGACCCAATCCCTTTTAAAATAACGCTAAATATGGTGCGTTCAGACCACTGGCGCATTTACGATGTGAAATTTTCAGGCGTTAGTATGATTAAAACCTATCGGGCACAATTTAATTCACATGTTAAACGCAAAGGATTGGATAGCTTAATAGAAAAAATTGAAAAGAAACTGACAAAAGGCTAATTATGTATAAACTTGTTATTCAAGGGGGTAAGCCCTTAAAAGGCACGGTGAAAGCTGCTGGTTCCAAGAACTCTTCTCTACCTATTTTGTTTGCCTCTATCTTGGCAGACAGCCCCTTAACCCTGCATAACACACCAGAACTTAGTGATGTATCCACCACTTTGAGGTTGCTAATGAGCATGGGTTCTGAGTTTATTTTAGAGTCTGACTCTTCCTTATTTGTGGACTCCTCAACCCTTACCAACTTAGCAGCTGATTATGATTTAGTAAAAACTATGCGTGCTTCAATTTTGGTACTTGGACCAATGTTAACCAAATATGGAAAAGCCAAGGTATCTTTGCCGGGTGGTTGTGCGATTGGTACTCGCCCTGTCAATCTCCATTTGAAAGCCTTAGAAGAGTTAGGGGCAACAATTGAAGTTAACAATGGTTATATTTATGCACAAACTAAGGGGTTAATTGGTGCAGATATTCACTTTGACCAAGTAACAGTGACTGCCACAGAAAATGTGATTATGGCTGCCACACTTGCTAAAGGCACAACGACTATTAGTAACGCCGCCCAAGAGCCGGAAGTATCCGATTTGTGTCATTGCCTCAATAAAATGGGGGCAAAAATTACGGGGATTGGCACTTCAGTCATCACTATTAAAGGGGTAAAAAGTTTGAAGGGTGTTCAGTACTCAGTCTGTTCAGACCGTATTGAATCTGCTACTTATTTAATAGCGGCTGCCATCACTGGCGGCTCCATTACCGTTAAAAATACCAACCCACAAGTGATGCGTGCAGTGCTAGGGAAATTGATTGAAATTGGTGCAGATATTAAAACCGATAAAAATTCAATCACACTAGATATGAAAGGAAAACGACCAAAAGCAGTAAGCGTCAAAACCAGTACTTACCCCAATTTCCCGACGGATATGCAAGCGCAATTTACGGCGCTCAATGCCATTGCCGAAGGGCATAGCACCATTACCGAAAATATTTTTGAAAACCGTTTTATGCACATCCCCGAACTTATGCGTATGGGTGCCGATTTGACTTTAGAGGGTAACACCGTGGTTTGTAAAGGGGTAAAATCACTCACAGGTGCACATTTGATGGCGACCGATTTGCGTGCTTCTGCCTCGTTGGTATTAGCGGGATTGGCAGCCACAGGTACCACCACCATTGAGCGTGTTTATCACCTTGACCGTGGCTATGAAACTATTGAAGAAAAATTAAAATCACTCGGTGCTGACATCGAACGAGTACAGGACTAAATTATGTTGACAATTGCATTATCCAAGGGCAGAATTCTTGAACAAACCTTACCATTATTAAAAAAAGCAGGATTAGAAATTGCCGACGAAGAACTGAATTCTAGGAAATTAATTCTTGATACGAATATTGACACCATTAAAGTCATTGTCATTCGTGCTACCGATGTGCCAGTATTCGTGCAACACGGTGCGGCGGATTTTGGTATTGCGGGTAAGGATGTGCTGCTTGAGCATGGTGCTGATGGTTTGTTGGAATTATTAGACCTTGGTATTGCCAAATGTAAATTGATGGTGGCTGCCAGTGATGAACAAAAATTAGAACAAAATACTTTGAAAATTGCCACCAAATATGTCAATTCTGCCAAACGATATTTTGAAGCCAAAGGGCAACAAATTGAGATTATTAAACTCTATGGCGCAATGGAATTAGCACCTGTGGTTGGTTTGGCACATTGCATTGTGGACTTAGTGGATACAGGCAATACACTCAAAGCGAATGGGTTGGTGCCACTTGAACACATTGTTGATATCAGTTCTCGATTAGTCGTCAACGCCGCCTCATTCAAAACCAAAAATGCAGAAATTAAAGCCTGGATTAACGGCATTGAAAAAAATCTATGATTGCCAATCTCAACTCCAATCAACCTGATTTTCAAGAAAAACTCTCAGCACTGCTTGCTTGGGAAAGCGTTTCTAATACCGATGTTGCTAAAACGGTAGATGATATTATTGCCAATATCAAAGCTAATGGCGACAAAGCTTTAATTGATTATAGCGTTAAATTTGATGGCGTTACTGCCGATAATATGGCAGATTTAACCCTTGACTTGCCCGCCCTTAAAAGTGCCTACGAATCGTTAGCAGAAAAACAAAAATCCGCACTCACCATCGCAGCAGACCGTGTGCGTTCATACCACGAAAAGCAAGTGCAAAAAACTTGGACTCACACCGAAGACGACGGCACGATGCTCGGGCAAAAAATCACCCCACTTGATCGTGTTGGCTTGTATGTCCCTGGTGGCAAAGCCGCTTATCCCTCCTCAGTATTAATGAACGCCCTCCCCGCCAAAGTCGCAGGGGTGGAAGACTTGATTATGGTGGTGCCAACACCCAATGGCGTTATTAACCAATTAGTTTTAGCCGCCGCTTACATTTCAGGTGTAACTCGTGTCTTCACCGTCGGTGGCGCACAAGCCATCGCTGCACTTGCCTACGGCACAGAAACCGTGCCAAAAGTCGATAAAATTGTCGGCCCAGGTAATATTTATGTTGCCACTGCCAAGCGCGTGGTATTTGGCCAGGTCGGCATTGATATGATTGCAGGACCCAGTGAGATTTTAATTATTTGCGACGGCAAAACCAACCCCGATTGGATTGCAATGGATTTATTCTCCCAAGCCGAACATGATGAAGACGCACAATCCATCTTACTCTGCCCTGATGCCGATTTCATCACACAAGTAAAAACAAGTATCAAAAAATTACTACCGACAATGGACAGAAAAGAAATCATTGCCACCGCCCTAAACGACCGTGGCGCTTTAATTCAAACCAAAGACATGGCAGAAGCCATTGCAATTTCCAATCAAATTGCCCCCGAGCATTTAGAACTCTCTGTCGAAAATCCAACAGCCATGCTTGACGACATCAAACATGCAGGCGCCATTTTTATGGGCAGAAATACCTGCGAATCTTTAGGCGATTATTGTGCCGGTCCAAATCATGTCTTGCCCACTTCGGGTACAGCCCGTTTTTCATCACCACTTGGCGTGTATGATTTTCAAAAAAAATCCAGTTTGATTATGGTGTCAGAGGAAGGCGCCAGTCTTTTGGGTGAAGTTGCTGCCACCTTGGCTGATGGCGAAGGGTTACAAGCACACGCTCAATCTGCTCGCTACCGAATAAAATAGCGTCGTCTTTTCCACTTTTACGGCGTTGAGTTATTAAAAATACTCACTGTTTAGAAATGCCTAGCAAGAATTATAGTAGATTGATTCTCTCAAAATGGGAACTTATTGCCACCACCCATGCCTGGCAATTTCATACCTGACAAGTCGGGCATACCCCCATCAGCACCACCTTGCATACCTGTCATTTTTGCCATCATCTTTTGCATTTTTCCGCCGCCCATTTTCTTCATTTGCTTTTGCATTTTTTCAAATTGTTTGAGGAGTTTGTTGATGTCTTGTGGCTGGGTGCCAGAGCCTCGGGCGATGCGGTTTTTGCGTGAGCCTTTGATGAGTTTGGTGTGGCTGCGTTCTTTCGGGGTCATTGAATTGATGATGGCAACCATTTTTTTGGTTTCTATCGAACCCATAACTTGATTTTTAACACTTTGTGGGATTTGGCCCATGCCTGGCATTTTGTCCATTAAGGCTTCCATACCGCCCATTTGTTCCATTTGTAATAATTGGTCACGCATATCGTCTAAATCGAATTGCCCTTTTGCCATTTTTTTGGCAGATTTTTCGGCTTTTTTCTTGTCAATTTTTTGCCCAATGTCTTCAATCAACGACATCACATCGCCCATACCTAATAGGCGAGAAACAATTCTATCTGGGTGAAACGGCTCTAAGGCATCAACTTTTTCACCCACACCTAAGAATTTAATCGGTTTACCCGTAATGTGACGAACAGACAATGCTGCACCGCCTCTTGCATCACCATCAGTTTTAGTTAGAATGACACCTGTTAGTGGCAAGGCATCGGCAAAGGCTTTGGCGGTATGTGCTGCGTCTTGACCTGTCATTGAGTCAACCACAAATAAAGTTTCAATTGGATTAACGGCTTTTTGCAAGGCTTGGATTTCGTCCATCATCTCGTTGTCAATGTGCAAACGACCTGCGGTATCTACCAAAAGTACATCGAAAAATTGTTTTTGCGCGTGCTTTTTGGCGTTGTTAACAATGTTTTTTGGTTTGTCGTTAACACTTGAGGGGAAAAATTCTACCTCAACTTGCTTTGCCAACACCTCTAATTGCTGGATAGCAGCAGGGCGATAAACATCGGCACTCACGACTAACACCTTTTTATTTTCTCGCTCTTTTAAATAACGGGCTAATTTGGCAATTGAGGTGGTTTTACCCGCACCTTGCAAGCCTGCCACCATTACCACTGCTGGCGGTTGCGCCCTTAAATCTAGGGTTTTATTCTCGCCACCGATAATTTCGGTCAGTTCACTTTCTACTAATTTAATAAAGGCTTGCGACGGGTTTAATCCCTCACCCACTTTAAGCCCAACGGCTTTTTCTTGCACTTTATCAAGGAAGATTTTAATCACTTCAAGGGCAACATCTGCTTCTAGCAAGGCACGACGCACCTCACGGATGGCATCTTTAATATTGGATTCGGAGAGTTTATTCTTGCCCTGTAGGGCTTTAAAACTATTGGAAAGGCGATCGGTTAAATTATCAAACATCTGTGAAATTAATAGGAATAAAGTATGTATTATAGTAGGTTGTACGAATTCAACCAGTTAATTATGATTTTATCTTATTCTGCCGTTGCCGCTTATTTGTTGGCAGCGTTGTTATTAATGCGTTTTTTTACCAAAAATGATACCCAACATCGCCACCAAAAAAGTATTTTTTTGTTAATCAACTTTGCTATTATCGCCCACGCTTTGACTTTTACAAGTTTTTGGTCGGTAAATGGAGGCGTGTATTTTGGACTCGCAAATAGCGCTTCTTTCGCCGCTTGGGTAGTTGCAATTTTATTATTCCTATCTTCGATTTCCAAACCCGTACATGCACTCGGTATCTTGGTTTATCCTTTGGTTGCATTTTCGCTAGTCTTCAGCGTCTTATTTCCCGACACCACCACCAAAACCATTTCCTTAAGTATCGCTTCACATGTATTTTTATCCATCACTGCCTACGCCTTACTCGCCTTAGCAGTCTGCCAATCAATCTTATTAAAAATACAAGAACGCCATTTACACGCCAAAAATATCAACAGTTTCACCAATAAACTACCGCCATTACAAACAATGGAAGCACTGTTATTTCAAAGTCTTAGGATTGGTTTTTACTTGTTAACTTTATCGTTACTCACTGGCTTTGTCTTTATTGACGACATCTTTGCCCAACATTTAATACACAAAACCGTGCTATCGCTCATCGCTTGGATTATTTTTGCCGTACTCGTACTCGGTAGAAAAATTTTCGGCTGGCGTGGAAAACAAGCCATCACCACGACGCAAATTGGCTTTGGGATTTTATTAGTGGCTTATTACGGTTCTAAGTTTGTTTTAGAGCGCTTATTGAATTAATCAATATGCAAAACGGCTAAAAATGCTTCCTGTGGAATATCCACTCTGCCGACACTACGCATACGCTTTTTACCTTTTTTCTGTTTATCGAGCAATTTACGCTTGCGTGAAACATCGCCACCATAACATTTGGCGGTTACATTTTTACGCAAGGCTTTGACATTAGTTCGGGCAATAATTTTTACGCCGATGCAGGCTTGAATGGCAACATCAAACATTTGTCTTGGAACTAATTCTTTCATTTTATCGGCGATTTCTTTGCCTTTGCGAGTGGAATCCTCACGGTGGATGATCAACGCTAACGCATCGACGGGTTCTTGGTTAATCATAATATCTAAGCGAATTAAATCGGAAGCTTGATAGCGTTCAAATTGGTAGTCCATTGAGGCAAAACCACGAGAAACGGATTTGAGTCTGTCGAAGAAATCAAGCACAACTTCGTTGAGGGGCAATTCGTAAACCATTTGCACTTGCTTACCTAGGTAAGTTAGGCTTTTTTGCACGCCGCGTTTTTCTACGCAGAGGGTGATGACATTGCCGACAAATTCATCGGTTACCAAAATATTGGCGGTGATAATTGGCTCTCTAAATTCTTCAATAAACTGATTTTCAGGCATTTTTGAAGGGCTATCCACCAACATTGTGTTGCCTTTTTTGTCAAGAATTTCATACACTACTGTGGGCGCTGTTGTGATTAAATCCAAATCGTATTCTCGTTCTAATCGTTCTTGCACAATTTCCATATGCAACAAGCCCAAAAAGCCAATTCTAAAACCAAACCCTAACGCATCAGAATTTTCAGGCTCATATTGCAATGCCGCATCATTGAGACGCAATTTCGCCAAAGCATCACGAAATTTCTCATAATCTTCACCTGAAATAGGGAAAATACCTGCAAATACACGAGGTTGCACAGGTTTGAAACCCTCTAATGGCTCGGTTGCTGAATCTTTAATGCTGGTAATAGTATCACCGACTGGTGCGCCGTCAATATTTTTAACATTGGCAATCATAAAGCCAACTTCGCCCGCTTTCAGCGTATCAGTTTTAAGGCGTTTTGGGGTGAAAACACCCACTTCATCGACCAAATGTTCTTGCTTGTTGGAGAAAATTTTAATTTTATCTTTGGCTTTAATCTCACCATTAATCACACGAATAAGCGACACCACACCCAAATAGTTATCAAACCAAGAATCAATAATCAACGCCTTAATTGGCGCATCAAGGTTACCCTCTGGGGCAGGGATTTTTTCAACAATTTGCTCCAAAGTGTCTTCAATACCGATACCCGATTTAGCACTCACATGCACTGCATCAGTGGCTTCAACGCCAATCACATCTTCAATTTCATCAACAACACGGTCGGGGTCTGCTGCAGGTAAATCAATTTTATTGAGCACTGGCACTACTTCCAAACCCTGCTCAAGGGCGGTGTAACAATTTGCCACCGTTTGCGCTTCCACACCTTGCGACGCATCAACAATTAACAAGGCACCTTCACACGCTGAGAGCGAACGGGAAACTTCATACGAAAAATCCACATGTCCTGGGGTGTCAATAAAATTCAGTTGATAAATTTCGCCATTTTTGGCCTTGTAATCCAAAGTAACACTTTGTGATTTGATGGTAATGCCTCGTTCTTTTTCAATATCCATTGAATCCAGCACTTGTGCGGACATTTCTCTGTCACTCAAACCACCACAAAACTGAATAAAACGGTCGGCAATGGTAGATTTACCATGGTCAATATGGGCAATAATGGAAAAGTTACGGATGTTCTTCATGGAAGTGATAAAATGAATTTTTTAAAAACAACATTATACCGTTATGAATAAAATGAAAGCCATTACCTGTGTTGCCACCAGCGATTTAAAAGTTACCCTACCTGACCCCGAAGGTCGCAACATTGTTTTGTATTTTTACCCCAAAGACGCAACCCCAGGTTGCACCACCGAAGGGCAAGAATTTCGTGATAATCACTCGGCATTTACCGATGCTAATACCGTGATTTACGGCGTTTCCAAAGACGATATGAAAGCCCACGAAAAATTCAAAGCCAAGCAAGCTTTCCCTTTTGAGTTGATTTCTGACACCGAAGGCGAGTTGTGCGAAGCGTTTGGCGTTTGGCAATTAAAGAAATTTATGGGTCGTGAATATATGGGCATCGTGCGCTCTACTTTCATCATTGATGCTCAGGGCAATATCCTCAAATCTTGGGATAAAGTAAAGGTCAAAGGTCATGTGGATGAGGTGCTGGAGGCGGTAAAAGCACTATGAATGTCGATACAAACGAAGTAGAAAAATTTGCCGCTTTGGCATCTCGCTGGTGGGATAAAAACTCTGAATTTAAACCCCTGCACGACATTAATCCATTACGCTTAAATTACATTAAAGAAAAATGTGGTGGCTCACTTGAAGGTAAAAAAATCCTTGATGTTGGCTGTGGCGGTGGTATTTTGGCAGAAGCCCTTGCCCTTGAAGGAGCGATTGTAACGGGCATTGATATGGCAGAAGCAGGTTTAGAAGTGGCAAAATTGCACTTACTCGAATCGGGCTTAGACATTGATTATCAAAAAATCCCCGTAGAAGAGTTCGCCAAAAACAACGCCGAAGCCTACGACATTGTTACTTGTTTGGAAATGTTAGAACATGTCCCCGATCCAAGTTCCATCATCAAAGCATGTAGTGAAATCGTCAAACCTAGCGGACAAACCTTTTTCTCAACCTTAAACCGCAACGCTAAATCCTATTTATTCGCCATTGTCGGTGCAGAATATGTCCTTAATTTACTGCCTAAAGGCACCCACGATTGGGATAAATTCATCCGTCCAAGTGAGATGGATGAGTGGGCGAGAAATTCTGGCTTAACTTTGAAAAGTATGATTGGAATGACTTACAATCCCTTTACCAAAGTCTATAAATTGGAAGATGATGTGAGTGTTAACTACCTGTGTTTTTATCAAAAATAAGGTGGGAAAAATTGCTTTCAGTTTGCTATTCTCATTCGGATTAAACGCAAATGCACTATCACCAAATGAGATGCTGGCAATCGTTGGTGCCGTAAAATTCTACAATGAAAACTGTGCGGGACTTAATCCAGCAGGCGCCCAAAGAATGAACCAAGGGTTAAAGCGTTTCAAAATGCACAGAACCCCGATAGCGACATTAGAACAACACTCTTTTGCCCTTTCTAGTTACAAAACTGCCAGTAAATACGGCTGTGAAGGCACTAAACGAGAAGCTTATAAAGCAGGTTTTGGTCAATACATCAATTAGCTAGAAAAAATAACGGAAACAACTTTTTTAGAAAATTTCCAAGCTGGTGAAAGGTAATGTTTTAATGTTCTAATCTAAAGATAGAAAGTATAAATATTGCGTTAAACCTTGCTATCACAGTGTTTTAAAAAATTTTAGTGCCACCCAGTGGTTCCACGGTGATTTTTTTGAAATACCCCGGGGTAGCCTTTCTTGGCTAAAGCCAATTCACCTTCTGCTGTGGTAGTGAGGGTTGGCGTTAGATTTGCATTTTCTATTTTTGGATTAGGGTGATAATTGAAATGAGAGGAATTCATCCTGTTTTCATTATTTTTTTATTCATTTTTACCTTTATCAGAAAATTCTTGAGCCATCTCTTCCCAATCTTGAAGACCATTTTCTAATCCTATTTGCTCAGCCAACTTCTCAAGTGCATCAAGAGCTTGTGCTAAATCAATTTCTTTTGCCATTAAATAAACTTCAGCCCATTTTTGCATTGCCTTTGACTGTTCATTATTTTGTAGATGTATATGCCCTATATTAAAAAGAGTAACACATAGTCCTGCTTTATCTCCTATCTCTTGCGTTATTTCCAAAGACTGCTCTAAATATTTTAAGGCTGTTTCATAATCACCTCTTGCATTGTATATCTGAGATATATTATTTAATGTTGCTCCCTCTCCTGCTCTATCTCCTATCTCTTGCCTTATTTCCAAAGACTGCTCTAAATATTTTAAAGCTATTTCATAATTACCTCTTACTTTGTATATCTGAGATATATTATTTAATGTTGCTCCCTCTCCTGCTCTATCTCCTATCTCTTGCATTATTTCCAAAGACTGCTCTAAATATTTTAAAGCTGTTTCATAATTACCTCTTGCTTTGTATATCTGAGATATATTATTTAATGTTGTTCCCTCTCCTGCTCTATCTCCTATCTCTTGCCTTATTTCCAAAGACTGCTCTAAATATTTTAAGGCTGTTTCATAATCACCTCTTGCATTGTATATCGTAGATATATTATTTAATGTTGCTCCCTCTCCTGCTTTATCTCCTATCTCTTGCCTTATTTCCAAAGACTGCTCTAAATATTTTAAAGCTGTTTCATAATCACCTCTTGCATTGTATATCTGAGATATATTATTTAATGTTGTTCCCTCTCCTGCTCTATCTCCTATCTCTTGCATTATTTCCAAAGACTGCTCTAAATATTTTAAGGCTGTTTCATAATTACCTCTTGCATTGTATATCTGAGATATATTATTTAATGTTGCTCCCTCTCCTGCTCTATCTCCTATCTCTTGCCTTATTTCCAAAGACTGCTCTAAATATTTTAAGGCTGTTTCATAATCACCTCTTGCATTGTATATCTGAGATATATTATTTAATGTTGTTCCCTCTCCTGCTCTATCTCCTATCTCTTGCCTTATTTCCAAAGACTGCTCTAAATATTTTAAGGCTGTTTCATAATCACCTCTTGCATTGTATATCTGAGATATATTATTTAATGTTGCTCCCTCTCCTGCTTTATCTCCTATCTCTTGCCTTATTTCCAAAGATTTTATGAAGCTGTCTTTTGCATTATCATATTTGGCACTACGAAATTCAACCGTTCCAATGTCATTGTGCAACCCTCCTTTTTCTTTATTGGTGGCGCTGTCCGATAATTTTTCTTTCAGTAAAGCAATATGTAAATCATGCAAACCAACATTTTGAAGTTCTTCTTTCAATTCATTAAAAATGATAGATGCTCTCTCTAACTGACCTGAATGCTGCTCTTTCCAATATTTAACAATTTTTTCAAAATAATCAATTGAGTTAATGCCCACATTGTCATTTTGTGATTGGTTTTCAAAGCCACTTTTAGACATCCAAGTAAAAATAGCTTTAGACCCTACATTTGTAGTATCCAACCCATTTATTATTTTTTTAGCAAAATCATATTCCCCAATTTTTGTTGCACTTATTGCGATTCCTGCTTTTTCCATTACCCTATCATTTGAATCACTGGAAGATTCACTTAGATATTCTAAAGATTCTTGTATATTATTTTTATTAAAGTTTTCTCTGTCTTGCTTTAATTCCTTTAATAATGCTTTGCTTTTTAAATCCCTCTCTTTTTTAGTAGGATACCACATACTAAAAAAATCTAATACATAAGGAATATATTTGCGATTACCTCGAGACTCGTTCATAGCAAGCCAAATATCAAAAAATTGCTCTTTAATTCTATAAATACGAGAGCGTTTATCATCAGGATTTGTGTTCACGCTTAAATACCCCGATTTAACCATTCGTTTTAATAAAACGGATGTTATTTCCCTTGATTTTCTAAATTGTTTGCTTATATTAGCAGGCGTTCTTTTCTCACTTCTCATTAACGCCATTGTTTCTAACAATGCCCTTTCTTGTGGGGCTAAATCTTTAAGTCTGTCTTGGTAAAAAGGCGTTATTTTATCTAGTAACTTTTGTAATTCCAGCTTAATATTATCCAATCTATCTTGACTTATTAACCCATAAAACATCATCACTAAACGAGGATTGCCCCCTGTTAAACTGAGCATTGCTTGGATTTTTGGCTTTAATGAATTAAAGTTTTTTAATAAATCGTCTTGTTTGTCCCATTTTAAATGAGTTTTTATTAAAGACATAATTTCATCTTCATTTAATTCTCTTAAAAGCTGAATATCAAAAAAATCATACACAGGATGTTTTACATCGTTTAAAGCACTAAAGTAAGTCGGTGCTGTGCCAATCATAATGATGTGAGAGTTATCCATTAAAAAGCTACGAAATTTGTGAATGTCTATCTTTGCTTTCACTTGTTCGCTAAGTAAAACATCTAAATTTTCTATCATTAACAAGATATTTTTTTTGCTTTTGTTATGCCACTGCTGCAAATAATGCAAAATCTCATCAATGACAATATCATCGCTAGGTTCTGTTTCTAATCGCTCATAAAGGGGTTGGAACATCTCATTATCAATATTTTTAAGTATATTAATAATCTCTAAAAGCAAATCAGCAAAAGACAAAATACGATTACTCTCTTCTGGAAAACGAACCACTGTATATTGCTTTTCAAGTGCTTTATTTTCTTGTATAGATTGCTCTATTAAACTTAAAAAATGCGTTTTCCCCACACCCCTTGGACCAATAAATAATTGATTAATACCACTTCTTTTATTTTTTCTTGATGTTAGTTTTCCCAAAATATCATCTAGTAAATCCTGCCTCCCAACGGTAGAAGTTTTTAATAATTTAGGGTCAGTAATGCCACTTCTAAATAACCCTCTTGCTGTTTGATTAATCATAATTGTGTCCAATTTTTATTCCACCAAAGTTTGATAAGATGCGTTTTAAAATCATAGATATTGTCCTCATTTTTATAGGTATAAAAATCGCTATCTAGCCTGAGCATTAATGCGTTAAAACTTCTTTGCATTTCAATTTTATTGGCAGTGTTTTGTTGTGAGTAATTTCCCTTGTCTTGTTGATATTGTAAATATTGTGAATATAATTGCTTTTCACTAACTCCTGAGTTAGACTTAGCTAAAACATCTAATATTTCATAAGCAATACTTTGCAATTGTTCGGGATAATAAAGTTTAATCCTGCTATGATAATGCTGTAATTTATCGTGTGCAACTTCACCCAATAAAGATTTGTTAAAAATTTCTATAACTTCATTAGTGTCAATTTCGCTAATATTACCTTTTTCTCGTCGCCAATATCTATATATTTCTTGAGTAAAAAGTTGCACAAAATACGGCATAGGCTCACCCAATAAGTCATATATAGTTTGCAAAATAGCTTGATTAAACTCAACTCTTCTTGCATTTAACATTGAACAAATAAAGTCATCCGCTTCTTTTTTCTTGATATTAGGCAAAAACTCAGTTTGAAAATCATTGATTGTATTAATCAAACTTGCTTCATCCAAAACCCCTCTAATATTGACAGACCCACTAACTAACCATCTAATATTAGTACTTTTTAAATCCAATCGTATTTTTCTAAAGTGATGCAAAAAAGTAGCTGCCTCCTCCTTATCTTTTTGTAACATTTTGCTTAACATATCAGGAAATTCATCAATAATAAATAATAGCTTATCATCTAATAAAGCGATTTTTTTCATCAATTCTTCAGATAATTTTTCCCAATCTTTTTCCCAATTTGCATTTTGTCTTAACTTAACTTTGCAACTCATTACTCCAACTTCTTCAACTTTAGCCACTAAATTTTTTAAAAAATTCCAACTTTTTGATAGTTTTTGCCAATATTCTGGATGCAATTCATACAAAGTATTTAGCAAATGTATAAAAAAATCCGAAGCGCTGCTCAGTGTTTCCACATTAAAATGAACAACCTTATAATTATGCTGAGGTTCAGCAATAAGGCGATACATAAGACTTGTTTTACCTGTCCTACGAGGAGATAAAAGAATAATATTATTCTTTTTTAACAAATCCCACATTTCACCTACATATGCTTGATGAAAAAAATAATCATCATCTTGCACCACTCCGCCTACAATAAAATCTCTATTTCCCATAACAACCTCTCTATTAAAAAATATTAAGAAACAAAAATGTTTCGCAACAATATTGTTATTATATTCTAATATTTTTAATTATGCAACATTATTGTTTCGAAACAATAATGTTATGTTATTATTTTTCGAGAATGACGAAGGCAACAGCGTTGAATTTTTCGTCTGAAAGGCTTAGATGGGCTTGTTTGATGCCTTTATCGACTAAATAGAGGCGGAGTTTTTCGCTGGGGATGAAGTAAGGTTTCCCCTCTTCGTTGTTGCGGATGCTTAGGTCTTGGAAACCGACGATTTTGCCGATACCAGTGCCAAGGGCTTTGGCGAAAGCCTCTTTAGCGGCGAAGCGTTTGGCACAATAGGCGGCGCTGTCGCCTTTGTTGGCGAAAAGAGCTTGCTCGTGGTCGGATAAAACACGCTTAACGAAGGCATTTCGGTTTTTGGTGAGGATATGAGCAACTCGCTCAATGTTGATAATGTCTGTGCCTACGCCGTAAATCATAATCTTGCCTCTGTTAATAGGTTTTTCATTTCTTGGGTGGCTTGCGCCAGTCCCACAAATACGGCTCTGGCAATGATGGAATGACCAATATTTAACTCAACAATTTCAGGCAATTTAGCAATCTCCGTGGTATTTTCCATGGTTAATCCGTGTCCTGCGTTGACCTGTAAGCCGAGTGAATGAGCATAGGTTGCCATGGTTTTGATGCGTTCAAATTCGGCTTTTTGTACTTCACCTGTGGTATCGGCGTAATGTCCTGTGTGTAATTCGATGACGGGAGCGCCGCACGCTTTGGCAGCATCAATTTGGGATTTGTGTGCATCGATGAATAGTGATACAACGATATTTGAATCTTTAAGTTGCGCGCAAATATCGCTCATTCTTGGGATTTGAATAGCGACATCTAGCCCCCTTCTGTTGTTAATTCTTCGCGTTTTTCAGGAACAAGGCAACAATCTTCTGGCTTGATTTTGCCAGCAATGGCAATCATTTCATTGGTGGTTGCCATTTCTAAATTCATTTTTGTGGTAAGTTTTTCACGCAAAATCTCTACATCAGCGTCTTGAATATGGCGTCTGTCTTCACGCAAATGCAGGGTGATACTGTCCGCCCCCGACTGTTCGCATAATAATGCACCTTCAATCGGCGAAGGATAATGGGTGCCTCGTGCTTGACGAATAGTGGCAATGTGGTCGATGTTAACACCTAAATAAATGCTCATATAATTATTGTTTTGTGAAAAATAAAGATCGACTTTGCAAGGGTTTTTCGCCCAGCAAAGGTTGTAATCTCGCTCTGTTTAAATTTCTACAGACTTTTAATTGCTCGGTATCGGGAGGGTCTAATACATTTTCTGCCGACAATGAGCGAATCAATTTACCCGATATTTTACCTATGCCGCTCAACAAAAAACCAGATTGAGGCTGATAATCATAAACCGCATTTTCATCAATTTCATTGCCATTTATATCAGCTTCAAAATCAAAACCATAGCCCAATTCAAACAATAAATTATTTTCAAACAGTCGCAACAACCAGTACTGTGATTGCTTTTCCAGACCAATTAGTTGACGAATAAATTGTTTATAAACCTCAAATAATTCAGGATGCGGGTCTTGTTCTTGCAATAATCGAGCAATTAATTCATTGCCATACATCCCCAATATCAAAGTTTCACCGAGTAAGTTTCTCGGTTGGTCATCCACCTCCCAACCTGTCAAGGTTTTCAATTCACCTCTACCAGAAAAAGAAATATTCATCTGTTGAAACATTTGCAAAGCAGTTTTTGATTTACGCGAACCCCGACCGACTAGGCGAATTTTTCCGTGTTCTTGAGTGAAAAAATCCAATAATAAAGAAGAATCTTTAAACGCTCGGCGATGGATTAAGAAGGCGGGGGTTAAATGGACTCTAGTCATATCCCAAAGAAGCCAACGCGCGTTTACTATCCGACCAGCCTGTGGAAACTTTTACCCAAAGTTTGAGAAAGACTTTACGCTCTAAAAACCCTTCAATACTATGGCGCGCTTCGGTGCCGATGAGTTTAAGCATCTCGCCTTTTTTGCCGATGACGATGTTTTTTTGCGAGTCTTTTTCGACTAAAATTCTGGCGGCAATTCTTTGCATTTTGCCGTCTAATTCGTATTGCTCAATTTCAACGGTTAAATCGTATGGTAATTCATCGGCTAAATGACGCATCAATTTTTCACGGATAAATTCAGCAACGACAAATTTCTCACTTCTATCGGTGATGAAATCTGCATCAAAAATATTGTCTTGTTCTGGCAAATATTTCAAAATTAATTCACGCAAAGCATTGGTATCATTTTTCTTAAATGCTGAGAGTGGAAATAGTTCATTTGGCTGATATTTCTGCCCAATTTTCTCTAAAAAAGGCAATACTTGGTGATTAGATTTAAATTTATCAATCTTATTCACACACAAAATCACTGGTACTTCGGCTTTGCTCACATGCTCTAAAACACGCGCATCTTCTTTGGTCCATTTACCTGCCTCAACCAGCCATAAAATAATATCCACATCCGCCACACTTGAACTCGCTGCCCTGTTCATATAAGCATTGATGGCTTTTTTGTTGCCGATGTGCATCCCTGGTGTATCGACGAATACCATTTGATAATCATCTGTGGTATTAATCGCGTGAATACGATGGCGCGTGGTTTGTGGGCGGTGCGAAGTAATGGATAATTTTTGCCCAATTAGCTCATTTGTCAAAGTCGATTTACCGACATTTGGGCGACCGATAACGGCAATAAATCCTGCTTTATGTATCATTTTTCCAACCTTTTTAATAATGCCTCAGCACACATTTGCTCTGCTCTTTTGATGCTTTTAGCGTCTTGTTCCACTTGTATTTTTTGGTCTTGCAACAAACATCTGACCGTAAATATCGCATTATGGTCTTTGCCTATGGTTTGAATGAGCGTATATTTTGGCAAGGTTTGTCTGAACTTTTGTAAATGCTCTTGTAATTTGGTTTTGAAATCTTTAAGCGTGTCGCTTGGATTAATCTCATCTAAATATTCTTTAAACAAATCCAAAATTACAGTATTAACTGTCTCAAAATTAGACTCCAAAAGAATAGCGCCTAAAATTGCCTCAACCGCATCCGCTTGAATAGATTTACGATTGTGCCCACCGCTTTTTAACTCACCTGGACCTAAAATCAATAAATTGGATAAATTAAGTTTAGAGGCGATCAATCCCAAAGTTTGCCCTCTGACTACATAGGATTTAAAACGAGATAATTTACCTTCGCCAATGTCGGGGAAACGCTGATACAACTCGCGTGCAACCACCGCACCCAAAATACTATCGCCCAAAAATTCCAAACGTTCATTGTTATTTTTGCCAACACTGCGATGCGTCAACGCTTGTTTTAGCAAGCCACTATTTTTAAATTTGTAATTAATTTGTTTCTGTAATTTATCCATCAATGGTATTCGTTTATAATAGCGCCATTACAAAAAAAGACAATCCTATGTTTTGGCAAGAAGATATTAAAGAAGAACATTTTACGCTCCCTAAGACAATTCAAGACGCTGTGTTTTCAATTCGTTCAAAAGTTTTACCAATGGACCACGCCTATCTTTTGTCGCAAGGACTATTAAAACATTTGCCTTGGTTGGCAGAAGTGAACGCAGGTGTTTTTGACATTAGCGTGGCAGATGGTAATGGCTGGGAACAAGACGAATCTGGGCTTTATTACCCCTCTAAACGCTCAAAACTCAATATCCGCGTGCCACAAGAAAAATTAGCCGACATACAAGAGTTAACTGGGAAAACGCTTGATTTAGGCGAGTACAGTATTGATATTGTAAAATCATTAGAATCAAAACTAATGAGTGATATGCAAATTGTATTTTCTAAACGCGTCGTCTGCGACAAAGATAGTAGTGAAGAAGAATTCTTACAAACTGCCTTTAATCAACTTCAAGCACTCAACATTCAACCTAAAAAAATGATGGCCGGATTACAAAGAAACATCCACACACCTAACGGCATTATCCACACTCGCTCATTAATGGTCGCCAACTTACGCAAGGTTGAGTCTGTTACTTTACAAGAACAGGGTATCGGCGAACATCGCTTACTAGGTTGCGGATTGTTTCTACCTCAGAAAGGCATTGAAAGCGTTGATGCTGTTTAATTTACTGAGAACTCTTGCCTCTCAAGTGTTTTAGGGTTACAATCAATTATGCGTATTATATTTATTATCATTTCTTTATATTTCTCATCGGGAACAATTGCCGAAGAGACGACTAAGCGAGGTGAATTTTTAGGGGCGAAAATTGTTGAATCTACGCCTGACTGGTTCAAAACCAGTTTTATGGATTTTTCTGAAGATTTAGAAGAAGCCACAGATAACAATCGCCATATTATGATTTATTTTCATCAAAATGGCTGCCCTTATTGCGCTAAATTGGTGCAAGATAATTTTCATGATAAGCAATTGGTGGCAAAACTACAAAAAGATTTTGATGTGATTGAAACTAATATGTGGGGGGATCGTGATTTAACTGATTGGACAGGTAAGGAATTTACTGAAAAAGAATTTTCAGCCCATATGAAAGTACAATTTACCCCGACACTCGTGTTTTTAGATACGAAAGGTAACACTGTATTACGCCTCAATGGTTACCAATCCATTGACAAAATGCACGCCACTTTAGATTACATTAGTGGCAAAACTTATCTCAAGCAATCCTATGCGAGTTATATGAATAACTTGAAAAAGGATAAAACTGGTGTGTTAAATATTCACTCAATTTTTGAGTCAGGTCCACATCTGTTAACACGCAATCAAGCAATGCCAGCACAAAAGGTTTTAGCGGTATTTTTTGAAGAGCCAAATTGTGTAGAATGTGATGTATTTCACAAGGGCTTAATGTCGCTCAAACAAACACAAGATTATTTAAAGCAAATGCAAGTGGTGCGTTTTAATGCACTTTCTGATGAAAAACTCATCACTCCAGCGGGCAAACGCACTACTGCTAAAGCGTGGTACGATGCACTGAAACTCACTTACAAACCTGCCATTGTTTTCTTTAATGAAAATGGTAAAGAGATTATTCGCAAAGATGCGTATTTTAAACAGTACCATTTGCATGGTATTATGACTTATATCTTAACGGGTGCTTATAAAAAACAAACCAATTTTCAACGCTATCTTGAACACAAATCTGACGAATTAAGAGAGCAAGGTATTACCGTGGACCTTTGGAAGTAATTAAACTTTCTTAACAAATTTGGATTTGAGTTTCATCGCACCGAAACCTGGGATTTTGCAATCAATGTCGTGGTCGCCGTCACATAGGCGGATATTTTTAACCTTAGTGCCAACTTTTACAGAATTTGAAGTGCCTTTAATTTTTAAATCTTTAGTAACAGTTACCGTATCACCATCAGCCAATATATTGCCATTTGAATCCTTAATAACCACCTCTTCTTCAACCAAATCAGCAGCAGAAAACTCATATGCGCACTCTGAGCAAACTAAAAGATTGCCATCTTCATAGACATAGCTGGAATTACATTTTGGGCAGTTTGGTAAAGACATAGCAATGATTTAAACAGTGAATGGATATTTTATTGCTGAATGATGTTCATAGTCAATCAACTCAAAATCATCCATTGTTACCCAAGTTTCTAAATCTTCCAAGGTTTTGATTTTTGGATTAATTTTAAGCGATGGCAATGGCAATGGTTCACGATTAACCTGTTCATTTTTAAAAATCTCAACTTGGTTTTCATAAAAATGCACATTAGACAAATGATGGCGCATACCTTTAGCATTTTTCCCCGTAATTTGTGCAGTAATTAAAAGCAAAAACGCAACTTGAAAATGATTAAAAGGCTGCCCTAATGCATAATCACTACTACGCTGATAACTTTCAATATATAAATCATCACCCAATAAATTAAAATGATGCGTGTGCATACAAGCAGGCAAACAAGCGCGATGGGTAAGATTAGGATGATTAAAAGTCATTATCTCGCGTCTGTCATCAACCCCTTGAGATAAATCAGTAACAATCTTCTTATATTGGTCTAACGGCTCATCACCTTCAATACCTGGAAAAGCACGCCCTATCACACCATAACACAGCCCCATATCATCTTCCCCGAGACGATATGGGTTGTCCAACCATGCTTGATTATCGTTAGCATTGGCATTCCAAGTATTACAGCCAAGTGCCCTAAATTGTGCAGCACTGCGATAACCCCGCAAGTAACCCAGCATTTCAGCAATAGCTGATTTCCAAAACAGTTTTTTAGTGGTAATCACAGGCACAGTACCATCAGATAAATCGTGTTCAAAAGTTGCACCGATAATGGCTAAAGTTTTTTGCCCTGTGCGTACATTAGACTGCCAAACGCCTTCGTCTAAAATTCGTTTTCCAATATTAAGATAGGCTTCCATTATTTTCTATTCGCTTTTAACAGCAAAAAGACACCCACAATAATCATCGGTAAACTGAGCAACTGCCCCATAGTCAACCACTCAAACGCCAAATACCCTAATTGCTCATCAGGCACCCTCACAAACTCAACAACAAACCTAAATACCCCATAAAGAATTAAAAACAATGCAGAAATTGTCATTGGTTTGCGAGATTTACTACTAAATACCCACAACACAACAAACAACACCAATCCTTCTAAAAAAGCCTCATATAATTGCGAAGGGTAGCGCGCAACACCCTGCTCTTGAATAAACACCCCAAAAGGACTGGTGGTAATCTTACCCCAAAGTTCGCCATTAATAAAATTACCTATTCGCCCAAAACCCAAGCCGAGTGGCACTAATGGCACGACAAAATCAACGGTAGAGAAAAAAGTTTTATGGTGTTTTCGATTAAACAACCACATTGCCAATGCCACCCCTAAGAAACCACCGTGAAACGACATACCCCCATTTTGCACTGCAAAAATAGAGAGTGGGTCTGCCACAAAAGCACTAAAATTGTAAAACAAAATATAGCCCAAACGCCCACCAATGACAACACCAAGAGCGCCGTAAAAAATTAAATCCTCTATTTGCTGCTTATTCCAGCTGTCCAATTGCTTGGCACGATGGCTGGCTAATAAATACGCACTCAAAAATGCCAATAAATACATAATGCCATACCAATAAATTTGGATAAAGCCTAGGTCTAATGCGATTGGGTTGATGTCAGGATAAGTCATATTTTATATGTATGGTGCGCTCGAGGTGATTTGAACACCCAACATTTGGCTTCGGAGGCCAAGACTCTATCCAGTTGAGCTACGAGCGCATAAATCGTCAAATGGTTAATCTTCTGAACAAAAAACTGCCTGCATATTAGCAACTAATTTCAAAATTTTTTCATCTTTTACTTTGCACAAAATTCGGTTGCCTTCGCGTCGGGACTCGATGATATTTTTGGTTCTAAGGATTTCTATGTGTTGTGAAATGTTAGATTGAGAAGAGCCAACATACTCCACAATTTCAAGTACAGGCAATTCATCGCTTTTTAGAGCGCATAAAATTTTTAAACGCAGTGGGTGTGCCATTGCCTTCAAGGCGTTGGTTGCCCTTACAATGTCCTCGTCCCTTTCCAATAACTCCATGTTGCTCACTAGTTTATATAAATTAAATCCTACCTAGCATGCCATACACACCGTATCTTCTTGCTTTAATCCGTACCATTCTTTGATAATAATTAACCAGACTATCGTGATCAAGCACCACATCAAAAATTTGCCATTTTCCTGACTGGCTTTGATGAAAAGATAGGTCTAAATTAAAACCAAATCGAGAGTAACCTTTTGCATTTAGCCTAACCACAATACCCCCTTGTGCGGTTGGTCTTGCAGAGATAAAATCAAGTGACCCTGTGCGGCCTTGTGCTAATTTTGACAACAAAGTATTGATGATATTTTTTTTCAGGGTATTTGCAAAAAATACCGCCTCTTCTTCACCAAGTGTGACACGACTTATAGACAATACTTTCGTTGCAATATGATTAAAATCAAACAGCGGACTGATTTCTTGATCGACTAAGAATCCCATCATTTTTGGAGAGTAAGTAGTTGCTGTTGTTAATTGATTAAGTTTAACAACAGCTGATTGGATTACTTTAACAGGGTCTTCTACCGCCTGCACTTTCCCTGTGGGCACTTCTTTATGCTCTTCATATGCAGATACAGCAAATGACACAAATACAATAAACACAAATAAAAAATGATTTAATTTTTTCATTATTTTCTCCATTATTTAAAAACAAAAACAAGTAAAATATAAAACATTCTGTTAAATATCTTGCGTTATTATATCTGCTTTTAACCTTTAATTCTTTATAAGTGAACAATTATATTATGATTTTCTTAAATAAATTTAAAAACCCAGTGCTTTTAACGCTTTTTACAGCTTTTTTTGCACTAAGTATGCCTATATCGGCAGAACTTAATCCAGAAAAAAAAGCATTAAGTGCCGAAGAAAAGAAAAATCTAAGCGTTTCTTTCAAAGATCTTGAAGCGTTTACAGTTATTTATAGCAAAATTAAAGGGTTGTATGTAGAAGACACCGAGAACAAAGAACTTTTTACTAATGCTATTAAGGGCATGGTTAATGGATTAGACCCACACTCCGTTTACTTGGAACCGAAAGAGCAGAAAACCTTATTAGAAAGTGCCTCTGGGAAATTCGGCGGATTGGGTATTGTTATCAGTAAAAAAGATGATGTCATTCAGGTTATCTCTCCAATTGATGACACGCCCGCTTATAGAGCTGGCATTCAAGCAGGCGATAAGATTATAAAAATTAACGATAAACTTGTACGCGGAATGACCCTGGAAGATGGTGTCAATTTGATGCGTGGCAAACCAGGTACAGATATAAAGATAACTATTTTACGCAAAGATAAAAAACCATTTGTCGTTAAAATTATCCGTGAAATTATTACTATTGTTTCGGTGAAGGGCTATTTGCTCGAAGAGGGGGTTGGTTATGTTCGTGTTTCCAGCTTCCAAAGACCGACCTTCGACCTATTAGAAAAAACGATTGAGCGTTTGAAAGAAGAGAATGATGGTTATTTGAACTCTCTTATTCTTGACTTGAGGAATAATCCTGGTGGGTTGCTAGATGGTGCAGTCGATATTTCTAACTTATTCCTTGATAATAAAGGCACTATCGTTTACACCGAAGGTAGGGTTCCAGGTTCTAACACTAAATTTACCTCTGATGCAGGTGATATCCTGTCTGATTCTCCAATGGTAGTCTTAATCAATAAAGGCTCTGCCTCAGCGTCAGAAATTGTTGCTGGTGCACTGCAAGATCATAAACGCGCCATCATTATGGGCGACACTTCATTTGGCAAAGGTTCGGTACAAACCATTTTAGAACTTCAGGGTGGCTATGGTTTAAAAATAACCACAGCAAAATATTACACGCCAAATGGTCGCTCTATTCAAGCCAAGGGAATTGTTCCTGATATTAAACTCAAAAATATCGAATTAGGAAAAGAAAAGGACGAGAGTATTATTAATACTCAAGAAAGTGACTTAGATGGACATCTTGAAGTTGAAGATTCATCTGAACCCTCTTCTAAAGAAATTTCAAGTGTGCAAGAAACTAAGAAGATAGAAAAGATCAAAAAGGCTATCGCTAGATTGGATAAAGATTATTTTGTACTTGAGGCACGCAACCTACTCAAAGCACTCACGGTATTAAGGAGATAAAAATGGCAATCATTCTTTCAATTGCAAATCAAAAAGGAGGCGTGGGTAAAACCACAACTGCGGTAAATTTAAGTGCTGCACTTCAAGCTGTTAAAAAACGCGTATTACTGGTTGATATTGATCCACAGGGTAATGCAACTATGGGCTGTGGCATTGAGAAAAATAATATAAAAAATTCTACTTGTGAGGTGTTACTAAATGAATGTAGTATTGAAAATGCCATTGTCCATTCAGACCAAGTTCATATTGATGTTATCCCTGCTAATATTAATCTTATTGCTGCGGAAGTTTCTCTACTTAAAGGTGAGCATTTAGAATATAGGTTAAAAGAAGCATTTGCCAAAGTTGACGATCAATATGACTACATAATTATTGATTGCCCACCTTCGTTAAACATGTTAACGATTAATGCATTTACTGCATCAAAAGGTATTATTATTCCGATGCAGTGTGAATATTATGCACTGGAAGGATTGAGTGCTTTGGTGCAAACTATTGAAAGAATTCAACTGTCCACCAATCCTGACTTAGAAATTACTGGACTAATAAGAACCATGTACGACGCTCGCAATAACCTGTCAAACGAAGTCTCAGTACAATTACAGCAATATTTTGGAGGAAAAGTATTTAAAACTATTATTCCAAGGAATGTAAAATTAGCAGAGGCACCCAGTTTTGGACTATCAGCAATTAATTATGCTAGATCCTCCAGAGGGGCAATCTCATATGTATCGCTCGCAAGCGAAGTAGTTAGAAAAACAATGGTACATTAATTATGGCAAATTCTTCAAAATTAGGGCGTGGACTGGATATATTGCTTGGGCAAACAGCTGATAATGGGCAGTCTAATAATGGACAGCCTGACAGTAATTTAAAAATGCTAAGTGTCAATGAATTGCAACGCGGTCAATTTCAACCAAGAGGGAATTTTGACCCTGAGGCGCTTAACGAACTTGCTGATTCAATTTCTTCACAAGGCATCATTCAACCCCTTGTCGTTCGCAAAATTACCTATAATAAATATGAGGTCATTGCTGGTGAAAGGCGTTGGCGTGCTGCCAAAATTGCAGGGTTAACTGAGGTCCCTGTTATTGTCCGTAAAATTGACGATCAAGTGGCATTAGCCATTGGATTAATTGAAAATATTCAGCGTGAATCTTTGACGCCACTTGAAGAAGCCAAGGCGCTACAACAATTAATTGAAGACTTTAAAATGACACATGAAGAAATTTCCCATGTCGTTGGTCGCTCTCGCTCAAGTGTGAGTAATTTAATTCGTTTATTGCAACTCAGCAATGAGGTTAAACAACTACTCAATAATGGCACAATAGAAATGGGTCATGGCCGTGCATTGTTGCCATTAGAAGCGGAACAACAATTCAAAGTGGCCAACCAAATCGTACAAAAGCAACTCTCAGTGCGTCAAACTGAGGAATTAGTTAAACGCACCCTCAATCCAAAACCAGTCAAATCTAATGAAATTGACCCTCATATTAAAGCACTATCAAGCACTTTGACAGAAAAACTCAACTCAAAAGCTGAAATTAGAGCCAATGGCAACAAAGGCAAAATTATCATCCACTATCAAACCAAAGATGAGCTTAATGAGCTTTTACAGCGTATCAATTAAAGACCATTTTCAACAGGTTGAACCTATTATTTCTATCTTTAATCAACCACGCCATTACGATTGAAAGTAAAGGTTTTTAATGCTTTTAAAGGACTGCCAGAAAACAACCCACCAATATCACCATGTGCCCAGATAAAAAAGGCTCTACCAATGATATATTCCTCAGGCACAAAACCCCAAAAACGACTGTCGCTGCTATGCGCACGATTATCACCCATCACTAAATAATGACCTTTGGGTACAATCGCCCTAACCTCTTTAGAATTTTTATTAGGGTGCAACAATACATCGTGTGGATTATTGCCTAATATTTCACGCTGATGTCTGTATCCCGTCATCTCAACACCTTTTTCAATCCCCGTGTAAGTGCCAATATCCTCGTTTTTAATCACTTTATTATTAATGGTGAGTTTATCACCTACATATTCAATCCTATCACCTGGTATGGCGATTACACGCTTGATAAAGTCTGCACCTTTGTATGCGCTGCGTTTTTCATAATTAGGATACCTAAATACTACTATATCGCCACGCTCTGGGTCATTAATGTCTATTAATTCGGTATTTAAAACAGGCAAATGAATACCATATGATAACTTATCCACCAGTAAAAAATCATAAGTCAAAAAAGTCGGCATCATCGAATTAGACGGAATTCTAAATGGCTCCGCAACAAAACCTCTAAGTAAAAATACCAGCAGTAATACGGGATAAAATTCTGCCGAGAGTTGTACCACCTTCGAGCGGTGTGCGTATTTTTCTTTTTTATTTAACCTTAAAAAACAAACAAAATATAACCACTTTCCAAACAAGGATTTTTTTGTCGTTGGCGCATTAACCGCTGCCCCACCCATAAAAAAATGGTCTGAAGCCACGATAACAAAGGCTAAAGCAAGAAATATTGCTAAAAAGGAAGAAACATCCCAGGCTAAAAAGGAAGAAGCATTTTCGATGGTCATAGAAAAAAAGTTAAAAAATAATAAGAGAGTATTATATAATAATTTCTTTTACTTATATCACGGAGAAAGCAAAATGGCATTAGCTGATTTAGAAAGAGACGGACACGGTTATTTAGTTGACCTTAATGATTGGAACAAAGACATTGCACACGAATTTGCAGAAGAGGAAGGGGTTAACTTAACAGACGACAGTTTTAAACTCATCGCTTTTTTGCGTGAAGAATATATCAACAACAACGCTAACCAACCTAATGAACGCAATATGGTTAAAGGTTTAAAAGGCGACTGGGAAGGTAAATTAACGACCAAAGAGTTATACACTTTGTTCCCTAAGGGTCCTGCAAAGCAAGCGGGTAAAATTGCTGGATTGCCTGAGACTAAGCGCAAAGGTGGTTACTAAGATTTAGTTTTAACTCTTAAAATAAAAAAGGCACTCAAGCGAGTGCCTTTTTTTGCGTCTAATTAAAAAATAAGTCCAATCTGTCACAACCCTATATCATCCCGAGCGTTCCCTATTATCCCGAGCGTTAGCCGAGGGATTCATACTCTCACATAAAATCCTTCGACTGGCACTCGGGATGACAGCACAACAGGTTCAATCTGTTTTTTATTCTACTTCTGTGATATTCATCCCAATAGAATTACATAATTCAACAAAATTAGGGAAAGAGGTTGCCACATTATCCACCCCATCAATTTCGATTGAATGTTGACATTGAAGTGATGCCATTGCAAATGACATTGAAATACGGTGGTCGTGGTGGGATTGAATTATGCCCGTTGGTTTTTGGAAAGTGCCACCTTGAATTTTAATACCATCTTCCAGCACTTCATTTTGAATGCCTAAAATAGTCAACCCATCTGCCATCACTTGAATGCGGTCAGATTCTTTAACACGAAGTTCTTTCGCACCCGTTAAAATCGTTTCACCCTTCGCACAACTGGCAGCAATAAAAATAGCTGGAAATTCATCAATTGCAAGAGGGACAAACTCTGGTGGAATTTGAATGCCCTTTAATTTGGAAGATTGCACACGAATATCTGCCAACAATTCACCGCCAATTTCTCGTTCATTTGCAAGTGTTAAATTCGCTCCCATTAATTTCAAAATATCAATTACACCTGTGCGGGTTGGGTTAATGTTGACACCTTGCAAGGTAATATCCGCTTGCGGTGCGATACAGCCTGCCACCATAAAAAACGCCGCCGACGAAATATCGCTCGGTACTTGAAATTGCGTGGCAGTGAGTTGTCCACCACCCGTTAAACACATTTTATTATCAATCGTATTCACCTGATAACCTAGCCCTGTCAACATCCGCTCGGTATGGTCGCGCGTGGTTTCAGGCTCAACCACGCAAGTTTCGCCCTGCGCATACAAACCTGCCAACAATACACAAGATTTAACCTGTGCCGATGCCACAGGCAAATCGTAATGGATGCCTTTGAGCAACTGCCCACCCTTGATTTTCAACGGCGGTTTGCCGTCATTACTTTCAATCACTGCCCCCATCATTGTCAACGGGTCAATCACTCTGCCCATCGGTCGTTTGGATAGCGACACATCGCCAATTAGTTCGGAATCAAAATCCTGTGCTGCCAAAATGCCTGACATTAAACGCATTGAAGTGCCAGAATTGCCTAAGTCAAGTGGCACATTGGGCTTTTTTAAACCGTGCAAACCCACACCGTGAATGGTAACTTTGTCACCCTTTCTTTGAATATCAACGCCCATTGACTGAAAGGCTTTGAGCGTTGCAAGTGCATCTTCACCCTGTAAAAAGCCACTGACTTCTGTGGTGCCATTTGCCAATGAGCCGAGCATAATTGTGCGATGTGATACCGACTTATCGCCGGGTACTTTTAAATTGCCACTGAGTTTGCTGGCAGGCTGGGTAATAAATTTAGACATTTAACCAATCATCCCTTGCTGTTTTTGCATTGATAAATAAAGTTTCTATTTCCCTTGCCTGACCCTCTTTAATCAAACGCGATAATTTGCTCAAACTTTGTTGAAAACCCTCGATATGTTTGACAATTTCATCGGGATTATTAATGCAAATATCCCGCCACATCGACGCATCTGATGAGGCAATGCGAGAAAAATCTTTAAACCCACCTGCCGCATAATCCAAAGCATTAGCATCACTGTCCATCAAATAATCCATCAATGAAAACGCCAACATATGGGGTAAGTGCGAAGTCATTGCCAATAAATCATCGTGGGTTAGGCTGTCCATAAGTGTTACCTGTGCACCGATTGATTCCCACAATTCACTCACGGTCACTACCGATTGCGTGCTGGTATTGTCTGTCGGTGTCAAAATCACCCGTTTGTTATTAAACAAAGTCCCATCGGCTGCCACCACCCCACTCTGTTCTTTGCCAGCGATTGGATGTGCGGGGATAAAATGCTTAGGCATCGTGCCAAAAACCGCCTTAGCCATTGCAATCACACTGCCCTTAGTGCTACCAACATCAGAGATAATCATCGTTTCGGTCATATGCGGTTTAATCATTGTCAACACGGCTTTAAAACTATTAACTGGTGTGGCAATCAACACCAAATCTGCACCCGATAACGCCTGTGCAATGTCCATACTATAACTGTCAATCGCCCCTAATTCTAGTGCTTTTTTCAAGTGGTTTTCATTTCTGCCATAACCGACAATGCTCTGCACTTTTCCTGCTTTTTTTAAGCCGAGTGCAAACGAACCACCAATCAATCCCACGCCGATGATACAAATTTTATTCATAATAGGGATTTTAACGCATCAAGAAGGGTTGTGTTTTCATTTTGTGTTCCCACAGAAACACGGATATAATTCGGCATTTCCACAGGGCGCACGATAACGCCTTTTTCTAATAATTTCTGGTAAATTACCCCTGCATCACTGACTTTCACGGCAATAAAATTTGCAGCGGAGGGGATATAAATTAAACCCAATTCCCCAAATCCTTTGGCAAGTTGCAACAGTCCTTTTTTGTTTTCACTCACTGATTTTGCAATAAATTCTTTATCGGATAACACTGCAATTGCCGCACTTTGAGCAATGTGATTGACATTGAACGGCTGGCGAATGCGATTAATATAATCGGCAATTTCTGCTGAGCAAATCGAATAACCGACCCGTAAACCTGCCAAACCATATGCCTTAGAAAAAGTGCGAGTGATGACTAAATTATTGAATTTTTTGAGCCAACTAACGGCATTATCTTCGGCGTCCAAATACTCAATATAAGCCTGATCAAGCACGACGGTAATGTGATTTGGCACTTGCAACAAAAACGCATAAACCGCTTCATCACTCAGCAATGTACCCGTCGGATTGTTCGGATTGGCAATAAAAATCAATTTAGTATTATCGGTAATTGCCGCCAACATTGCCGCCAAATCGTGCCCAAACTCTTTTGCAGGCGTTACCACCGCCTTCGCCCCAAGTGCTTGCGTGACCAACGGATAAACCACAAACGCATATTGCGAAAAAATCACCTCATCACCCGTACCACACACATAAGCTCTGGCAATCAATTCCAACAAATCATTTGAACCATTACCCAAAGTAATCGCATCCATCGACACCGATAAATGCTGACTAATCGCCTGCTTGAGTTCAAAGCCATTGCCATCAGGATAGCGCCCCACCTCACTCACCGCCCGTTCAATCGCCGCTCGCACTTTTACACTGGTCGGCAACGGGTTTTCATTACTGGCAAGTTTCACCACTCTATTTAAACCCAATTCTCGCTGCAATTCACTGATGGGTTTACCGCCTTGATAAGGTTGTAAAGATTTAATGGTGGGGCAAATGCTCATATATATTTTGCTCTTTAAAAGTAAACAAACTATTATGCAATAAATTTATATCAAGCTAAAACTGATATAAACCATCTCTAAATCAAAGTATAAAGACAATATGCATCAACCTTGTAATCACAATAGAGAACTTTTTTTCATTTAAGCCAACTAATGAAAATCTTTACTTCCTATTTTTTGTGCATATATTTTAATAACATCAACAAACTAATTTACCACCATAACACAGGTCAAACAACAGAAAAAAAAGGGAGCTATTTCGCTACATTTTTTAAAGTTAGATCGTTTATTACTTTACCTAATAACTCGAAAGACTTATTAAAATTATTTACATTGTCCTTCATTTTATTCATTTTAGATTCTATCTCCAAAGATTTAGCTATAACCCTCTGAATTGCATTTTTATTATTAAAATCCACTACATCAATCAACTTCTTGTTATCAATATCTACTGATTTAATCAACTTCTTGTTATCAATATCTACTGATTTAATCAACTTCTTGTTATCAGCAACCACTGATTGAATGTTAGAATTTATTCCCTTAATCAATTTTCTGTTTTCAGAGTCAACTAATTGGATTAACTTTCTATTTTCAGAATCAACCAATTGAATTAATCTTCTATTTTCAGAGTCAACCAATTGAATCATTTTTCTATTACCAGAAAATACTTTTTTTAACCTCGCATTAATATCAACAACATTTTTCTTAAAAGATTTTTTATCAACATGGCTTTTCTTAATTATTGTTAATTTAGCTTTAACAATCTTATTCTCTGCATCATAATCGCTCATCAATTCTTGTAGTCTAGAACTAATTTTTTTACTGAACTTAGTGTTATTGTCCTTATTTGCTTCTATTCTATGTTCAATTATTTTATTTTGACTTTTTATTTTATCAATACTTTCATTAATTATTAAAATTAAATCGATTATTTGATTGTTAGCTTGCTCAGATTCTTTTTGTAAATCTGACGCTATTTGCATGGATCTTTGATTTGTTTTTTCTATAGTTTTAGACAAGGTGAGTCTTAAGTCTTGAATTTCATCTTGTGCATGCTTTACTTGTAATGCATTTTTACTTTATTAATACTTTTATTTTCCCTTTAATATCCCCTTTACTTGTTACACTCTGACCATTGGTTTGGCAAGAAGCTAGAAAAATAACGGTTAATGTTAAAATTAAATATTTCATTTGTTTATACCTCTTTTTATTAAAAAAATTAGCAATCATTAAAACCACTACATAGTCAAAAATTATACACAGTTAATACTTAAGTTTCTAAAAAATTTAGCACTGCAATAATTTTAAATCAAGAGCAAATTTAACTCACTACAAAACTGCAACAGGATAAGAACCTAAAACCGTCATTTTGAGCGTTTTTTCTGATACTTCTGCCAAGGCTTTTTGCACATGGGATTCTTGTTGATGACCCTCAATGTCAATGAGGAATAAGTATTCCCACTTAACACCTGGTATCGGGTGGCGAGCTAGTTGTAACATATTGATATTATTCGCTTTGAAGGGTTCTAATAACTCAAGTAATGCGCCTGTTTCGTGTTTGGTAACGATCAATAAAGAAGTTTTGTCATTGCCTGAGGGAGGTACTTCTTCTTTGCCGAGTACTAGGAAACGGGTTACATTGCCTGTTTTGTCTTGAATATTTTTAGCAATGCGTTCTAATCCGTACAAACTCAACGCTGCTTCTGAGGCAATTGCTGCTGCATTTGGCTCGTCTTTTACCATTCGTGCTGCCAAAGCATTTGATGCTACTGCGCTCAATTCAGCTTTTGGATAATGATTATCAAGCCAGCGACGGCATTGGTCTAATGCTTGTTGATGGGCATAAATAACTTTTATTTCTTGGGTTTGGTCTGCACTCATTAATTGATGTTGGATGGCAATTTCAACTTCACCACACACTTTTAAATCTTGCGAATAAAGCATATCGACCGTGCCACCAATCACGCCATTGGATGAATTTTCAATCGGCACAACACCATAATTTGCATTGGAATTTTCAACTTCTTGGAATATTTCATCAATGCCACCACAATCCAAAGTGGAAACGGCATGACCAAAATGTTTGAGTGCTGCCTCTTGCGTAAATGTCCCTTCAGGGCCTAAATAAGCCACTTTGATGCCCTGCTCAAGTGCCAAACAAGCCGACATAATCTCACGGAATATGTGTGCCATATCCTTATCTCTAATCAGATTATCTTCTTCAAGAATCTTGCGTAATACTTGTGCTTCACGCTCTGGGCGGTAAAAACTGCTGTTATCATTGGTGGCTTTTTTCACTTCTGCCACAGCAGCCGCAAGTGTTGAGCGTCCATTGATAAGCGCTAGAATTTTTTTATCTACCGCATCAATCTCAACTCTCAACTCCTCTAATGTTTTAGCCATTTTTTTACCCTCTATAAAACCCTAACGCTCAACGCACCTTCTACCTGTTGCAAACTATTGACTACTGTATCAGAAATTTCACCTTCTAAGTCAATTAAAGTATAAGCAACTTCCTCCCTTGATTTGTTCAACATATCGATAATATTAATCTCTGCATTGGCAAGAATAGTGGATATTTGCCCCACCATATTAGGAATATTTTGATGGGCAATCGCCAAACGCACACCGCCTGAGCGTGGCATTTTTACCTCTGGAAAGTTGACCGAATTAACAATATTGCCATTTTCAAGATAATCTTTCACTTGATTAGCCACCATAATCGCACAATTATCTTCCGCTTCAGCCGTTGATGCACCCAAGTGTGGTAAGGCAATCACGCGTTTGTGGTCTTTTTTATCATCAATCGGAAAATCCGTTACATAATAGTTAATTTTATCCGCTTCCAATGCGTTAATCAACGCCTCTTCATCCACAATCCCATCACGGGCAAAGTTCAAAATCGTTGCCCCTGTTGGTAATAAAGCAATGCGCTCTTTGTTCAACAAATTCTTAGTGCCTTCCACCAATGGCACATGAAACGAGACAAAATCACTCTGCGAAAACAAGGCGTCAACGCTCAACGCCTGCTCCACATCTGCCGACAATTTCCAAGCACTTTTAATAGTAATACTCGGGTCAAAACCAACCACTCGCATCCCCAACATAGTCGCCGCATTGGCAATCTGCACACCAATCGCACCCAAACCAACAATGCCTAATGTTTTGCCTGGTAATTCCGAACCTGCATAATTTTTCTTACCCTCTTCTACCGCAGTTTTGAGATTGTCCAGCGGCAATTTATTGACATAATCCCACGCCTGACAAATATTACGACTGGCTAGCAACATTGATGAAATAACCAATTCTTTGACTGCATTCGCATTCGCACCGGGTGCATTAAAAACCACCACACCCTTATCGCTCATTTTATCCAATGGAATGTTATTCACTCCCGCACCTGCACGCCCTACAGCCTTTAAATTGTTGCCAATTTCCATCTCATGCATCTTAGCACTACGCACCAAAATCGCATCAGGATTGCTCATCTCAGACGCTACTTCATACCCGTCTCTCGGCAATTTATCCAAGCCAATAGGAGAAATATTATTCAGCGTTTGTACGGTGAACATTAGCCATTCTCCTTTTCAAACGCTTGCATAAATGCAACCAGCGCATCAACGCCTTCTTGTGGCATCGCATTATAAATACTGGCGCGCATACCACCCACAGAACGATGTCCTTTTAGGGTAATCAAATTGCATTCTGCCGCCTGCTCTAAAAATAAACCGTTCAAATCTTCATTCGCCAACAAAAATGGCACATTCATCCAAGAACGGTATTTTTCTACCACTGGATTTGAATAAAAATCAGAGTTGTCAATCGCATCATACAGCGTCTTTGCCTTATTTTCATTAATCTTTGCCATCGCACTCAAACCGCCTTGTTCTTTCAGCCATTCAAACACACGACCTGCCACATACCAAGGATAAGTCGATGGGGTGTTATACATAGAGTCATTATCTATTTGCGTTTTGTAATCAAATAAAATTGGCTGATTAGCCACTACATTGCCCACTAAATCATCTCTAACAATCACAATCGTCAAGCCAGAAATACTGATATTTTTCTGTGCACCCGCGTAAATCACGCCATATTTTGACACATCAATCTCTCGTGACAAAATCGTCGAAGACATATCTGCTACCAACGGCATATCCACTTCTGGAATATAATCAAACTCCAAGCCTGCAATGGTTTCATTCGGCGTGTAATGCAAATATGCACCTTGCTCATCAATACGCCAATTTTCAAAATCGTCAATATTCGTATATTTATTATGCGAACTGTCTGCACAAATATTAACATTACAATATCGTTGTGCCTCAGCAATCGCCTTTTTCGACCAATGCCCCGTATGCGCATAATTTGCCACTTTTTTACCATGTAATAAATTAATCGGTACCATCGAAAACTGTGCCGATGCACCCCCTTGCAAAAATAAAACTTTGTAATTATCAGGAATATTCATCAAATCACGCAAATCCTGCTCAGATTTCTCAGCCAATGCCATAAAATCCGCACCCCGATGAGAAATTTCCATCACCGATGCTTTGGCATTACCATATTCCAATAATTCCGCCTGCATCTGCCTCATTACCTGTGCTGGCAACATCGCAGGACCTGCACTAAAGTTATACACTTGGCTCATTTTGACAAACTCCCTTGTTTTAAAGAAGATAATTTTATCAGAACTCGGCTATTTAACAGCTATAATGTACCTCAGTTTAATTGAGATCCTTGCATTAAGTATGAATACTAAATAAAAGTTAAATTTTATTCAGTTGGTGATTTTTACAAAGCCAGTCCTATCAGGGTTAATACAGGGGTTTCTAATTATGGAAGTCGGTGAAAATCCGACACTGTCCTTGCAACGGTATTTTTCCAATGTAAAAGGTTCAACCTCTTACATTGGAAATGAGTCCGATACATAATTAAACCTTTTAATACCATTTATAAAATGGTATATAACTTTACAATGGATAAAATATTATGAAAAAAATCATACTGGCGACCAGTCTCGCCCTTGCTACAACCAATATCAACGCAGTACTCGGTCCCATTCCCATTTATATGAATGCCGAATATCGTACCGACAGCCCAGTGATTGGCTCAATTACCTCAGCACTTTCGTTTACTGCAGAAGATATTAAAGCAACAGGTGCGAATACTTTTTTGAATTTTTTAGAAACGGTGCCGAGTGTTGGATTAGTAAGCCCACAAGGCAATGTACCTGCCATATTTATGCGTGGTAGCGAGTCAAGGCATACTTTGGTTTTGGTTGATGGTGTAAAAATAAATCCCCCAAATTCTACAGATGGCGCCGTTGAATATGGATTAACAAGCATTGCGCTCAATGATATTGAAAAAGTGGAAATTATTAAAGGTGCTGGCTCTGTTTTATATGGCTCATCTGCCATTGCAGGGGTTATTTCTATCACCACTAAAAAAAGTGCAGATAGCAAGCGTGCAACCATAAGCACCAAATTTGGCACGCACAATTCTAGAACTTACACACTCTCAGCGAGCAGTGGCAGTAAAGAGGGATTTGTCAGATTTACCCATAACAAATATTCAACTGACGGTATTAATGTTAGAACTGGCGATACAACGGGTGAGAAAGATGGGGTGAGTAATCGCTCTACTCAAATAAAAGTGGGTAATAAAGCGTTTGATATAAGTTATTTAGTTGCTAATAATAAAACTGAATATGATATTCCCGCCACCACAGGTACTTTTGCCACACCTCTCAGGCAAGGGCTAGGGGTTAGAAATTTAACCAAAATCTCAACCAATATCAATAAAAAAATTAACGACACTTGGAAAGCCAAACTTTCACTTTCTCAAATCAAAAGCAGTCGGCATGTCCATACCGATGGCGTTCTTCAAAGTTGGAGTGATAAAGATTATAAAAATACAACGATAACTTTGCTCAATGATATAAAGGTTAATGACGCTTTATTAAATATTGGCTTGTCAAAAGTTAGCGAAGAAAATACCACAGATAAGAAAAAATTATCCAGTCAAGATTTATTTATCAATTGGCAAAAAAATATTAACAGTTTTGATGCTAATGTAGGCGCTCGTTACATCAAACACGATGAATTTGATAATCACACTATTTACAACGCTGGCATAGCCAAATACCTGAATAACGGCATTAAATTAACAGCAAACTACAACACTGCTTTTAACGCACCCGTTCTTGCTCAATATGATTATGGAGCCACTGGAAAACTCAATCCAGAAACCTCAAAAAACCTCAATATAGGCCTGAGTAAACAACATTCGTGGGGTGAAACAAATATTGAACTGTACAAAAGCACAGTCATTGACAAAATATCCTATGCAGGCACCTATCCTAATGACTATTATGAAAATAACGGTCAATATATATCCAAAGGTGTTGAGTTATCCGCCAATACCAACATTGCTGGATACACAATTAATTTTAACCACAACTATAACAAAAGCAGAATAGGCGATGCAACAACACAAAGCATTAGGAGACCAAAAAATACAACCGTCTTAACGGTGAACAAACCGTATGGTAAGTTCAATTCTCAGGCGCAAGTGATTAAAAAATCTTCCAGTTTAGATAGAGGAAATATAGAAATGCAGGGTTACACTTTACTTAATTTATCCACCAATTATGACATTAATAAAAATGTCAAAGCATCCCTAAATATCAAAAATGCAACCAATAAAGATTACACAACTGCGGTTGGTTTCAGAAATCTCGGTAGAACAATAGAGCTGGGATTAGACTATCGCTTCTAAGGTAGTATGAGGTCTTTGCATAAATAGGGATGATTAGCAAAATGACAGATTTTATTAAATTGTACATTTTTTAAATCCACTTTTAGCAAGTCCAAGAGTGTTTTTAAAAAGTTTTCAATTTGACGAAAAGTGGCGTTTTGATGATTATTCATATTTATGCAAAGGTCTCAGTATAATAAGATAACATTTATAGGAGGAAATATGACAAACCAACTCAACAAAACCATGCCACTATTTGCCACATTTTTTATGGTGCTATTAATGATTGCCACACGCGGACACGACAATTGGGCATCAACATTTGTGCATTTGCCCGATTTTACCATCCCCGCCCTCTTCATCGCTGGGGTGTATTTTCGCCAATTCTGGGTAGCGTTCGTGTTGATTTTCAGTGCAGTAGCGATTGATAATTATGCAATTGTACATCAAGGAATTAGCGCCAATTGCATCACTCCTGCCTATAGTTTTATGCCGTTGACTTTTTATGCTGTTTTTTGGTCAGGTAAATTTATCAGTTCATTGACTGTTGATAATAATATCATTAAAAATGCATTGGTTATCATCGCCTCTGTAGGAACTCAATGGTTGGCAGTTACCAGTAGTTATTACTTCTTTACCGAGACTTTTACCAACACAGGTTGGAGCGATTTCCCAACATACATCGCCCACTGGTCATTAGTTGAAATCCCAGCAACTTTATATTGGATGACCGTAGTTATCATTGTATTCACACTCGTACCACGCATTATCCCTGCCCTGAATTTCCAACACAGTGCCAGATAAATACAAACAAAGAATGCAGCGCAAAAAAGCGCACATCGACACCCGCATAAAAGAAGCCAATATTGACAAAGGTATCATTGTTTTACTGACGGGCAACGGTAAAGGAAAATCCTCCTCTGCACTCGGCATGGTCTGTCGTGCACTCGGCTATAACATGCAAATTGCCATCGTCAAATTCTTAAAAGGCGTACAAGACACAGGCGAAGACACCTTCCTCGCCCAACAAACCAATGTCCGCACCACCTTCATGAAAACAGGTTTCACCTGGGACACACAAGACAAAGAATACGACACACAAAAAGCCGAAGAAACTTGGGCAGTGGCTGAAAAATACCTTGCTGACAAATCTATTGATTTAGTCGTGCTTGACGAGTTGACTTATATGATTAGTTATCAATATCTTGATGAGGCAAGGATTCTAAATACCTTAACTCATCGCCCAAAAAATCAACATGTCGTTATCACTGGCAGAGCTGCCAGTGATCATTTAATAAAAATTGCTGATACTGTTTCTATTCTAAGAGATGAAAAGCACGCTTTTAGAGCAAACATAAAAGCTCAGAAAGGCATTGATTTTTAAGCATAAAAAAGCCTATAACAAAGTATAGGCTTTTTTAAAATATGGCTCCTCGAGCTGGGCTCGAACCAGCGACAAATGGATTAACAGTCCATTGCTCTACCAACTGAGCTATCGAGGAATAAGTGAGATATTATAACGACAACCAAGACTTATGTTTAATTATTTTACTGAATTTCCCAATAAAAAAAAGGACGCCAAGACGTCCTTTTTTAAATTACTTTAAATTGCTTATTTAACGATTATTAGAAGCACCTTGTGCAACTGCGTCTGCATAGCCTTTAGCGTAAGCATCTGCTTGTCCCTTGGCAAAACCATCGGCTTGACCTTTAGCAAAAGCGTCAGCTTGACCTTTAGCAAAACCATTGGCAATACCAGAGGCGTTACCATCAGCAATGCCAGAAGCATTAGTGTTAGTTTTATTTTTTGTGTCAAAATTCATGCCGAAGTTTGTGTCGTTTAACCAGTTGTTGGCGCCTTTGAAGGGACCCCAGTTTGAACCACCATTGAATGGACCAGCATTAGAACCACCGTTAAAAGGACCCCAGTTGTTGCCACCATTGAAAGGCCCCCAATTAGAGCCACTATTCATAGGTCCCCAGTTTGAACCACCATCCATAGGACCCCAGTTGTTACTACCATTGTAACCATTGTTGTTGCCAAAAAAAGCGGATGCTGATGTCGTTGCGATTGCTGCTGTGATCGCTGCTATTTTTACTATTTTTTTCATTATTCTCTCCATTTTTGTTTGAAAACACTGAAAAATATCAGTATTTAAGATTTGTATTATAAGTAAAAAACATTGAAAAATCAAATGAATAAAATTCAGGCGTAAAAAAACCACCCTAAAGGGTGGTTTTTTAACACATTTAAAGTAGTTAATTACTTAACAGCATTAGCAGCTTTTGCCTGTGCATCAGCGTAACCTTTAGCGTATGCGTCAGCTTGTGCCTTAGCGAAAGCATCAGCTTGACCTTTTGCGTATGCATCAGCTTGACCTTTAGCAGTAGCATCAGCAACACCAGTTGCGCTACCATCTGCAGAGCCAGTACCTGTCGCATTATTTTTGTTCTTAGTGTCAAACTTAAGACCGAAATCTGTGTCGTTTAACCAGTTGTTGCCACCGTTGAAAGGACCCCAGTTTTGAGCGCCATTAAATGGACCAGCGTTAGAACCGCCGTTGAAAGGACCCCAGTTGTTTCCACCGTCGAAAGGACCGAAGTTTGAACCACCATTTGCAGGACCGAAGTTTGAACCTGAATTGAATGGACCCCAGTTTGAACCACCATTTGATGGACCCCAGTTGTTGTTGCCATTGTTGCCGTTACCAAAGAAGGCTGAAGCTGATGTTGCTGCTACTAGAGCAGTGATTGCGATAATTTTTTTCATAATAATATTCCTCAATTTTTTAACACGCCTTTATTGGGTGTTTTCTACCAAGCCCTTTTCGTCTTGATGGGGTGTATTATACGGTAACTATATTAGAAGTCAACGATATTCTAATATTAATATTTTATAATATACAAAAATTCCTTTAGTAAAAGGGTTTTTAGCGTCAAAAAAATATAAAAAATCACCAATAAAGGTGATTTTATTCAAAAATTAGACTTTATTTTACGATAAAGACTCAATCATCGCATCACCAAATTCAGAACATGACAATAAAGTCGCATTGTCCATTAATCTTTCTAAATCATAAGTCACAGTTTTATTTTGAATCACAGTTGACATCGCTGTCAGTACCATATCCGCCGCCTCTGTCCAACCTATATGGCGCAACATCATTTCTGCGGAAAGGATGATTGAGCCTGGATTAACTTTATTTTGCCCTGCATATTTTGGCGCTGTGCCATGTGTGGCTTCAAATACTGCTGTAGTGTCGGATAAATTGGCACCCGGCGCAATACCGATACCGCCCACTTGTGCGGCCAAGGCATCGGAGACATAATCACCATTTAGGTTAAGCGTGGCAATGACTGAATATTCTTCTGGGCGTAATAAAATTTGTTGCAAGAAGGCATCGGCGATGACATCTTTCACAGTAATCATTGTGCCTGTGTTTGGATTTTTGAATTCGCACCAAGGACCCTCGCCAATTAAGGTCGCATCAAATTCATCCTGTGCCAATTGATAGCCCCAATCCCTAAAACCGCCTTCGGTGAATTTCATGATGTTGCCTTTATGCACCAAAGTAACGGAGTCTTTGTCATTATCAATTGCATATTGTATCGCAGCACGCACTAAACGCACAGTGCCTTCTTGCGAAACTGGTTTAATGCCGATGCCTGAGGTTTCTGGGAAGCGGATTTTGGTTGTACCCATTTCATTTTGCAAAAAATCAATGACTTTTTTGACTTCTTCGGTGCCTTGTTGGTATTCAATACCCGCATAAATATCTTCTGAATTTTCCCTAAAAATAATCATATCAACTTTTTCAGGTGCTTTAACAGGTGTCGGTGTACCTGTGAAATATTGCACAGGGCGTTGACAAATAAACAAATCAAGTTCTTGACGAATTGCAACATTTAGCGAACGCATACCGCCACCCACAGGTGTGGTCAGTGGACCTTTAATGGATACGGCATAATTTTTAATTGCGTCAAGGGTTTCTTGTGGCAGGTATTCGCCATAGATGTTGTTGGCTTTTTCACCGGCATAAATGTCCATCCAGTGAATTTGTTTTTTGCCATCATAGGCTTTTTCAACAATCGCATCAATGACTTTTTTCATCACTGGCGATACATCGCTACCGATACCGTCACCTTCAATATAAGTAATAATCGGCTGGCTTGGCACTTGAATAACGCCATTTTTGAAAGTAATTTTTTCGCCATTTACAGGTTCGTATATGTGCTTTTGTGTCATTGTTTAATCGCTTGTTGAAAACGCAGTATTTTAGCATCTTCGCCATCTGAATAATATTTTTTACGCAGGTTAATTGCCTTAAATCCTAATTTTTTATAAAACGACAAGGCATTATAATTAGACACACGCACTTCTATAAATACAGCTTTAATATCCGCCATACTTAATAAATAATGAAACAATTGCCCACCCAGTCCTTGATGTTGATATTGTGGATGGATACATATATTCAGTAAATCAGTAAAATCTGGCGTGTGCAAGGCAACGCTATAACCTACCACTTTATTATCTTGAAAAATGAGATGTGCCAAAATATTGGGGTTTTTCAAACTTTGAGTAAATTGTGCTTTACTCCAAGGATTTTTATAGGCCAGTTGTTCTATCGTTAAAATAGCATCAATATCTTGCAGGGTAAATAAATTAAAGGAAACACTCATACACTTCTGCCTTTATTTTTAGGGTGTTTGTCAAAGAAAATATTGATAAGCGGTATTGTTGGTTTCATTTTGGTAGAAATAACCGAGTTCATCAAAACTGCGTTCGATTTCTTTCATATCATCGACTTGTAAGCCGATTAATACGCGACCGAAGTCAGCGCCGTGATTGCGATAATGGAATAACGAGATGTTCCATTTGCTACCGACTTTCTTTAAAAAATTAAGTAAGGCACCTGGGCGTTCGGGGAATTCGAAACGGTAGAGGACTTCATCGCTGGCTTCGGCGCGGCCGCCGACCATATAGCGGATATGGGTTTTTGCGATTGAATTATCACTCATATCTAGCACATCAAACGACTTTGAGAGTTTGCTTAATAACACTTGTTTTTCACTTAACCCTTCGCTGAGGGCAACACCGACAAAAATGCGTGCTTGCTCAGCAGGTGCGATGCGATAATTAAATTCAGTAATAGCATGTTGCGCTAATAATTCGCAGAATTTTAAAAAACTGCCTGGTTGTTCGGGGATAGTGGCAGCGATGATGGCTTCACTGTGTTCGCCTAAATCGGCGCGTTCGGCAATGTAGCGTAGGCGGTCAAAGTTGACATTTGCGCCTGAAACGATGGCAACTAGATTTTCATTTTCAAGGTTATTTTGCTCAGCGTATTTTTTCAATCCCGCAGTGGCTAAAGCACCGGCAGGTTCTGCGATAGCACGCACATCTTCATAAATATCTTTAATCGCCGCACAAATCTCATCGTTACTCACCAAAATAACTTCATCCACCACTTTTTTGGCAATTGCATAAGTCTTTTCACCGATTTGTTTCACCGCTACACCATCGGCAAATCGTCCGACTTCAGGCAAAATAATACGCTCGCCAATTTCAAGGGCTTGATGCAAGGTGGGTGAGTCGTTTGGCTCAACGCCGATAATTTTAATATGCGGTGCGTGGTGTTTGATGTAAATTGCCATACCTGCAATCAAGCCACCGCCGCCAACAGGGATAAATACTTTATCCATCGTTGGTAATTGTTCAAGCAATTCCTTAGCAATGGTCGCCTGACCTGCCATAACCTCAATATCATCATACGGATGAATAAAAACCAAATCTTGCTCTTTTTCTAATTGCTTGGCGTAGTGGTAGGCATCGTCATACACATCGCCGTGCAGAACGACTTTACCGCCAAGTTGCTCAACGGCATTGACTTTAATTTTTGGCGTGGAAAGTGGCATAACAATCACCGATTCAATCCCGAGTTTGGTGGCGGACATTGCCACGCCTTGCGCATGATTGCCTGCACTTGAAGCAACAACCCCTTTGGCGGCTTGTTCGGCAGATAGCCCTGAGATTTTTTGGTAAGCGCCTCTGATTTTAAAAGTATGAATGGCTAATTTATCTTCACGCTTTAAATAAACTGTATTTTTGCTACGCTCGCTAAGTTGGTGCGTTAAACTCAACGGTGTCGGGCTAACAACATCATAAACACGGGTTGAATTAACCAAATCAACAATGTTTTGCATGTAACTCCTTTAAATAATTAACACTCACATAAGTTGCATCGGTAGCATCGCCTTTTATTATTGTAAATGGTTTACTCGGCTCGCCCAAGTTATTGAGCACTGCCAACGCACCGTCAAAACTGTGCGATTCGGTATATTCGTTAATAGTAACCAGTGTTTTTAAATTGGCATCCGTTGCTGAAACAATGCCATTGCGTGAGTCTTCAAAAACAATGCATTCGTTCGCTTTTAAGTCCATTTTATCCAACACCCAGTGGTAAATATCCCCTGCTGGCTTGAGATTTGGCACCACATCGCCTGCACCAATCACTTCAAACCAATCCAAAGCCTCACGCCCTAAAGTATTCGCAATCAACGCATCCACATTCGCAGGCGTGGTAGTGGTGGCAATGGCTAATCGCAATCCTGCCTCTCGTGCTTCTTTAAACAAACGCACCACGCCCGTTCTCAAAGGGATTTTACCTTCATCGACCAGACTGACATAAATTTTGGTTTTTAAGGCGTGTGCTTTTTTGGCAAAGGCATCCACATCTTCGCATTTAAAATCAGAATCGTAGTTTTTGATGTAATGTTTGATGCGTAACTGCCCACCTGTAACATCCAATAATCGGTGATAAAGTTCGTTTGACCAATGCCAATCCAACCCTAATTCTTTAAAAGTCAAGTTAAAAGCGACTAAATGCCCGTCTCGCTCGGTATTTGCCAGTGTTCCATCAACATCAAAAATAAGTGCTTGTAGTGTCATAAAAGATTTATAATTATAAAGATTTACTAAAGGTTGCTATTTTAAGGCAGTTTAGGTAAAAAGATTATTTTTTTAATTAAAACAAAACACACTATGTCAGAACCTGTTTTCCAAGATATTCCCGATTACACACCTAAAAAGAACGAAGAGTTCATGAGTGACGGACAAACTGAGCACTTTAAAACCAAGTTAAACGCTTGGAAAGACCAGTTGATTAACGACGCTGAAACTACCATTACCCACATTCAAGAAGACTCATCAAAAGTCGCAGACATCAACGACAGAGCAACTCTTGAAGAGGAATTTGCGCTTGAGTTAAGAACCAGAGACCGTGAAAGAAAACTCATTAATAAGATTGAAAAGACACTGCATTTGATTGAATTAGGCGATTATGGCTATTGCAAAACTTGTGGCACTGAAATTTCTTTAATGCGTTTAGAAGCTCGTCCAACAGCCGACGAATGTATTGACTGCAAAACCATCGCAGAACGCAAAGAAGTCTGATTTTCGGCGTCTTTTTCCTTTCTGAGGCGTTAAATATCTTAAATACTCAGCCACATAGGTTTCCTATGCATCTTCGTATTTAGAGACTTCTGCATTGAGTACGAATACCGTCTAAAATTTAAAAATGCCGATAAGACTGACAATCCCCCTCCAACCCTTTTATTTCCAACCCTTGCTTATCGGTAATTACACCAATTTTTGTTAAAACAATCCCTAATTTTTTTTCAATCGACTGAATAGTATTTAATTGTGCCTGTGGCACAGTAAAACAAAGTTCATAATCATCACCCCCTGCCAACGCCACACACCAATCACCCGTATCAGTAATATACTGTGCCACTTCATTATATAGAGGCAAGGCCTCTATATTAATGACAGCACCGACCTTAGAATGTGCCAAAATATGTGATAAATCTTGTTGTAAACCGTCGGATATATCGATACAACTGTTGGCAATGCCTAATAAAGATTGCCCCAGTTTTATTTGTGGCTTTGGGCGGTTAAATTGTTTTAGTAAAGCGGGTGTTGGAGTTTGTTGAGCTTGAATTTGTTGCCACGCTAATGCCGCATCACCCAAAGTATTAGAAACAAATATAGCATCACCTACCTGTGCATTTGAGCGTAATAAGGCTTGTTTTTTTACGACACCTGTGGCATTAATGCTAATACTGAGTGTGCCTTTAGTGGTATCGCCACCGACTAATTGAATATCATATTTTGTGGCGAGTGCTTTGAGTGATAATGAAAAATCATTTAGCCATTGCTCGTTAATACTGGGCAAAGTCAACGCCAAAGTAAAATAATAAGGCGTTGCTCCCATTGCCGCCAAATCGCTGAGATTAACCGCCAGTGCTTTATAAGCAATATCGGCTGGAGCAGTATTAACGGGAAAATGCACCCCCTCAATCAAAGTATCAACCGTGGTAACAAGTTGCTGATATGCATCAGCATTAATCAATGCACAGTCATCACCGATGCCCATACCCCAATCAAAATACTTGTTAATTAATTCAAATTCGTTCATCGATACAAACAGATCCGATCCGACCTGTGATTACATATAGGCGTTTTCTTTTTGGGTATGATCAGTAACATCTAAAATATTTCTAATTTCTGGATAAATACCTTTGAGTTGTGCTTCTACGCCGTTTTTAAGAGTAACTTTGACCGATGAACAACCCTGGCAACCACCACCAAAGTTTAAAATAACATCCATTTCTTCGGTAATTTCTACCAAATCAACAAAACCGCCGTGTGAGGCTAACTGTGGATTGACTTCGGCGGCGATGGTATATTTGATTTTTTCCTCAAGGGGTGCATCGTCTTTTGGCACTTCGCCTTTGGCGTTGGGTGCGGTGATGGCGAGTTTTTTAGTTGACCCTTCTATTTTTAACAACACTTCGGAGTCTTTTAAATAGTCAAAATTCACCTCATCAATGAACGCATTAAAACCCTTGTATTCAAATTTAGAATAGGCTTTACTCAAATCTTTAGAATAACAAAAATTAAAGGTAACGGCAGCAGCAGGGGTGCCTGCTTTTTCAATATCGACTTTCAACCCTAAATCTTCTTCGCCTTGCTGCTCGAACAAATCCGCTACATAAGTTTCTGCTTCGTTAGTAATATTAAACATCTTCTCTCCTAAAAATTATATTATCAATCAATCGTGTTGTGCCTAAAAACACCGCACATAATATCGCAATTTTACTCGTATTGTCGGTGATTTGTTTAAGGGTATTTGCATCCAGCATCTCTAAATAATCCAATTTAAAATAAGATTGAAGTTGATTTTTAGCACCATCCAAATCCAATTTACCCTGCTGTAGTTGAGTTAGCGTCTTATGCAACTGCGTGGAAACGGCGCGTTCCTCCGCACTCAAATACTGATTACGAGTACTCATTGCCAAGCCATCCGCCTCACGCACAATCGCCCCCGACAGAATTTCAATCCCCGAAGTCCGCTGCTGAATAATGTGTAATTGCTGATAATCCTTCTGCCCAAACACAGCAATATCTGGTCGCACAATATCAAACAATCGCTGCACCACCTGTGCCACCCCATTAAAAAAATGCGGTCGAGTTTTGCCACATAAAATCTGCCCAACTTCACCCACATCAACGCTTGATGACAGTCCATCAGGATAAATCATCTCGGCATCGGGGATAAAAATACAATCCACCTGCAACCCCTCCAACAAGGACAAATCACGCTCCAAAGTGCGGGGGTAATCACCAAAATCCTCATTTTCTGCAAACTGCGTCGGATTGACAAAAATACTCACCACCACCCTATCTGCATTCGCCTTAGCAATTTCAATCAACGACAAATGCCCTTGATGCAACCCACCCATTGTTGGCACAAAAGCGATTTTTTCACCCTTATTTTTCCAATGATTGAGTGTGGTTTGTAAGACTGGAATGGTATCAAAATTTTTCATCATTATGGGACTGTTGAATGTTGAGAGTGCGACTTAGGGAATGCAGAAAATAGTGCATTTTTTACCCAAAAATGAGGAGAATAGCCAGCTACTTGACGCCTTTTTGGGTAAACCCTCCTAGAGGACTGCTGTGTGGCGCTAGAAAGGGGCTGTTTTATGTATTTCATAAGTTGTGCTCAATATTCAACAGTCCCATTATAGTGCTTGGGTTAAATAAATTTTGCATAAGACTTGATTGAATGTTTCATCACTTTTCTTATCCCTCCAAACAACCACATTTTCAATTTCTGCTTTTTGTAAAATATAGCCATTATTCTGTTGTTGTTTTATTTTATTAACCATAGAAATTGACAAACTAGAAATTTGATTATTATCCTTCATAACGCTAATGTAGTTTTCATTTTCTACTATTTGAACCTCTTCCCCAGCCATAGGCAATGTCTTGATAATACCTTGTTTACTATAATTAGCACTTAGCTTGATATCGGACAATCCCGACAATAAAACAATCGTTTCCAGTTTTTTGTCATTAACATTGTAAACTTCAGGTTTGATAAAACGATTAAAAAATGGAGATTTAGAATGAATAAATAAGTTATTTTTAGCTCTAGTAATGGCAACATAGGCTAATCGCTTATCACTTTCACCTTGTTCACCAGTTTTGAAAAATTGCTCATCAATACACAGATAAACATCACTCCATTCTTTGCCTTTGGATTTATGTATTGTTGATACAATTACCTTTACCCTACTTTGTTTAAATTCATCAAACTCAATTTTAGACAAATATTGCTCAAATACACGAATAAAATGACTCTGAGATTTTTTAATTTCTTGCTGGTATTCATCCTCAAACACATCTAATACTTGGTTTTTCAGCAAATTATTTGTAGATTTATGATATTTTTTGTCTGAATTTTCTCTGCTTTTTTCAAAATTTTTGTTCAATTTCCAATCTTGAAGAAACTCTTGTAACTCCAATAAGCCACCTAACGAAAAACCATGGTTATTAATAATATAGCGTGCCTTTATTCCGTTTGAAACCAACATTGAATAAATGGACAAAACCTCTTGGTTAGTCCTTGCAAGAATAGCAATGTCGTTAGATTTATTATTTTTAATGTTGCTCAATAAATTATCATAATAACTGCCTCTTTCATAATAAGCAAGTGAAACACTGCCAGGAGATTTTCTATATACTTTCAATGGCTTAGTTTTTAAACGCACGCCAATCACATCGCTAAATTGGGTAAAAAAATCTACAATATTAGTGCAGCTCCTGTAATTCGTTAAAAGTTGATATTGAGAAAACTCAATACCTTCTTGTTCACTCGTAAAATAGGCTCCAAATTCTTGAATGTATTTTATATCCGCCTTATCCTTGCCAAAATCTTTAATACATTGATCATCATCGCCCACAGCAATAATCCTCTTATCTTTACCCTCCCCCATTTGTCGATGAATGGCTTTGATAAATTCATAACTTTGCCCGCCCACATCTTGGTACTCATCAATTACCAACATATTAACAAACGACATAGACGCATTTCCACTTTCCAATAATTGTGTCGCTTTTTCCACGACATCTTGCAAATCTCCATCATCACCAATATTTCTACCTAGTAACGAAATAGCGAAAGCATGAAAAGTATGAATTTGCACATCGTAAACTTGATTGCCGATTAACGCCTTTAGTTTTTCTCTAAAATCAGCAACTGCCACACGAGAATGTGCCAGCATTAAAAAATAGTCTGGTTTATTGCCCTCAATGGTGATAAGTGAGGCAATTTTATGCACCAAAGTTTTAGTCTTTCCGCTGCCAGGTCCAGCAAGCACCATCATTGCATCTGAATTTTTATCCTCAAAAATTTGCTTTTGCTCGGCGTTTAAATCGTGCAATATTTGCCTATATCTTTCTTCAGTAACAGGGCGTTTTATTGCCGCACCATCAAACTTATACACCCTCTTAAAGTGCACATACTCCATAGAAAAATAATCTTTAACAAAGTCTTTTGTCTTGCCCCAACTTTCTGTCAATAGTTTCTCTAAAAATGCAATGTGAATATGAATAGATTCAATTTTTAACTCATAATAACGCTCCAACCCTTTCTTGTAATCAGCCCTTTTATAAGGCGCCCTTTCCTTCATCTTTTCCTGTTTCTTTATACTTAGAGCCTGATAATAAATCAAACGCCCTCGGCGTAACTCAAAACCTTTTAGCATATCATGCAAATATACAAAAGTGTGGTGATAAGATTCTATCGTTAAAGTATTAGAAGGGTAACTTATTTTTAAGCTATTACTTGAAAAATCAACTTCTTTTGCTTTGTTATTAGTGCCTATTTTTTTTAACAATTCAGTAATAATAAATTCTGACAATGTCCTTCTGGCCTGTATTAATTGCCCCAACCTATCCAGTGTATTACATTCAAAATGGCAGAAATCTCTTTTAAATTTTACTGAAAAGTCGTTGTTGGCTATTTTAGATAAAAAACCCCAACTCTGAATAATCTGCTTAAACAAATCTACTCGATTAACATCGTCTTTATTAAGCGCTCGCAAATTAATACTTTCATAATTTGAACAAGCTTTAAATGCTTCAAATACCTCCTGCTCTATTTTAAAATGCCTTTCAAACTCCTTTTTAACGGAATTTTTAATAAAAACACTAATATCATCTTCAAATTTTAACAACCCATCTTTTTGTAACTGATATAAAACCTCAAACATCTCCTTACGCCGAATCCCAACAATATCTGATAAATCATCCGTCTCAATTGCATCCAGTTTAGAGCGTTGAATAATATTTTGCATTACCAAAATCATAGACTGATAAAGTTTGTTATAGGGTGCTTGTTCTTTTTTCGGGTCTAAAACTTCATGAACATAAGGCATACCTTGTTTTTCTTCACTTTGGCTAACCGAAGTTGCAAACATTTTATAACTATTTCGACCTCGCTCAACAATGCCATGTTTTTCTAATTCTGATAATGCTGTTTTGATGACAACCTCATAATCAACCTCACTATTTTCAATGTCCACACCTATTTCTCTGGCAATTTCCTTAGGAGATAAATAAAGTTGGTCATTTTTACGCTTTTTAAGTGCCTTAATAATGCGTTTAATCTCGGAAAAATCAACTTTTGAACGATTAAGTTGATTAAACGAACGGTTAAATTCCTCTTTAGAATACAAAACAAAACACTGGGCCTTTATATTTTCATCGCGCGCCCCTCGCCCTGATTCTTGCAAATAAGATTCCAAACTATCAGACTGCTCATAATGAATGATGGTTCTGATATTCGCCTTGTCAATGCCCATACCAAAGGCGGTTGTCGCAATAACAATATCGACTTTATCGTCAATAAAATCCGCTAGTATTTCACTTTTTCCTCTAGAATTTTTATCTCTTTTTCCGTTTTCTTTATCGTCGTCCAGTTTAGAATAAAAAGGTTCTATTGCCAAATTAAACGGATGTAGGCGCTCATCGTCTTGTAATTTTTCGCTCAATTCTTTGCACAATCTAGCATTTTGAGGGCTGTAAATAATGGTGGGATTTTTCTCATCCTCACTTCTTTCTAATTCACTTAAAATCTGAATAAGTTTTTCGTATTTTTCCTTATCATTCTCTACCTTTTCAACCTTGTATTCTAAATTGTAACGCTCAACAGAAGCGATAAATTCATTTAAATGAATACCCAACTTCTCTTCAAAATATTTTTTAATGTCCTTAATAACCTCTGGTTTAGCGGTGGCTGTAAAACAAGAAACGGGGATGTGTGGCTGAAAACTGGATTTCTCTAATTCTTTAATAGTGGTGGCAATAAAATAATAATCATGTCTAAAATCATGACCCCAAGATGAGAAACAATGCGCTTCATCAATAATAAAACGCTCAATAACCCTACTTTTTAACGCCTTAAAAATTGTATTCGAGCGTAACGACTCTGGTGCCAAATAAAGCATATCAACCGCACCATTTTCAACTTCAATAATGGCATTTTGTCGTTCTATAGGGCTTAAATAGCCACTAATAGCAATAACTTTGAAATTGTTATTATTGCGTTTAAAACTATCAACTTGGTCTTTCATTAAAGCCTGAAGTGGCGATATAACAACACTTAACCCCTTATATTGTTGTGCTTTAATTAAAGCAGGAATTTGAAAAGTTAGGGTTTTTCCACCGCCCGTTGGCAAAATAGCCAACAGAGACTCCGAACCCATCGCTTGTTCTATAATTTCTTTTTGATAAACTTTGCCATTGACAAACAAATCCGCCGTTGCTTCTTTGGTATTTTTGTCAAATTTTCTAAACCCGTCAACGCCAAATTCATCCATGGCAAATTGAGCAACATCGGCAACGCCTTTATTACAAACCAACTGCTTTAACACGGTAACGACATTCGGGTAATTATTTAAAATAATTGGCGATATTACCCCTTCCATTCCCATTGCTAAATAAGAGATAACAAAAGCAACTTCAACGGGGTATTGCACTTCAATTTCTAAATATCTTGCTTTCTCAATTGCAACCAAATTTTCTATCTGTTGATAGGTATCAATTGATTTTTCACCCTTGTTTTTATAAGCAAAAAACCCTGAAAAATACTGATTATCTTTTAATAAATTACAAAATAATTGCTGATAATTCTCACTTAATACATCAAATTCTTGATTCAATTTCTCGAATAATACCTTGGTATTTTCTGCGTCTATAAGTGGGTCATTTCCAATATCAATTAAATTATCTTTATAAGGTTTATTTAATTTATGCGTCTGTTTATTGGTAAACAGCAGCATTGAAAGATACAAAGTATCAATAATCTCAACTTTTTGTAATATTTGATTGAAACTTGTTGCTGCTAAAAACTTTGCATCATGATTAATAAAATTATGCCCACAAATAAAGGCATTTTTTTCAACCTCACAACACCTTCTAACCTCTGTTATAGAGTGGGTTTTAAAATCAGATTGTGCAGATAGATAGCCTAAACTATCAATTTGATTACTTGTCGTATTAACTTCAATATCTAAAAAAGCAATGTTCATAATTATTACCCATAACTGTGCTCCTTAGCAGGGAATGAGCCATTTTTAACTGCTTGAATAAAATCGTTAGTGGCAGATTGAACACTGCCATTCGTTAAAAAGTTCTTGACAAATTTCGGTGCGTTTTGGGTGATACCAAGCATATCATAACCAACTAGCACTTGCCCATCGCAATTGACACCTGCACCAATACCGATAGTAGGGATGGTGAGTTGTTCGGAGAGATTTTTTGCCAAACTTACAGGCACACACTCAATCACAATTACCTTTACACCCCAACCTTCAAGCATTTTGGCATCCTCTAAAATTCTTTGTGCACTGTTTGCATCCTTGCCTTGGACTTTGTAACCCCCCATTTCTATCACTGATTGTGGTTGTAGCCCCAAATGCCCACAAACAGGAATATCGTTATCTCGCAAGATTTTAAAAGAAGCCTCATGCTCTCGCCCACCTTCAAGCTTAACCATTTGCACCCCTGCATCCATTAATCGTTGTGCATTTTTTAGCGTTTGTATCGCATTGGTGTAACTTTGATAAGGCATATCAGCAATTAACATTGTATTTTGAGCCCCTGTTACCACGGCTTGCGTGTGATAAACCATATCGTCCATACTCACACCCAAAGTATTTTCACCCCCTTGAATAACATTGCCAAGTGAGTCGCCAATAAGAATAATATCCACCCCACAGGCATCAAACACCTGTGCAAACGAACTGTCGTAAGCCGTTAAACAAGTAATCTTTTCACCCGATTGTTTAAAAATTTCTAATTGCTCAATATTCATAATAAAAACCAAAATTACACGGGCCTTGCCCGTGTTAAAACCCGTGTTACAATTTAATTAATTGGGAAATGTCTATTTTATCAATTAATTCCTGAATTGGACCCAAAACTGGCACTTTAAAATCAGGCTCAATCTCCGCCAATGGCACCAACACAAAAGCACGATTCATCATCTCAGGATGTGGCACAATTAACTGCTTTGATGCAATCACCTGCACGCCATAAGTAATAATATCCAAATCAATCGTCCTTGCTCCCCATTTTTTCTCACGCACTCGATGCTGCTTAGTCTCAATATCCTGACAAACATAAAGTAATTCCAGAGCCGTGAGATGCGTATGCACTTCACACACTACATTGATATAATCGGGTTGCTTAGTGCCGTCAATGGGTGGCGATTGATACAAACTCGACAAGCCAACTACCTTAACATCGGATTCGGTATTGAGTGCGATTAGTGCATCTTTGATTTGCTGTTTTGGGTTGTTTAGGTTGGAACCTAGTCCGATATAAGCGAGCATACTTACTACAGTCCTTTATTTACTTAGTAAAGCTGCCAACAATATCGCTCCGCCAGCAATTGCCAAGCCAGTTGAGATTCCTTCATTTTTTTTCTCTTGAGTCAAGTGCTGCACTATTTCTTCTATTGAAAAAAAACCAAGAACACGCATATAACTTAGCATTTCAGCTTCATTACCACTTTTTACAATTAGATGCAAAAACTCTTCCAGTTCACCAGACAATGCGGTGTCCATAATAATCTTATTATGAATTTCTTCCAGTCTGTCATATTCTTCCATCAATAAAGACATTATTTCTTACTCCTGCTAAATGACTTAAGCGTATTTTTAAAAATATCGTCCAGCATTTTACTTAACAATTCTTTGTGCTTTTCATCCTTTGAATTGTCAATTAATTGTTGTAATTCTTGCATTTCTTTTGTGAAATTAAATAGTTTATCTAAGTTGTTAATAAATTCTGTTGTATCCATAAAATAGTTGGGATACGATTGTTTTAATTTTTTAATATCTTGTATTGATAACAACACAACCTCAACTGCTTTATTAGCAAAATTGTCCAACTCCATTTTCGAGTAATCTTTATTAGCTTGCTCAAATTTAACCTTTCCATACTGAGCTATTTCAACAACCTTTTCTTTAAAATTCATTTTTAACAAGACATACTGTCCTTGAACATTGTTACTGTCATTAAGATGCCTAAAAAGCATATTAAAACTTTGCAACTTATCAAATAACTCTACGCTTGCAATATCTTTTTGAACTTTTTTTATAAAGTCGTAATCTATATCTATATTTCTTTTTTCCAAAGTAACAAACAGCTTACTTATATCTTTGAATATATTCAAGTATTCACTCTCGCCTAGGCTTTGTTTTAATGGTTGGTTTAAATATGTTCCCAGCACTTCTACTGCCGTTGCCCAAGAATGCTGAAGTTTTGTTCTTATTTGTATTTCCACCCTGCATTGTTTTTCTATTTCGATATTTTTGTCGTATTTATACACCATGTGAATACTTCTATATCCACTTTCAGGAGGGTTTTCAATATAATTTTTCTCGTTTGCAAATGTAAATTTAAAACTCCCGTGTTTTTCTACTTTTTTAATTTCATCTCTAACTAAATCAACCTCTTGCATGTTATTCAAAATAATTCTTAAACCACCAATATCTTGCATTCTAGATAATTTCATTTTCTTCTGAATTTTAAGCTTTTTAATAATTGACGGTATTCTTTTAAGCCTTTGAACAGGGGTGGATTTAATGCTATGTTTTTTTAATTTTCTCTCCATCATATGACGAAATAAAGACATAGGATGCTGATGAATTGACCTAAATTGTTGAAGTATTAAATTTGCTTCTTCTGTTGAAACTTGGCTTTCTTTATTGATTAGCCTTTGCCCAGCTTGATTAATTTTTGCTTTTGTTGCCATTATCTTAACAGAAAACCAAGGTTCCTATCGCCTCCCCTTTACCCAAACGAGACAAAACATCGTTCTCTTTACCCGAGGCGATGATGGTATTGATGTTGGTTTTAGCGGCAGTTTGGGCGGCTAAAACTTTGGTGTGCATACCGCCAGAGCCGAGGGAGCCGCCTATTCTGCCAGCGACTCTTTCTAATTTTTCGTCAGTAATACTGATTTTTTTAATCAATTGTGCATCAGTATTTTGGCGTGGGTCAGCGTCATAGACACCGCCTTGGTCGGTCAAAATAACCAATTGTGTGGCACCGACTAAATTGGCGACTAGCGCGGCCAAGGTGTCGTTGTCGCCGAATTTAATTTCTTCGGTGGCAACGGTGTCATTTTCGTTGACGATTGGCACGACGCCCATTTTTAACAATTCGTTAAGGGTGGCACTGATGTTGTTGCTTTGTCCTTTGTTTGCGAGGTCATTGTGTGTTAGCAATACTTGCGCGGTGTGGATGTTTTGCTTGGCGAATAAAGTTTCGTAGGTTTGCACTAAGCCCATTTGTCCGATGGCAGCGGCGGCTTGTAGTTGATGGATTTTTTCTGGGCGTGTGTTCCAACCGAGGCGTTTGATGCCTTCGGCGATGGCACCGCTGGAGACCAGTATTACTTCAATACCTTGTTGCTTGAGTTCGGCGATTTGTGCTACCCATGAGGCGATGGCGACTTTGTCTAAACCCTTGCCGTCATTCGTGAGCAGGGCGGAGCCGATTTTAATCACCCATCTATTTTTCATTTTCTTTTGGGCACCCCCAGAAACCCCAGTGCGATTTAGGGAATGCAGAAAATAGTCCCTTTCCTGCCCAAAAATAAGGAGAATAGCCAGCTATTTGACGAGTTTTTGAGCGGGAAATGGGCTGTTTTATGTGTTTCATAAATTGTGCTGGGGCTTTTGGGGGTGCCCTTTTGTCAGTTTAAACATTCCTTCGATTAAATCCTTGCAGCCCAAACCGTTTAACGCCGAAATATAAAATACTTCGCCTTTATATTTAATGGCTTTGACGATTTTTGCTGCCACTTCTGCTCGTTCGTCTTCTGGCAATAAATCCATTTTGTTAATCGCTAATAATCTGGGTTTATCGGCTAACTTTTGGTCATATTTTGCCAGTTCATTTTCAATGGTTAAGAAATTTTTAATCGGGTCGGAGCCATCGGCAGGCATTACATCCAATATGTGCAACAACGCTTTAGCACGAGAAAGATGTTTTAAAAATTCAAAACCAAGCCCCACCCCTTCACTAGCATCTTCAATCAAACCAGGAATATCCGCCATAACGATATGCTCATCATAATAAGACACAACGCCGAGCGATGGGTGCAAAGTGGTAAATGGGTAATCTGCCACTTTTGGTCGGGCACTGGATATTTGGCGAATTAAACTGGATTTGCCTGCATTCGGCATACCGAGTAAACCAATATCTGCCATCACCGACATTTCTAAACCGATTTCACGCGCCTCACCCATCGAACCTGGGGTGGTTTTTCGGGGGGCACGGTTGATGCTGGATTTAAAACGGGTGTTACCCATACCGTGGAAGCCGCCTTTGGCAACGAGTATTTTTTGTTCGTGGTCAATCATTTCACCAATCATTTCGTCGGTTTCCAAATCATAGATTTTGGTGCCAAGTGGGATTTCTACGGTCAAATGGTCGGCGGATTTACCGCGTTTATTTTGCCCTTGCCCCGGTTGTCCGTTTTTGGCTCTGAATAAACGGTTAAAACGAAACTCACTCAGCGTGTTAAGTCCTTCCTGTCCTTGAAAATACACATGACCCCCATCGCCACCGTCGCCACCGTCAGGGCCGCCGTCGGGGATATATTTTTCCCTGCGAAAACCAAGGCAACCTGCGCCGCCTTTTCCAGCTTCAACACGAATTGATGCAGAATCTACAAATTTCATAAAAAGTCGTTAAAATACAATGAACAACATTATACCACTATCAATGAATTTAACCCTATACAACCTAATCGGATATTTACTGTTACCAGTGATGGTATTACGCTTGATATTCAAAGGTGCAAACTACCGAAAAAGGATGGGTGAACGACTGGGATTTATAGAGGCGATAACGGCAGATGTGATTTGGGTGCATTGTGTTTCTGTGGGGGAATTTAGGGCGGCAATTGTGTTGATTGATGCACTGATGTTGCAATATCCTAATCATAAAATATTAGTCACAAGTACCACGCTAACAGGCTCTAAGGCGGTGATAAGACATTATAAAGACAAAGTTTTACACTTATATTTTCTGTTTGATGTGTTTGGGATTGTGAAACGCTACATTAAAAAAGTTAATCCAAAAATCTGCCTTTTGTTAGAAACAGAAATCTGGCCAAATCTTATTCACGCACTACATAAAAATGGCGTGCCAACTTTGCTAGTGAACGCTCGACTTTCAAAAAAATCATTAGCAAAATACCAAAAATTTCCTAAATTTTCCAAGCAAATTTTAAATAAACTCTCGTTGATTGCCACGCAAAATCAAAATTCTGCCGAACGCTTTAAACAATTAGGTGCTGATAAAGTAAAGGTGACAGGTAATATCAAATTTGACCAAAATCCGAGTGTAGATTCAAGCATTTCTCAACAATTAAAAACCCTTGTTGGCAATCGTAAAGTGGTGGTTTTTGCCAGCACCCACAAAGGCGAAGAAATGCAGATTATGGATGCTTATCTAAAAAATCCTTTGGACGCATTAATGCTTATCGTCCCAAGACACCCTGAGCGCTTTGATGAAGTGTATAAATTAGCCGAAAAGCACAATTTAAAAATCACCAAACGCTCTGACAACATCCCTTGCAACGATTGCACAATCCTACTCGGAGATTCTATGGGTGAGATGATGGCATATTTTGAAATTGCTGATATTGTCTTTATGGGGGGCAGTCTAAGTAACACAGGCGGGCATAATATGTTAGAGCCTGCCGCTCTTTCCAAGCCGATTGTATTCGGTCCAAATGTGTTCAATTTTAGTGAAATATCTACGGGTTTAATCGAGCAAAATGCCAGTATTCAAGTACAAAATGCAGATGAATTATTAGTTGAAATTTCGGCTTTGTTAGCCAATGAAAAACAAACTAAAACTTTAGGTAAAAATGCCAATCAATATTTCAAATCTCAGCAAGGGGCGGTTGATAACCTTATCGAAGGAATTAGTGTAATTTTAAATTAACTTGATCGTAATGACCGCCAATGGCAATAACATAAACGCTATTTTCATCAAATCTATAAACAACCCTATCTTTTTGACTGATTCTACGAGACCAATATCCATTTAAATTATATTTCAAAGGCTCTGGCTTTCCAATTCCTTCTCGTGGGTCATTTCGTAATATGTCTTTCAATATTTTGACTAATGCCTTATGCACTCTCTTGTCATTTTCTCTTAGTTTTTCATAGGAAAACCAAGCGTTACCCTCAAGAACTAAGGATTTCATCCATTTCCTCAGCAGTCGGTCTGTAACCTGTTCCATCCTTTTGAGTTTTTAACGCTTCATTAAATTGCCTCATTAAATCGGAATTTTGCAAAATATACAGCGTTTCTTGCTCACTCGCATAATCCTCTGCACTCATCACCACAAAATCCTGTGCATTTCTGCGTGTAACCTTAAGAGGTTCGTGATCAGAATAAGACTGATCGACAAAACTTTTTAAGTTATCTCTAAATTTATTAACACTAACACTATTCATAATTTTCTTCATTCTGTACGGTATTTATGTACATTATAAATTAATTTAACTTTTATGACAAATATTTTTCCATAAATGTCCGCTACACATTTATTAACACAATCCGCTTAAATTTTGTCTAATTTTTGCTCAATGCGTTCCAAGCGTTTGGTAATATCGCATTCGTCATCTTTAGTGTGTTCTTGCTGCATTTTATCAATGACGATACCAATCATCATATTCAAAAACACAAAGGCATTAAAGAAAATAAACGACAAATAATACAGCCACGACCATGGGTGCACCGCCATCGTTTCATACATCACATCGGTCCAATCTTCAAAGGTTACTACACGGAATAGTGTCAGCATTGAGATGGAAATATCGCCCCATAATACGGGATTAATAGACTCAAAAATAAAACTACCAATGGCGGCATACATATAAAACAAAATAAACATCAATAGCAACACATAGCCCATCGCTGGTAAAGCTTTGATTAATGCATTGATTAGCAAACGCAATTCTGGAATGGCACTAATCAAACGCAGGACGCGGAAAATACGAATTAAACGAGCCAATAACGCATACTCACTTTGGTCAATAGGGATAAGGCTTACCGTCACAATAAGCGTGTCAAACACATTCCAAGCGTTGTGAAAAAATCGTTTTTTATTTGTGGTGGTGGTAAATCGCAGTAGAATTTCAACTAAGAAAAATACGGTAACCGCCATGTCCAAAATCTCTAAAACCAACAAATAATTTGGATTAATATCGTAGGTTTTTACCCCGATAAGTAGCGATGAAAGGACAATGACACCAATAACGCTAAATTCAAAAAACTTATTGTTGTGCAGTTTTAATAATACATTTAGCATTGGGAGTTAATCGTTCTTTAAATAAATCTCACTGTCATTTTGCAAAAACTCTTCTGATTTTAAATCCATTCCTAATTTAACGGCGGCATCAATCTTAGCAAGTTCTTCCGCATCCATAGTTTTGATTTCTTGGGTGATTTTCATAGAGCAAAATTTTGGCCCGCACATTGAACAGAAATGTGAGGTTTTTGCTGCTTGTTTTGGTAGAGTTTCATCGTGATATTTGCGTGCTGTATCTGGGTCTAAGCCGAGATTAAACTGGTCTTCCCAACGAAATTCAAAACGCGCTTTGGATAATGCGTTATCACGAATTTGTGCCCCTGGGTGTCCTTTAGCAAGGTCGGCAGCGTGAGCAGCGATTTTGTAAGCGATAATGCCCTCTTTGACATCGTCTTGATTTGGCAAACCGAGGTGTTCTTTTGGCGTGACATAACAAAGCATCGCACAGCCGTACCAACCGATTTGTGCTGCACCAATTGCTGAGGTAATATGGTCATAACCGGGTGCAATGTCCGTTGTTAACGGGCCCAAAGTGTAAAAAGGCGCTTCGCCACACTCGTCAAGTTGCTTTTCCATATTTTCTTTAATCATCTGCATCGGCACATGCCCTGGACCTTCGATAAAGGTTTGCACATCGTGCTTCCAAGCGATTTTTGTCAATTCGCCCAGCGTTTCCAGCTCGCCAAATTGCGCCGCATCATTGGCATCGGCAATACAGCCTGGACGCAGTCCATCGCCGAGTGAAAAAGTAATGTCATATTGCTTCATAATTTCACAAATATCTTCAAAATGCGTATAAATAAAACTCTCAGTATGATGTGCAAGACACCACTTTGCCATAATCGAACCACCACGAGAAACGATGCCTGTAATTCTGTCAATCGTGAGTGGCACATGTTGCAAACGCACGCCTGCGTGAATAGTGAAATAATCCACGCCCTGCTCAGCTTGTTCAATCAAAGTATCGCGAAATACTTCCCAATTCAAATCTTCGGCAACGCCATTAACTTTTTCCAACGCTTGATAAATTGGCACGGTGCCAATCGGCACAGGTGAATTACGAATAATCCACTCACGGGTTTCATGAATATTTTTGCCCGTGGACAAATCCATAATCGTATCCGCCCCCCAGCGAATGCCCCACACCATCTTATCCACTTCCTCATCAATGCTTGAACCGAGTGCAGAATTACCAATATTACCGTTAATTTTCACCATAAAGTTGCGCCCAATAATCATCGGCTCACTCTCAGGGTGGTTAATATTCGCAGGAATCACCGCACGACCCCGTGCCACTTCATCACGCACAAATTCAGGGGTGATAATCTCAGGAATACTAGCGCCAAACGATTCGCCCTTTTGTTGTCCGATTTTATCCTTATAATCCTGCCATTTACAATTCTCACGAATGGCAATATATTCCATTTCAGGGGTGATAATGCCCTGTCGTGCATAATGCATTTGTGAGACATTTTTGCCCGCTTTCGCCCGACGAGGTGCTTGTAAATGTTCAAAACGCAATTCATCCAAACCTTCGTTATCACGACGCTCATTTGAAAAATCTGAACTGAGTCCATCTAGCATTTCCGTATCATCTCGCTCTTCAATCCAAGCCGAACGCACACCCCCCAACCCCTTACGCAGATTAATATCCACCTTAGGGTCGGTATAAACGCCTGAAGTGTCATACACATGAATCGGGTCATTTTTCTCCGCCAACTCACCAATGGTATCAGTCAGTGTAATCTCACGCATTGGCACTTGAATATCAGAACGAGAACCCTCAACATAAATTTTTGTTGAGTTTGGTAATGGCTTGATAAAAGAGGCGTCCACACTGGACATTTTGTTTAAGGTTTTGCTTGTTGTCTTCATTGTTGTATAATTGCCTAATTAAATAATAAATAGAGTCTCTAAAATATGACAATTTTAACCCATAGACCTCGTCGTATGAGAAAACACGCAAATACTCGTGAATTAATGCGTGAAAACACCTTAACGACGGATGATTTAATCCTACCAATTTTTGTTATTGAAGGTGAAAATAAACGCGAAAACATTGATTCTATGCCAGATGTAGAACGATTGAGCATTGACCAATTGTTAATCGAAGCCGATGAATTAGTGCAATTAGGCATCAATGCCGTGGCGTTATTTCCTGTTGCTGGTGAAAACAAAAAATCATTAAATGCCGAAGAAGCCTACAATAAAGACGGTTTAGCACAACGCGCCGTGCGTGCTTTAAAGGAAAAACACCCCGAATTAATCGTCATTACCGATGTCGCCCTCGACCCATTTACCACCCACGGACAAGATGGTCTAATTGACGATAAGGGCTATGTATTGAATGACGAAACCGTTGAAATCCTTGTCAAACAAGCCCTTTCCCATGCCAAAGCAGGTGCCGACATCGTTGCCCCAAGCGATATGATGGACGGTCGCATCGGCGCTATCCGTGAAGCCTTAGAAGAAAACGGCTTCATCCATACGAACATTCTCGCCTACTCTGCCAAATATGCATCCAACTACTACGGCCCTTTTCGTGATGCCGTCGGCTCTGCCAAAAATCTCGGTAAATCCAGCAAAGAAACCTACCAAATGGACCCCGCCAACTCCGACGAAGCCATCCGTGAAGTCGGCTTAGACATCGACGAAGGCGCCGATATGGTCATGATAAAACCTGGTTTGCCCTATTTAGACATCGTCTATCGCATCAAACAAACCTTCGGCATGCCCACCTTCGCCTACCATGTCAGTGGCGAATACGCCATGCTCAAAGCCGCCGCACAAAACGGCTGGATTGATGAAGAAAAAGTCGTGCTTGAAACCTTGCTATCGTTCAAACGCGCTGGTGCGGATGCAATCTTAACTTACTATGCTAAGCAAGCAGCGATTTGGCTAAAGAAGAATTAGCATTGATAAAAGTTACAGAGACTTTCATGAATTTCATCCATAGCAGTATCAGTTAGTTTTCCATACTTTTTGACAATCATACTTTTTTCAATAACAAAAGTTTTTCTCAACATAACTTTTGAAGTTTTTGGAATTTCCCCATTTTTAAAAGCATGATTATCAATCAATATTTCATCATCAAATAATTTATTGACTTTACTACTAATAGCAATAACCAAAAAATCATCAAATGGTAAATTATCTTTTAAAATTAAAACGGGTCTGTTTTTATAAGATTTTAAATCTGTAAAATAAAATTTACACAAGACAATATCGAATTTCTCAATATTTAAACCCATACATTATCTTCAGTCTCATCTCGCCATTCAGAAATACTGTTGGCACTTGCATTAGAAAATGCTAAATTATCATTCCCTTGCTCTGGCAAATCATAGTTGATAATAACATCTGCATTTTTACCAATTAAGTTAGCATATCGCTTAGGGATATTCACTATATTGTCTTTAATTGTTGTATGAAATTGAATAGTTTGCATAAGTTTAGCAGATATTAAATTAAGTTAAATCTTATTATAATCCATTCTTAAAAGTTTTTTACACAAGATTAACCCCCTAATCCAAAGAGAGACTCCTGCATTGGGTATGGATACCGGATAAAAGTTAAATTTTATTCAGTTGGTAATTTTTACAAAGCCAGTCCTAGCAGGGTTAATACAGGTTTTGTAAAAGTTATCAAATGGATGAAAGTTGGCTTTTAGGCGGTATTCATACCCAATGCAGGGGTCTCAAAGATAGAAAGTGTGAATATAGCGTTAAGCCTTGCTATTACAATGTTTTAAAAAAATCTTAGTGCCACCCAGTGGTTCCACGGTGATTTTTTTAAAATACCTCAGGGTAGCCTCTCTTGGCTGAAGCCAATTCACCTTCTGCTGTGGTAGTGAGGGTTGGCGTCAGATTTGCATTTTCTATTTTTGGATTAGGGTTTATGCATTCCCACGAAAATCGTGGAAATGAGCTCAATAGTTACTTGTTAGGCATTTTAAAATCATAAAACCATAATGTTATGGCTTGGTAATAGTTGTTTAAGTGTGTAGTTACGATGATAAATAGCCGCTTGATGAAATTTATAAACATCTCTATCTATCATTTCATGTGAGTTTTTCAAATCTTCAAAATCATGTGTTTGTTCTTCCCAGTAATGAGGGGAATATTCCAACGCTTCATTATCTGATTTTTCAAATAAATCACCCTCATTGATGGCTTTTTTCCACGCCTCTATTCTACCTTCTTTGCCTGCTTCTATCGCCAAAATTGTATTGACCTTCTCTTTAATATCATTAAATTCAACAGGATTAATTGATATATTTGCTTGTTGTGCATACTCACTAAATGCCTGATGTATTTTTTCACAACCCTCTAAAAAAGTTTCATTATTATTTCTCCATTCAGAAGTTTTGTTGTCCTTTATATAAGTAAACTTCCATCTCAAAAATGGCCTATCTGGATAGGTGCCAACTGCACCATGCCCCAATGCACCAGTAGCAACACTTACCCCTTTACTTACAATATTCCTATAGTTTTTAATAAGAAACTTAGGTGCGTACTTTGACAAAAACCCAGTAAATTTACCCATAATATAAGCCTTTACTTTTTTATTTTTAACATCCAATTCAAATGATTGTCCATCCACCTCATTTTCTCTTGAGCTTACCCCAGAAAATCCATAATGAGAAAAAGTATCCGCATACACATGTGCCATAACCCCCATTAAAGCCAATCCATAACCATCTTTTACAGCAACCGCATGACGAGTGTGATTTTTAACCATCGCTTGTGCTAGAGGGCTATCTTTAACGCATTTTAATTTTTCAGAGAGTGATGTTCCTTCACCCCCTGGGAAAAAATGGAATGGCACCCATACTTTGCGTTGTTCTGCATAATCCGCTACTGCGTTTGCAATTGCTTCTGTATTTGTGTGTGCGGTTGCTGTTGTTTCAAACATCCCACCATCTTCGTGTTGTTCGCTATCATTTGCAGTTGAATCATCAACATATTGTGCTGCATACGCAATTACTTTTGCATGTTTGACTTCTAATCCTGCAGCTCTTGCCATGGCATAAGTGCCATAATAGTGCATATCTTCTTGCATACTTTCTCTTTTTTGAAAAATTATTATTAAATTATTTGCGTCTAACCCTTGCGGATTAAATCGCACCAAAGTTTTTAATTGTTTGCCCCCCCGACAACAATACAAAGGATTTTGCAAAAAAAAAGATCAGGTTTATCCTGATATTTTTGAGAAATATCATCATGAGTATTGCAAATTGACTTCATAGGTTTGCCACATCCTGTCAATCTTGCGGTAGCATGTGCGAATATTTGGGTTTGAACTCTAAAATATCTTTATCATTTTCAAACATTATACCGTCCAATTTTCAACTTTCAAATTCATCGCCTCTTCTCTTCTCAACTTTTAAAATTATAAATACCTGAAAATTATCCGATTGAAAATATGTTCGATTTTCTAAAAATAAACGCATAAGTATATATTCAGACCTTTGCATATTACACTTTTTATTATAAAAAAACTGCCAATAAAGTGTTAAAATTCAGCAATCTCTTTACGAGGCCTCATATAAATATGTTTTTAAAAAACACAGCACAAATCTATTTAATAACGACAATTGCATTGTTAGCCTCATGTAATAAAACCGACGAGCCATATTTAGAAATAACAAACACATCTGTATATAACAAATCAGCATTCACTCCTGAAGATAATGTCAAATTTTCTACTTATGTTGCCAACAGCAAAGAAAATATTGCTAAAATTATTAATACTGTACGCCCTAATCTTGACCAAAGTTCATACTTAGGTAAATACAGCAATTTACAAACTATAGAAATGCGTGCACCGTTTGAGGTTAAACCAACAGAGCAGAGCGAGTGCAAGGGCAATAATCAAAAAGGCTTTTTACTGGTTCATGGTTTAACAGATTCACCCTATTTAATGAGAAGTTTAAGCAAATCTTTAAATGCAAAATACCCTTGTGCGACTATCAGGTCTGTTTTACTACCAGGGCATGGCAGCGTTGTTGGCAACTCATTAGACATGACAAGTAGCGACTGGAAAAAAATTGTTAAATACGGCATCAATCGTTTTAAAAATGACAATAAAATAAGTGATCTGTATCTTGCTGGTTTTTCCACTGGCACTACTTTGTTAATTGATTACATGAACAACAACCCCTCTAATGCGGACAACACTAGAGATGACAAGGTCAAAGGTCTAATTCTTTTATCGGTCGCTGTCAAAGCAAAATCAAACTTTGCCTTTTTGTCGCCATTTGTTGCAAGATTTATGGATTGGTTAAGCACCTTATATGAAAGAGATGCGGCGCGTTATGAGTCATTTTCGTTTAATGCTGGCGGACAATTTTACGAGTTAACCAAAGATATGCTTGATCCAAAAAATGCATTGAAAATCCCTGTATTAATGGCAATAAGTGCAGATGACGACACAATTGATGCACAAGCTGCAAGAGCATTTTTCTGTTATGCAAAAGACACAAATACCAACAAAAATGTCTTGATATGGTATCAATCCATAAATTCAAAAGTTAATGCAGAAATCAACGCAGACAAACAATTAAACTGCAACAATATTACCGAAGTTAAATTAGACACGCTACAGAAAAAATACAAAACGCTTAATTTAGCACATATTGCCATACCTGTTGATCCAGCAGATACACATTATGGGTTTGATGGCATTTATCATAATTGCAAAAAATACGATACCGACAAGAAAATGACAGAAGATTTTAAAAACTGTCAAAATGATGATTTTGATTATGTTTTTTCTGAAAATAATGTAAAGATACCCAATGTATATATACGCAGAGGCACCTTTAATCCTGATTATAAAAACTTAGAAAACAAAATATTTTGTTTTGTTGATGGTAATTGCTCACTGGACAATACCACCAAATAAAGACAACTTTATTTGATCAACATTACAGCGTAATAAGCGTTATTTCCACTTGGGATGTTTGTCTTTTTCATTTTTAAACCCAGAACCTGTGGCAAAAACCCACACTCAACTTCAAAGCGCACCACCTCTAATAAAAAATAGGACACCTTAGAAAGCCTTCTTCTTTCCTTGATTCAATTTTATACTCTTGATACATATTCATAGGCTTTCTATAATCCAATGTCCGATGAACTCTCTTATAATATTAATAAGGAGCCAGAGGTGCAACCTAGGGATTATTGTCTTTTTTTTAATAAATCGGGATTGAATTTTAATGCGGGAAAATTGGTGTCGCTCACGGCGTAACCCTCTGATATTTTTTAAAAATTATTGATGAAAATTTAATCTATCAGTAATAAAACTATGCACTAAAGCATTAACGCTTATTTTATTTTGTCTGGCAACTTGTGCTAATTCTGCGTGTTCTTTAGGGTCTATTTCCAGATGCTGGTTTAACAACTTGATTATTATTTTTCTTGCAAGTTTCAAGATAAAAATCCACTGATGTTTTAAATTCATCATAGAGTTTTTTTGCATCATCACTTTCAAAAAGTGATTTTATTTTTGCCGATATTTGTTACTTCGCCCCAAAATATTTGCTCTTCTTCGTTAAAATTTACCTGTGCTTTATAATTTTTATATTCCATTATTCAACTCTAATATTTTTAAACCCTATTCGCAATCAAACTCTCCACCACTTCTGGCTCTGCCAAAGTTGAGGTGTCGCCAAGATTGTCGTAGTCGTTTTCGGCGATTTTTCTGAGGATGCGGCGCATAATTTTTCCGCTGCGGGTTTTTGGTAGGCTGTTGGTGAATTGGAGTTTGTCAACATTGGCAATGGGTCCGATTTCGCTGCGGACTTGTTTGACTAATTCGGCTTTTAACTCATCGCTTGGAGTGATGCCGTTGATGAGGGAAACATAGGCATAAATGCCTTGACCTTTGATGTCGTTGGGGTAGCCGACGACGGCGGCTTCGGAGACGCTTTTGTGTAGGACTAAGGCGGATTCAATTTCTGCGGTGCCGAGGCGGTGACCTGAGATGTTGAGGACATCATCAACTCTACCGGTAATCCAATAGTAACCGTCTGCGTCGCGTTTAACGCCGTCGCCAGCGAAATATTTACCTTTAAAAGTAGTGAAATAGGCTTCCATAAAACGCTCATGATTATTGTAAAGGGTGCGCATTTGTCCGGGCCATGAGCGGGCGAGGACTAAAATGCCTTCGGCTTCACCTTCTAAAATTTCACCTTTTTCATTCACGACTTGTGGCTCGATGCCGAAGAAAGGCTTGCTGGCGGAGCCTGGTTTTAGGGCGGTGGCGTAAGGCAATGGGGTAATCATATGTCCGCCCGTTTCTGTTTGCCACCAAGTGTCAACGATTGGGCAGGTGCCATTGCCGATTTTGTGATAATACCATTCCCACGCTTCGGGGTTGATTGGTTCGCCGACGGTGCCGAGGATACGCAGGCTTGAGCGGTCAGTTTTGTCCACAAAATCATCGCCTGCACCCATTAATGCACGGATGGCAGTGGGTGCGGTGTAAAAAGTGTTAACTTTGTGTTTGTCGATGACTTGCCAAAAACGCGAGGCATCTGGATAGGTGGGGATACCTTCAAACATCAGCGTAGTTGCACCATTGGCGAGTGGTCCATAGACGATATAGGAGTGTCCTGTCACCCAACCGACATCGGCGGTGCACCAATAAATGTCGCCCTCTTGATAATCAAAAACATATTTATGGGTAATGGCGGCGTAGAGTAAATAACCGCCTGTGGTGTGCAGAACGCCCTTTGGTTTGCCCGTTGAACCTGAGGTGTAAAGGATGAATAACGGGGTTTCTGCGTCGAATGATTCGCATGGGCATTCGGCTGGCATATCAGCAATTAAATCGTGATACCACACATCGCGTTTGCCCCATGCCACTTCGCCTTTGGTGTTTTCAACAACGATGACGGCTTCAACACAATCACAGGCTTCGATGGCTTTATCGACATTGGTTTTGAGTGGAGTTGCCCTGCCACCACGCAAACCTTCGTCAGCGGTAATGACAATCTTGCATTCTGAATCTAAGATTCTATCTTTTAAGGCTTCGGGTGAAAAACCGCCGAATACCACAGAATGAATCGCACCAATTCTCGCACACGCCAACATCGCATAACTTGCCTGCAAAATCATCGGCATATAAATACAGACCCTATCGCCTTTTTTAACGCCGAGTTTTTTCAAACCATTGGCGAGTTTTGCCACTTCATCATGCAGTTTTTGATAGGTAACTTTTTGGCTAATTTTAGGGTCATCGCCTTCCCAGATAATTGCGGTTTGGTTGGCTCGTTGTGGTAAATGGCGGTCGATGCAATTATAGGCGACATTCAACTCGCCACCCTTGAACCACTCAATCAACCCAGTGTTGTAATCGACATTAGAAGTGGCTTCCCAATCCTTGTCCCAGTCTAAAAATTCTTTGGCTTGCGTTGCCCAAAATTCATCAGAATTATCAATGGAATCTTGATACATAGAAAGATATTTGGTTTCGTCAATTAAAGGCGTTCTGTTAGGCTTTGCGATTGAATACATAATTTTTTTAGGTGTTGGAAAAAATATTAATAATACCTAAACTTTAGATTAGTTGCTGTAATTTAAGCGTATTTTTATTGCCCATATATTCTACTTGTGCCAAAAATAATTCAGCGGTTGCAATCGCATCTTGCATAGCGTTGTGTGCTGTATAGCGGGGTAAATGGTAGGTTTCTCGTAAAGTGAATAATCGCAAATCATTGGATTTAATGGGTTGTTGTATGCGTTGTCGTTTTTTTTGTTCAATTTGCAAAGTGTCTAGCATTATCATTGGCAGTGCGTTAACTTGATAAAGTTCGCGACAGGCTTGATTGATAAAGTTTTTTTCAATCTTGTCAAAATGCACAATCACCACCCTATTATGCATCTGCGTTAGTAGTTTTTTCATCGTACTACTGAGTGATAAGCCTTGTTTTAATTCCTCGTCGGTTAATTGATGAATGGCAACATTTTGCTCTGCCAGTGCTTGCTTCGGATTGACAAGGATATGCGTGGATGTCTGTGGCAAAACACGCAGGTTTTTAATCACTGTGTATCCAATACTGATAATTTTTTCCTTGGACGCATCAAGCCCTGTGGTTTCAAAATCCAACACTAAAAATTCTATGTCTTGAATGGCACTTTTATAACTCACCAAAGGCTGAGATAAATACTGATGAAGTGGTTTTTCCAAAGGGGTATTAAGTAATTTTTTTCGGCGATATTCGCTCAAAAAATGACTGAGAAACATCATGATAATATTGAAGTTTGGTAGCGTGAACCCAATGCCGATTGCATATTGCTAACCAATCTAAACGCATCTTTTAAATGTTTTTTGTCTAAAGAAGAAATCTCCTCAGTCAAAACATAATTATCGGCTGATTGCCCCGATTTAATCTGCTGACTTTGGTGTTTAATACGCACTGAGTTAATGAATTTATAAGCCTCAATCAAATCATTGGCACCCGAACTACTCATACCGCCCATATCCGATAATTCTCTCAATCTATCTTGCGTATTAACCGACCTAATGCCATTTGACAGGCTATATACTCGGGCAATATCCACAATCGGCACTACGCCTTTCTTTTTCATATCCAAAGATTTTTCATTTGCACCATTTTTATCCAGCGTAAAGTTTCTAAAAAATCCTAGTGGCGGTGTGTAATGCAGGGCATTAACTGCCATATGTGATTGAAAAATCGTATTATTAGCCGTTAATTCAAACACCTCTGTTAATAAATTATCCAGCAATTCAGCCTCGCCATAAATACATTTCAAATCAAAGAAAATACTGGCATACATCAATGCTTTTGGCTCTGGTGAAGTAATCCATTTTTTAAAATATGACTGCCACACGCTCAGACTTTGACGCCATTTTTGATTGGTCGCCATCACATCCCCTGGGCAATAGACATAACCACAGGCATTAAGCCCATCGCTGACATAGTGTGCCAATTTAATGAAATAGTCGCCGTGCAATTTTTCTTGATATTCATCTGACAAAATCAACAAATTATCTTGATCGGTGTGTGCAATTTGCTCAGACCTAGCCAACGATCCTGCCACAACCCAAGCATAGTCTATCGGTGGCGGACCTAATAACACTTCGGCTTGTTTGAGCAGTTGTTGATTGATAGATTTGCCAATGGCACTCACGGAATAGGTAGTATCGTGTTGGTCCATATTGGATTCATAACTATTTTGCAATAACAAAGGAATTTGTTTGGAGATTTTTTCCAACTCTTTTGTCGTATTTGATGCCAGAACTTCATTCACCAAAAATACCACATTGTGGCTTTGTTTACGCATCAAATCCGCCGCTGTTACCATGCCGACTACTTGTTTATTTTTAACAATTGGCAAATGCCTAATTTGTGCATTTGCCATTAATAACATCGCCTCAACGCCACTTTTGTAATGAGCAATAGAGATGGGATTGCCAGTCATAATATCGCCAATAGGCTTGTTTATATCAAAATTTTCTGCCACTACTTTTGTGCAAAAAGCACGGTCGGTAATAATCCCACAAACTTCTTTTTTGTCCGTTATTACCACGGCAGTTACCTTTTTTTTGCACATCAATTGTGCCACTTCGCTAATACTGACTTTTTTATCCACCAAATAAGCATTACATTACCCCAAAACTTCTGACAACTTTTTAAATTTTCTTATATAGAAGCCTTCTTCTTTTTCTGGTTCAATTCTACACTTTCTTGATACACATTCATTGGTTTTTTATATTCCAATGTCTCGTGGAATCTTCGATGATTATAGAACTCAATATAATCATCTACATCAGCGACTAGCTCACTAATAGATTGATACTCGTTTAAATAAATTCTTTCACATTTGGCACTTCGCCAGAAGCGTTCAATGCAAATGTTATCTGTAGCCCTACCTTTTCCATCCATTGATATTGTAACGCCTAAATCTTTTAAGCGTTTGGTATGCACTTCACTGGTATATTGAGCACCTTGATCGGTATTAAATATCTCTGGATGTGGGTGTTTATCTAGTGCATCATTTAATACACCCATTACCAATTGTGTATCCATAGTGTTGGATATTCTATGTGATAATACAGCCTTTGAATGCCAGTCAATAACAGCAGCCATATAAACCATACCGCCTGCAATCTTGATGTAAGTGATGTCTGTAGACCACACTTGATTAGCCTGATTAATATCAAGCCCCCTAAGCTTATAACTGTATTTTTTATGTGCTTTGATTGGTATTGTAGTATGGAGTGATTTAACTGCCAATACTGCCTTTAATCCTAACTCTTGGCGATAGCGTGCAACGGTGTTTAAACTGACTTTGCAACCCTCTTCAAGTAATTGTTGATGAACTTTTTTTTCACCATAGATGGGTATTTGTTCAAACACTTTGGTAATGTGTTTTTTAATTGTTTGCTTGGTGTGATTGACACTTGACTTGTAATAAAGCCCACTTCTGTTGACGCCTAACAATTGACATTGATGATTAACCGATAATAAGGATGGCTTGAGGTCAACTAATTGTTTGAGATTAGATGAGCCCAAGCTGACGAGCTTTTTTGATAACCACTCCTTTTCTACAGTTACCTTGCCAACGAGTGTAGTTAAGCGCTCATTTTGCTTTTGTGATTTAATAAGCGCTTCTTTGTATTCTTTGACTGCTTTTGATGGTTCCATAGCAATCTCTGCGTTGGCAAGGAAGGTCTTCTTCCAGTTTGCTAAATTCTGTGGAAGAATATTGTGTTTGCTGGCAATCTGTGCTAAAGTGCTTTCATTTTGTAATAACTCAAGCACTAATTTTGTTTTAAATACCCCAGGGTAGCCTCTCTTGGCTAAAGCCAATTCACCTTCTGCTGAGGTGTATTTGGTTCGTTTTTTACTCATTTTTTTACTCCGATTTTTTTTGTTTAGTTTAACTTGTTCGAAATAAGAAAGTTTAGAATGTTGTCTGAAATTGTTGGGGTATTATACATTGTTAGAACGCGACATTGACAGCACCGAATTAGACAATAAACTGTCTTTTTTAATGAGGTTTTGCGACTGGATACTACTCTCTAAATTCGCCTCGGTAAAGAAGTTTTCAATCGTCGCATTATCAGCAAACAACGCATAAAAATAGGCTTTATCAATTCGATAATAAAGCGTGTCCTCTTGACATAGATGCGTATATGGTAATAATTGAGCGCTATAACCAAACCATTGATGTTCGCCAAGCAGAGAAAATAACGCCTCATTTTCATCTTCAATTCGCACCGCACCTTTTCGCACTAAATACAAATAATCGGGTTTAATGGTTAATATGTGTCTTTTTCTGCGATAAGCAACCTCGGTTTTTGCAAGTAAAGATTTTAATTCCTCAAGAGTTGCACTGTCTAAAGGCAGTGTGAGTTTAAAAAAGTCAATAATTTCTAATTCTTCAATTTCCATAACTCACATCAAAGGTTCTTTATAAATAAAAACAGCTGGCACTTCCGCATAAAATACACTCTTATTCGCAGAAATAACAAACTGTAAGTAGTCTGATTTTATAATATTCACCCGTGAAGATTGCCAAGAATGCTTGCCACCGGTCATTGATTGTGGCTGAGAGTTTTTGCCTTTTGTTGCAACCAAAGCAAATTTAATCCCTTTTAAATCAGTTGAAGCATCAACAAAAAGTTGATTAAATCCATAGTTTTGACCATCAGAAGTAATGCGAATTTCTAACTCGCCATTAATCAAATCACAAGCACCACTTGCCCAACGGCAATTAGGTTTTGCCAGCATTTTATACGACTGTCCTTGTTTGGCCTTATGTGGCACTTCAGCCACATAATAATCCACTGCAAAGTAACTGATGAGTGCCAAAATCGGGGCAACAATCATAGATGTAATTACATGTTTATTTTTAAAAAACATACTTACTCCTTGTATTCTAAATAAAAAAAACGCCCAGCATTGCCAGGCGTTTTAAAGATACTTTAAAAAATTTAATTAGACGCTGGAATACGAATATTCTCAACCATCTGCTCAATCTTCTCAGGTACTTTTGCAGTGCGACTCATAACAAAGAATGCTACCGCAAAGTTAACCAACGCACCAATTGCACCAAATGCATTTGGCTCGATGCCAAGGAACCAGTTAGGGTCCATATCACCTAAGAACGAAGTTGACTTCACGAACATAATGCCTTTATGCTGGAATACATAAAGTAGCGTAATACCAATACCTGAAAGCATACCCGCAATTGCACCTTCTTTATTCATCTTCTTAGAGAAGATGCCCATCATGAGTGCTGGGAAAATACTCGACGCTGCCAAACCAAAGGCGAGTGCAACGGTGCCTGCGGCAAAGTCTGGCGGATTAAACCCATAATAACCTGCAACCAAAATCGCACCAATCATCGAAAGTCGAGAATAATTCAACTCTTCTTTCTCCGTAATATTGGGTTTCCACACGCCTTTTAATAAGTCATGGGAAATAGAGGATGCAATTGCCAACAATAAACCCGCTGCCGTTGAAAGTGCCGCCGCTAAACCACCAGCTGCAATAATCGCAATCACCCAATTTGGCAAACCTGCAATTTCAGGGTTGGCTAACACCATAATATCTCTATCGACTTTAACCATTTCATTGGTTTTTTTATCGCCTGTGTATTGGATTAAACCATCGCCATTTTTATCTTCAAACTTCAACAAACCTGTCTTTTCCCAGTTTTTAAACCAAGAAGGACGATCAGCATAGGCTAAGTTTTGTGATTGAGTTGGTTGGTCAATCGTGGTCATTAAGTTCAATCTTGCCATAGCTGCTACTGCGGGTGCAGTAGTGTATAACAAAGCAATAAAGATTAATGCCCAACCAGCGGACTCACGCGCTGCTTTCACAGAAGATACCGTGAAAAATCTCATAATCACATGTGGAAGACCTGCCGTGCCAATCATAAGAGACAAAGTATAAACGAACATATTAGTCGTGCTAAGTCTCGCTTGCGTAGTATATTCGGAGAACCCGAGTCCTGCCACCACTTGGTCAAGTTTATCTAATAAATAAGTACCATCTGCCATTTCACTACCCAAACCTAACTGTGGGATTGGATTGCCCGTTAGCATAAATGAAATAAATACCGCTGGAATGGTATAAGCGATAATCATAATCACATATTGTGCAATTTGTGTGTAAGTAATACCTTTCATACCACCCATTACCGCATAGAATGCCACAATCACCATACCTGTTACCAAGCCTGTTTCATAATCTACTTCTAAAAATCTTGAGAACGCTACGCCGATACCTTTCATTTGACCAATAACATAAGTAACTGAGGCGATAATCAAACAAATAACCGCAACAACGCGTGCGGTTTTTGAATAATAACGATCAGAAATAAACTCAGGCACTGTAAATGAACCGTGTTTTCTCAAGTAAGGCGCAAGTAGCATCGCCAAAAGCACATAACCACCCGTCCAACCCATTAAGAATACCGAGCCACCATATCCATAAAAAGCGATTAAACCCGCCATTGAAATAAATGACGCCGCACTCATCCAATCAGCAGCTGTCGCCATACCATTTGCAATTGGGTGAATGCCACCACCAGCAACATAAAACTCACTGGTTGTTGTGGCTCTTGCCCAAAAAGCAATACCAATGTAGATAGCAAAAGTAATGCCCACAAATAAAAATGTTAATGTGTAAATTCGCATCATAAGTGCACAACTAAGTTTAATTAGCATTAGTGTATTTTGCTTGGCCTTTAGGTCAAGCAAAAAGCAAAATACACCAAGCCTTTGAATAAAATCAGAGGTCGGTCAATCTATAATGATTGATTTGCTTAAACGGAGCTGAACACTATGTACAAGCAACTAACCTCTGAAGAGAGGCATTATATCGCGATTGGAATTAAACAAGGCATGTCTAAGAATAAAATCGCACAAAACCTTAATCGCAGCCACTCTACCATTATTAGAGAGATTGCCCGTAACACGGGCAAGCGAGGCTATCGATACAATCAGGCTAATGGCTTTGCGCAGCAAAGACATCAAGCCAAAGATAAGTTTGTTAAATTAACCATTGAGTGTAAACGCTTGATTGACAATTGTCTAAAACTTGATTGGTCGCCTGAACAAGTCTGTGGTTGGCTTAATGCCAACAATGTCATTCAACTTCACCATGAGAGCATCTATCGTTATTTGCTCAAAGATAAAGCAGATGGTGGCTTGTTATATCAACACCTCAGACATCAGGGTAAGCCTTATAGAAAGCGTTATGGTTACGCGCATAATCGCACAGGCATTCCCAATCGTATTGATATTGACCAGCGCCCTGAGGCAGTTAATAATCGCACAGTATTTGGACATTGGGAGGCGGACACTATTATTGGTAAAGCCCACAAAGGCGCCATCGTAACGCTGGATGAGCGCATATCAAAGCTTAGACTGGCGTATCCGCTTAATAGCAAACACAAAGACGGTGTTAGTGTTGCCATCAATACCTTGCTTCAGCCTATTAAGGGTTTTGTACATTCAATTACCTATGACAATGGCAAGGAGTTCGCAGGACATGAGAAAATTAATAAAACAATCCATTGTAAGAGTTACTTTGCTAAGCCTTACCATAGCTGGGAACGTGGACAAAACGAAAACGCTAACGGCTTATTACGGCAATACTTCCCAAAGACAATATCTTTGGTAAATATTGCTTACAATGAAGTTAAAATAGCAGTGAATAAATTAAATTCTAGACCGAGAAAATGTCTAGGATTTAAAACACCTTACCAGGTGTTTTTTGAGATGACGGGTGTTGATGCTCGTCAATTGGGAGTTGTGCACTTATGAGTCGAATCCACCATACAACTACTTTAGCTTTTTTTTTGCTATCTTTATTGTAAATTAAAACCTGCCTTACATTCGTAACCTGAGGCAATTCCTCACGTCAACAAGTGGCTATCAAACCCAAAACCCAACAAAAATTATTAACTTGTTAAGTTCGGGGGGTTTTGCCTCTACAGTAAATATAATTTGTAAAGTTTCACCTACTCATCACCAAATGTAAGATTCTTTTATCCTCATTTTTTTAATGATACTGCTAGTCTTAACCATTAGTGCCATTAACAAATGAGAGAATGTTTGGATTTATAAACCTCACTTGTTTAATCCTTAAACTAAACAACGCCGGGCTGATTAACTCATTTATTCTCAATGCTGTAATGTTAAATGCCCTTCCTTAAATGTCTTAACTCCTTGTTATGTAATAAAAAACCACCCAAGCAAGCTTGGGTGATAAATACCCCGCAAGGGGGTATAAATACCCAGCCATTCGGCTGTGTTTAGTTGCACTTTTAGTGCAACTTATGCCAGCTTCGCTGGTCGAAGTGCCAAAGTGTCGAATTAATCCTTTAGACAGCGAACACTAAACCCGTACGCCTCATTGTGGGTACTGCGGTACACCGTGGCGTAACTGGTGTACAGGTAGCGTCTGTAGGCATGACTACCTGACTCAGTACTACTCCACAAGCCCGTGGTGTCGCCACGATTGTAGAAACTACCATTGGTATTGCGGTAGCCCGCTAACTTAGCCTCGAAGCCACTAGAGCCACCTACTTTTAGTTTTGTTCCTTCATCAGTACCACGCCAACCCGTTGCTTCTTGATTAGCAACACTCATACCTAATTGACCTTCTAAGACTTTCCAATCAGCATCAGATGGCAAACTCCAGCCACTAGGACAAACGTTCATCGCTGCATCCCAAGTGTAGTAATAACCGTCTTCATCGCTTGTATCTCCAGAACCATCAGTACCCACATAAGCATTCCAATAATCCGTACCTAGAACATTATTTGTAGTAGGCACTAATGAAACATTAGATGCACTCCAAGTTTGAGTGCCGATGGTTATGCTGGCTAGTTCTACAACAACGTTAGTGACATTAACCGTAATATTAGCACTTTGTGACGTGGTGTCAGCTTTGGTGATCTGCACTGCTAGCGTGTAGCTAGTCGTGGTTTCAAAATCAAGCTGGTTGGCATCGGCCACGGTGATTTGACCACTGTTGCTAATCGCAAAGGCGGTGTTAGTGTTACCGCTGGTAATGCTAAAGCCAGTTGGACTACCTGTGGTTACAAGAACTGCACCCACATTAGTTGCATTGGCAGAGTTCTCAGCAATAGAACGAGTTTGGGCACTGATCGAAACAGCACTACCCTCATTAACGTTAGTGACATTAACCGTAATATTAGCACTTTGTGACGTGGTGTCAGCTTTGGTGATCTGCACTGCTAGCGTGTAGCTAGTCGTGGTTTCAAAATCAAGCTGGTTGACATCGGCCACGGTGATTTGACCACTGTTGCTAATCGCAAAGGCGGTGTTAGTGTTACCGCTGGTAATGCTAAAGCCAGTTGGACTACCTGTGGTTACAAGAACTGCACCCACATTAGTTGCATTGGCAGAGTTCTCAGCAATAGAACGAGTTTGGGCACTGATCGAAACAGCACTACCCTCATTAACGTTAGTGACATTAACCGTAATATTAGCACTTTGTGACGTGGTGTCAGCTTTGGTGATCTGCACTGCTAGCGTGTAGCTAGTCGTGGTTTCAAAATCAAGCTGGTTGGCATCGGCCACGGTGATTTGACCACTGTTGCTAATCGCAAAGGCGGTGTTAGTGTTACCGCTGGTAATGCTAAAGCCAGTTGGACTACCTGTGGTTACAAGAACTGCACCCACATTAGTTGTATTGGCAGAGTTCTCAGCAATAGAACGAGTTTGGGCACTGATCGAAACAGCACTACCCTCATTAACGTTAGTGACATTAACCGTAATATTAGCACTTTGTGACGTGGTGTCAGCTTTGGTGATCTGCACTGCTAGCGTGTAGCTAGTCGTGGTTTCAAAATCAAGCTGGTTGGCATCGGCCACGGTGATTTGACCACTGTTGCTAATCGCAAAGGCGGTGTTAGTGTTACCGCTGGTAATGCTAAAGCCAGTTGGACTACCTGTGGTTACAAGAACTGCACCCACATTAGTTGTATTGGCAGAGTTCTCAGCAATAGAACGAGTTTGGGCACTGATCGAAACAGCACTACCCTCATTAACGTTAGTGACATTAACCGTAATATTAGCACTTTGTGACGTGGTGTCAGCTTTGGTGATCTGCACTGCTAGCGTGTAGCTAGTCGTGGTTTCAAAATCAAGCTGGTTGGCATCGGCCACGGTGATTTGACCACTGTTGCTAATCGCAAAGGCGGTGTTAGTGTTACCGCTGGTAATGCTAAAGCCAGTTGGACTACCTGTGGTTACAAGAACTGCACCCACATTAGTTGTATTGGCAGAGTTCTCAGCAATAGAACGAGTTTGGGCACTGATCGAAACAGCACTACCCTCATTAACGTTAGTGACATTAACCGTAATATTAGCACTTTGTGACGTGGTGTCAGCTTTGGTGATCTGCACTGCTAGCGTGTAGCTAGTCGTGGTTTCAAAATCAAGCTGGTTGGCATCGGCCACGGTGATTTGACCACTGTTGCTAATCGCAAAGGCGGTGTTAGTGTTACCGCTGGTAATGCTAAAGCCAGTTGGACTACCTGTGGTTACAAGAACTGCACCCACATTAGTTGCATTGGCAGAGTTCTCAGCAATAGAACGAGTTTGGGCACTGATCGAAACAGCACTACCCTCATTAACGTTAGTGACATTAACCGTAATATTAGCACTTTGTGACGTGGTGTCAGCTTTGGTGATCTGCACTGCTAGCGTGTAGCTAGTCGTGGTTTCAAAATCAAGCTGGTTGACATCGGCCACGGTGATTTGACCACTGTTGCTAATCGCAAAGGCGGTGTTAGTGTTACCGCTGGTAATGCTAAAGCCAGTTGGACTACCTGTGGTTACAAGAACTGCACCCACATTAGTTGTATTGGCAGAGTTCTCAGCAATAGAACGAGTTTGGGCACTGATCGAAGCACTACCCTCATTAACGTTAGTGACATTAACCGTAATATTAGCACTTTGTGACGTGGTGTCAGCTTTGGTGATCTGCACTGCTAGCGTGTAGCTAGTCGTGGTTTCAAAATCAAGCTGGTTGGCATCGGCCACGGTGATTTGACCACTGTTGCTAATCGCAAAGGCGGTGTTAGTGTTACCGCTGGTAATGCTAAAGCCAGTTGGACTACCTGTGGTTACAAGAACTGCACCCACATTAGTTGCATTGGCAGAGTTCTCAGCAATAGAACGAGTTTGGGCACTGATCGAAGCACTACCCTCATTAACGTTAGTGACATTAACCGTAATATTAGCACTTTGTGACGTGGTGTCAGCTTTGGTGATCTGCACTGCTAGCGTGTAGCTAGTCGTGGTTTCAAAATCAAGCTGGTTGACATCGGCCACGGTGATTTGACCACTGTTGCTAATCGCAAAGGCGGTGTTAGTGTTACCGCTGGTAATGCTAAAGCCAGTTGGACTACCTGTGGTTACAAGAACTGCACCCACATTAGTTGTATTGGCAGAGTTCTCAGCAATAGAGCGAGTTTGGGCACTGATGCTAAAATCCACTACGGTAGCAATCACATCAGCAGAAGTCACACTAGCATAATCAGCACCTGTAATAGTATGACTAATGGTTACAGTCTCATCAGTTGCATTAACATCAGCTACACCAGTGACTGTAACTGTTTGCGCTGTGCTCCAGTTAGCTGTGGTAAAGGTCATTACACCTGATACGGAGGCAGCACCGGTATCAGCACTCACTGGGGTGATCGTAACACTACCAGTTGGTTGCGTGTTAAGGACTACTGTGTAAGTTGTTACACCGTTTTCATCAAGAGTTACTGCGGTTTTATTTAAAATAACACTAGGGGTGGTTGTTACAATATCTACATTGCCTGCATTAGTGTTTCCAGTATCTGATGTTGGGTTGTTAGCACCAGAGCCTGTTTTAAAATTGTTTATAGCTTGATTAAGATTAAGAGTTTTTCCTTGTCCATCTGCAATACCATCAATATCACCATCAGCCATATCAACAACAAGCTCTTGGATAGTTTCATTGGCGTGGATATTATCACCACCATTATTTGCAGTTGACTGTGTATCATCATGTCCTGCATTCTCAGACATTTGTGAGACTGCTGCTAGCACAGTACCAAATTTACCCGCATCATCATTAGCGGCAGTGATAGTGTTAAGATCCGTTGGGATGGTGGCGGTAAAATCAACGCCACTTATACCAAATGCTGTTGCAATTTGTGTATTTTTAGTGGTTATATCATTAGCTAAAGTACCAGCATAAGCTAATTGATAAGCAATTTCTGATAGAGGTGAGGCTAGAAGAATTAAGTCTCCTGTGCCTGAATAAATTTTTGCCGCTCTGAGCACTGGAGAGCTAGTAGTGGTCACACCTGTGGCTTCATCGATATAGGTACCAATGGCATTACAAGAGCTAGAAACTAGTCCAGCATGTAGAACAACATTTGACAGTGTTACACTGCCATCAGCGCCTGTTACACCAGAGCCATTGGCAATAGCAACATTTGATGCATTGTAAAGTGTACAGGTAGAGCCTACTGTAGGAGCGTTGTATTCACCCAAAACCACGCTAACACCATTTAAGAGTTTTTCAATACGGATTTTGTTAGATCTTTCAACAAAGTCAAGATCGGTTAGGGTAACAATATTTGAGTTAGCAAAAGCTTGATCAGAGACTTTAAAATTAGTTAATGCTTCGCCATCTTTAAATGGCAGTTGTGCGCTTAGGCGTGCATAGCTTGCACGCTCAGCTGTGTTTGAGTTTTCAGTACCTATTTCTAGCGTAGTAGAAGGATTAAGCTCTATTTCAACACCTAAAATAGTACCTTTAATATTGTCGCCAACTTTGGCATCCCAATAATAGTGCGTGCCTTTGATTTTTGCCCAAGATAGATAAGGTACTTGACCCGTTAGTTTAATGTCATGTCCTGCTAGTGGCTCTTCAGTGTAATCACCAATAACTTTCTTATCTGACAATGGGTAGTATTTATTAATATTGGCACTAAAGTTAGCTCTTTGGTATTCCAAACCTAGCGATGCACGCTTGTGCTTAGACTCGGTTTCATAATCAGTGAATAGATTAATACCAGCAATAGACTGACCACCTTCAAGTAGGTAACGCTGTCCAAGGCCTAAATTAATAGTGTCACGGCGCTCACCATGGTTTTCACCAGAGTTAATTTGAGCTTGGATAAAAGTTAGCTCTGTTGAATCTGTATTAAGCTCAGTCAATGGTTGAATGGTTTTAAGACTATATGTTGGGTTATTAGACTCTAATTTATGCACAGAGATTTCAGTTCTACCGTTGCCAATACTATTAGCAAGTTCATTGGCTTTTTGATTAATAAAGCCTTCGGTTTTATTAATCACTGTGTTGTTGGCTTTATTTTTTAAATTATCAGTAATTTTTTTACCAAGCTGATTGGCATTGTCAGAATCTGTACCGCCCAAGGCATTACGAACAGAAGAGCCAATCTCTTTAAGGAGTGTATCAATTGTGTTTTCTTCTTTAACAGCTACTTGAGTATTGTTATCACTGTACTGTTGTCCAAGGTTAAGATAAGCTTCTTTGTCAAACTGGTTAATCTCACCACCTGAGGTAACGTTAAGTGATAGAGTCAAAGCGCCAAAAGCTAAAAAATGCTTAAGCCTGCTTAGCGCTCTAGAATGTGCCCCACCCACCCACGCAACATGGGTAATTAGGTTAGTGGCATTATAATTAGTTGAACAGGCGTTTTTTAATAGTGTTTTCATCGTTAATCGTTAATCGTTAATCGTTAATCGTTAATCGTTAATCGTTAATCGTTAATCGTTAATCGTTAATCGTTAATCGTTAATCGTTAATCGTTAATCGTTAATTTATGTTGTGTATTATACCGTAACTATTTAACTATTTAACTATTTTTTTTGCTTTTAGACTAGAAAGCCTAATAAAAATCTTTATAAGCAAGGATTATGGAAAAAAATAGGAAGATAAAGAATAGAGCAAGCCATAAGAGTGTCAATATATTTACAACTTGAAACATTTTCTACTGAAGCGGTAGTCAAACATTCGCCTTATGTTGAGCTATGCTTTTTAGCTCTTTTGTGTCTATATTTATTTAAATAAATGCCATCTTCTAGGGTGTTATAATGAAAAAAATATTTTTTTTAAATACTATACAAGTATGATTAATGACTGTCCAATCCCCTCTCCTAACATGGAGCTTGAAAAGCAAGCTTCTAATAATTAATTAAAAGAATAGATTATGATAACAATTAACGGCATGAATAAAGATGAGTTAAAAACCCTGCTAAATGAAACTGTTGACAAAATCAACAAAATTGATACGGCTCATAGTAACATTTTCTTACAACATACTGAGGCTCAAAACTTAATAAACGGTTTGAATACTGGAGACCTTCAAGGCAAAGTTAATAACGTAAACAATTTTAACACCTCAGTAGAAGACAATAAAAACACCATAGCAGTCAACCTGACAGATTTCACCTCAACCTACACCAACTTTAAACAGAAAAAAATGAGTTGTTTGGCAATGAAGATAACGAAAATGACAATGGAAGTATAGCTGAAATTACAAATAAGCTCAATAAACAGCAAGAGCAGCACGATGCATTATTAGGTGAAATTAATAAACTTATGCCGAATGCTACAACCGTTGCAATTGCAAATAGTTTTAGAAAAAAAGCTAAAAATTTTGTGATAACCAGAATATTATGGGAAGCTATCACTATAACAATATTCAGTGCCGGCCTTTATTATTTCTACGAAAATCCAATTCATATTGATATGAATAATTTAAAATTAGAAGTGCTATTTGCACAGTTTATCCCACACACCCCATTCACAATGATCTGTGTGTGGTTTCTTGTATTTGCTGGACACCGAAGAGCTGAAGCTAAAAAATTAGAAGAATCTTACAAACACAAACAAGTTATAGCTGAATCTTACACTGGATATCGAGAAACCATTAAAGACTTAAAAGAGCCTGAAGAACTATCAAAGCAGCTTATGGAGAACTTGTTAACAGCAATTAGCAAAGACTCTAGTGATTTTCTAAGTTCAAAAGGTGAGAGTCACCCTATTGCAGATGCTGTATCATCACACAAACCAGAAAATGGCAATTAAGGATTAAATTATGGAATATACCCACGAAAAAACAACGGAAAATCATTTAGAAGATTGGAAAAAATTCCTAAATGAAGAAGAAAAATTAGAGTTTAATAGCGAGCTTGAAGATTACAGTTGGTACACCATATTAGATGAAAATGGTGAGGTGATAGCTATCTTTGAAATTATTAATGTTGTAAATTCGCATCATAAGTGCACAACTAAGTTTAATTAGCATTAGTGTATTTTGCTTGGCCTTTAGGTCAAGCCAAAAGCAAAATACACCAAGCCTTTGAATAAAATCAGAGGTCGGTCAATCTATAATGATTGATTTGCTTAAACGGAGCTGAACACTATGTACAAGCAACTAACCTCTGAAGAGAGGCATTATATCGCGATTGGAATTAAACAAGGCATGTCTAAGAATAAAATCGCACAAAACCTTAATCGCAGCCACTCTACCATTATTAGAGAGATTGCCCGTAACACGGGCAAGCGAGGCTATCGATACAATCAGGCTAATGGCTTTGCGCAGCAAAGACATCAAGCCAAAGATAAGTTTGTTAAATTAACCATTGAGTGTAAACGCTTGATTGACAATTGTCTAAAACTTGATTGGTCGCCTGAACAAGTCTGTGGTTGGCTTAATGCCAACAATGTCATTCAACTTCACCATGAGAGCATCTATCGTTATTTGCTCAAAGATAAAGCAGATGGTGGCTTGTTATATCAACACCTCAGACATCAGGGTAAGCCTTATAGAAAGCGTTATGGTTACGCGCATAATCGCACAGGCATTCCCAATCGTATTGATATTGACCAGCGCCCTGAGGCAGTTAATAATCGCACAGTATTTGGACATTGGGAGGCGGACACTATTATTGGTAAAGCCCACAAAGGTGCCATCGTAACGCTGGATGAGCGCATATCAAAGCTTAGACTGGCGTATCCGCTTAATAGCAAACACAAAGACGGTGTTAGTGTTGCCATCAATACCTTGCTTCAGCCTATTAAGGGTTTTGTACATTCAATTACCTATGACAATGGCAAGGAGTTCGCAGGACATGAGAAAATTAATAAAACAATCCATTGTAAGAGTTACTTTGCTAAGCCTTACCATAGCTGGGAACGTGGACAAAACGAAAACGCTAACGGCTTATTACGGCAATACTTCCCAAAGACAATATCTTTGGTAAATATTGCTTACAATGAAGTTAAAATAGCAGTGAATAAATTAAATTCTAGACCGAGAAAATGTCTAGGATTTAAAACACCTTACCAGGTGTTTTTTGAGATGACGGGTGTTGATGCTCGTCAATTGGGAGTTGTGCACTTATGAGTCGAATCCACCATACAACTACTTTAGCTTTTTTTTTGCTATCTTTATTGTAAATTAAAACCTGCCTTACATTCGTAACCTGAGGCAATTCCTCACGTCAACAAGTGGCTATCAAACCCAAAACCCAACAAAAATTATTAACTTGTTAAGTTCGGGGGGTTTTGCCTCTACAGTAAATATAATTTGTAAAGTTTCACCTACTCATCACCAAATGTAAGATTCTTTTATCCTCATTTTTTTAATGATACTGCTAGTCTTAACCATTAGTGCCATTAACAAATGAGAGAATGTTTGGATTTATAAACCTCACTTGTTTAATCCTTAAACTAAACAACGCCGGGCTGATTAACTCATTTATTCTCAATGCTGTAATGTTAAATGCCCTTCCTTAAATGTCTTAACTCCTTGTTATGTAATAAAAAACCACCCAAGCAAGCTTGGGTGATGAATACCCCGCAAGGGGGTATAAATACCCAGCCATTCGGCTGTGTTTAGTTGCACTTTTAGTGCAACTTATGCCAGCTTCGCTGGTCGAAGTGCCAAAGTGTCGAATTAATCCTTTAGACAGCGAACACTAAACCCGAACGCCTTATTGAGGGTATCGCGGAGCACCGAGGCGTTACTGGGGCTCAGGTTGCGTCTGTAGGCATTACTACCTGACTCAGTACTACTCCACAAGTACGTGTTGTCGCCACGATAGTAGAAACTACCATTGATACCGCGGCCGCCCGCTAACTTAGCCTCGAAGCCACTAGAACCACCTACTTTTAGTTTTGTTCCTTCATCAGTACCACGCCAACCCGTTGCTTCTTGATTAGCAACACTCATACCTAATTGACCTTCTAAGACTTTCCAATCAGCATCAGATGGCAAACTCCAGCCACTAGGACAAACGTTCATCGCTGCATCCCAAGTGTAGTAATAACCGTCTTCATCGCTTGTATCTCCATAACCATTAGTACCCACATAAGCATTCCAATAATCCGTACCTAGAACATTATTTGTAGTAGGCACTAATGAAACATTAGATGCACTCCAAGTTTGAGTGCCGATGGTTATGCTGGCTAGTTCTACAACATCTGTGACATTAACCGTAATATTAGCACTTTGTGACGTGGTGTCAGCTTTGGTGATCTGCACTGCTAGCGTGTAGCTAGTCGTGGTTTCAAAATCAAGCTGGTTGGCATCGGCCACGGTGATTTGACCACTGTTGCTAATCGCAAAGGCGGTGTTAGTGTTACCGCTGGTAATGCTAAAGCCAGTTGGACTACCTGTGGTTACAAGAACTGCACCCACATTAGTTGTATTGGCAGAGTTCTCAGCAATAGAACGAGTTTGGGCACTGATCGAAACAGCACTACCCTCATTAACGTTAGTGACATTAACCGTAATATTAGCACTTTGTGACGTGGTGTCAGCTTTGGTGATCTGCACTGCTAGCGTGTAGCTAGTCGTGGTTTCAAAATCAAGCTGGTTGGCATCGGCCACGGTGATTTGACCACTGTTGCTAATCGCAAAGGCGGTGTTAGTGTTACCGCTGGTAATGCTAAAGCCAGTTGGACTACCTGTGGTTACAAGAACTGCACCCACATTAGTTGTATTGGCAGAGTTCTCAGCAATAGAACGAGTTTGGGCACTGATCGAAACAGCACTACCCTCATTAACGTTAGTGACATTAACCGTAATATTAGCACTTTGTGACGTGGTGTCAGCTTTGGTGATCTGCACTGCTAGCGTGTAGCTAGTCGTGGTTTCAAAATCAAGCTGGTTGACATCGGCCACGGTGATTTGACCACTGTTGCTAATCGCAAAGGCGGTGTTAGTGTTACCGCTGGTAATGCTAAAGCCAGTTGGACTACCTGTGGTTACAAGAACTGCACCCACATTAGTTGTATTGGCAGAGTTCTCAGCAATAGAACGAGTTTGGGCACTGATCGAAACAGCACTACCCTCATTAACGTTAGTGACATTAACCGTAATATTAGCACTTTGTGACGTGGTGTCAGCTTTGGTGATCTGCACTGCTAGCGTGTAGCTAGTCGTGGTTTCAAAATCAAGCTGGTTGGCATCGGCCACGGTGATTTGACCACTGTTGCTAATCGCAAAGGCGGTGTTAGTGTTACCGCTGGTAATGCTAAAGCCAGTTGGACTACCTGTGGTTACAAGAACTGCACCCACATTAGTTGTATTGGCAGAGTTCTCAGCAATAGAACGAGTTTGGGCACTGATCGAAACAGCACTACCCTCATTAACGTTAGTGACATTAACCGTAATATTAGCACTTTGTGACGTGGTGTCAGCTTTGGTGATCTGCACTGCTAGCGTGTAGCTAGTCGTGGTTTCAAAATCAAGCTGGTTGGCATCGGCCACGGTGATTTGACCACTGTTGCTAATCGCAAAGGCGGTGTTAGTGTTACCGCTGGTAATGCTAAAGCCAGTTGGACTACCTGTGGTTACAAGAACTGCACCCACATTAGTTGTATTGGCAGAGTTCTCAGCAATAGAACGAGTTTGGGCACTGATCGAAACAGCACTACCCTCATTAACGTTAGTGACATTAACCGTAATATTAGCACTTTGTGACGTGGTGTCAGCTTTGGTGATCTGCACTGCTAGCGTGTAGCTAGTCGTGGTTTCAAAATCAAGCTGGTTGGCATCGGCCACGGTGATTTGACCACTGTTGCTAATCGCAAAGGCGGTGTTAGTGTTACCGCTGGTAATGCTAAAGCCAGTTGGACTACCTGTGGTTACAAGAACTGCACCCACATTAGTTGCATTGGCAGAGTTCTCAGCAATAGAACGAGTTTGGGCACTGATCGAAACAGCACTACCCTCATTAACGTTAGTGACATTAACCGTAATATTAGCACTTTGTGACGTGGTGTCAGCTTTGGTGATCTGCACTGCTAGCGTGTAGCTAGTCGTGGTTTCAAAATCAAGCTGGTTGACATCGGCCACGGTGATTTGACCACTGTTGCTAATCGCAAAGGCGGTGTTAGTGTTACCGCTGGTAATGCTAAAGCCAGTTGGACTACCTGTGGTTACAAGAACTGCACCCACATTAGTTGTATTGGCAGAGTTCTCAGCAATAGAACGAGTTTGGGCACTGATCGAAACAGCACTACCCTCATTAACGTTAGTGACATTAACCGTAATATTAGCACTTTGTGACGTGGTGTCAGCTTTGGTGATCTGCACTGCTAGCGTGTAGCTAGTCGTGGTTTCAAAATCAAGCTGGTTGGCATCGGCCACGGTGATTTGACCACTGTTGCTAATCGCAAAGGCGGTGTTAGTGTTACCGCTGGTAATGCTAAAGCCAGTTGGACTACCTGTGGTTACAAGAACTGCACCCACATTAGTTGTATTGGCAGAGTTCTCAGCAATAGAACGAGTTTGGGCACTGATCGAAACAGCACTACCCTCATTAACGTTAGTGACATTAACCGTAATATTAGCACTTTGTGACGTGGTGTCAGCTTTGGTGATCTGCACTGCTAGCGTGTAGCTAGTCGTGGTTTCAAAATCAAGCTGGTTGGCATCGGCCACGGTGATTTGACCACTGTTGCTAATCGCAAAGGCGGTGTTAGTGTTACCGCTGGTAATGCTAAAGCCAGTTGGACTACCTGTGGTTACAAGAACTGCACCCACATTAGTTGCATTGGCAGAGTTCTCAGCAATAGAACGAGTTTGGGCACTGATCGAAGCACTACCCTCATTAACGTTAGTGACATTAACCGTAATATTAGCACTTTGTGACGTGGTGTCAGCTTTGGTGATCTGCACTGCTAGCGTGTAGCTAGTCGTGGTTTCAAAATCAAGCTGGTTGACATCGGCCACGGTGATTTGACCACTGTTGCTAATCGCAAAGGCGGTGTTAGTGTTACCGCTGGTAATGCTAAAGCCAGTTGGACTACCTGTGGTTACAAGAACTGCACCCACATTAGTTGTATTGGCAGAGTTCTCAGCAATAGAACGAGTTTGGGCACTGATCGAAACAGCACTACCCTCATTAACGTTAGTGACATTAACCGTAATATTAGCACTTTGTGACGTGGTGTCAGCTTTGGTGATCTGCACTGCTAGCGTGTAGCTAGTCGTGGTTTCAAAATCAAGCTGGTTGGCATCGGCCACGGTGATTTGACCACTGTTGCTAATCGCAAAGGCGGTGTTAGTGTTACCGCTGGTAATGCTAAAGCCAGTTGGACTACCTGTGGTTACAAGAACTGCACCCACATTAGTTGCATTGGCAGAGTTCTCAGCAATAGAACGAGTTTGGGCACTGATCGAAGCACTACCCTCATTAACGTTAGTGACATTAACCGTAATATTAGCACTTTGTGACGTGGTGTCAGCTTTGGTGATCTGCACTGCTAGCGTGTAGCTAGTCGTGGTTTCAAAATCAAGCTGGTTGACATCGGCCACGGTGATTTGACCACTGTTGCTAATCGCAAAGGCGGTGTTAGTGTTACCGCTGGTAATGCTAAAGCCAGTTGGACTACCTGTGGTTACAAGAACTGCACCCACATTAGTTGCATTGGCAGAGTTCTCAGCAATAGAGCGAGTTTGGGCACTGATGCTAAAATCCACTACGGTAGCAATCATATCAGCAGAAGTCACACTAGCATAATCAGCACCTGTAATAGTATGACTAATGGTTACAGTCTCATCAGTTGCATTAACATCAGCTACACCAGTGACTGTAACTGTTTGCGCTGTGCTCCAGTTAGCTGTGGTAAAGGTCATTACACCTGATACGGAGGCAGCACCGGTATCAGCACTCACTGGGGTGATCGTAACACTACCAGTTGGTTGCGTGTTAAGGACTACTGTGTAAGTTGTTACACCGTTTTCATCAAGAGTTACTGCGGTTTTATTTAAAATAACACTAGGGGTGGTTGTTACAATATCTACATTGCCTGCATTAGTGTTTCCAGTATCTGATGTTGGGTTGTTAGCACCAGAGCCTGTTTTAAAATTGTTTATAGCTTGATTAAGATTAAGAGTTTTTCCTTGTCCATCTGCAATACCATCAATATCACCATCAGCCATATCAACAACAAGCTCTTGGATAGTTTCATTGGCGTGGATATTATCACCACCATTATTTGCAGTTGACTGTGTATCATCATGTCCTGCATTCTCAGACATTTGTGAGACTGCTGCTAGCACAGTACCAAATTTACCCGCATCATCATTAGCGGCAGTGATAGTGTTAAGATCCGTTGGGATGGTGGCGGTAAAATCAACGCCACTTATACCAAATGCTGTTGCAATTTGTGTATTTTTAGTGGTTATATCATTAGCTAAAGTACCAGCATTAGCTAATTGATAAGCAATTTCTGATAGAGGTGAGGCTAGAAGAATTAAGTCTCCTGTGCCTGAATAAATTTTTGCCGCTCTGAGCACTGGAGAGCTAGTAGTGGTCACACCTGTGGCTTCATCGATATAGGTACCAATGGCATTACAAGAGCTAGAAATTAGTCCAGTATGTAGAACAACATTTGACAGTGTTACACTGCCATCAGCGCCTGTTACACCAGAGCCATTGGCAATAGCAACATTTGATGCATTGTAAAGTGTACAGGTAGAGCCTACTGTAGGAGCGTTGTATTCACCCAAAACCACGCTAACACCATTTAAGAGTTTTTCAATACGGATTTTGTTAGATCTTTCAACAAAGTCAAGATCGGTTAGGGTAACAATATTTGAGTTAGCAAAAGCTTGATCAGAGACTTTAAAATTAGTTAATGCTTCGCCATCTTTAAATGGCAGTTGTGCGCTTAGGCGTGCATAGCTTGCACGCTCAGCTGTGTTTGAGTTTTCAGTACCTATTTCTAGCGTAGTAGAAGGATTAAGCTCTATTTCAACACCTAAAATAGTACCTTTAATATTGTCGCCAACTTTGGCATCCCAATAATAGTGCGTGCCTTTGATTTTTGCCCAAGATAGATAAGGTACTTGACCCGTTAGTTTAATGTCATGTCCTGCTAGTGGCTCTTCAGTGTAATCACCAATAACTTTCTTATCTGACAATGGGTAGTATTTATTAATATTGGCACTAAAGTTAGCTCTTTGGTATTCCAAACCTAGCGATGCACGCTTGTGCTTAGACTCGGTTTCATAATCAGTGAATAGATTAATACCAGCAATAGACTGACCACCTTCAAGTAGGTAACGCTGTCCAAGGCCTAAATTAATAGTGTCACGGCGCTCACCATGGTTTTCACCAGAGTTAATTTGAGCTTGGATAAAAGTTAGCTCTGTTGAATCTGTATTAAGCTCAGTCAATGGTTGAATGGTTTTAAGACTATATGTTGGGTTATTAGACTCTAATTTATGCACAGAGATTTCAGTTCTACCGTTGCCAATACTATTAGCAAGTTCATTGGCTTTTTGATTAATAAAGCCTTCGGTTTTATTAATCACTGTGTTGTTGGCTTTATTTTTTAAATTATCAGTAATTTTTTTACCAAGCTGATTGGCATTGTCAGAATCTGTACCGCCCAAGGCATTACGAACAGAAGAGCCAATCTCTTTAAGGAGTGTATCAATTGTGTTTTCTTCTTTAACAGCTACTTGAGTATTGTTATCACTGTACTGTTGTCCAAGGTTAAGATAAGCTTCTTTGTCAAACTGGTTAATCTCACCACCTGAGGTAACGTTAAGTGATAGAGTCAAAGCGCCAAAAGCTAAAAAATGCTTAAGCCTGCTTAGCGCTCTAGAATGTGCCCCACCCACCCACGCAACATGGGTAATTAGGTTAGTGGCATTATAATTAGTTGAACAGGCGTTTTTTAATAGTGTTTTCATCGTTAATCGTTAATCGTTAATCGTTAATCGTTAATCGTTAATCGTTGTTGTATTTTACCGTAACTATTTAACTATTTAACTATTTTTTTTGCTTTTAGACTAGAAAGCCTAATAAAAATCTTTATAAGCAAGGATTATGGAAAAAAATAGGAAGATAAAGAATAGAGCAAGCCATAAGAGTGTCAATATATTTACAACTTGAAACATTTTCTACTGAAGCGGTAGTCAAACATTCGCCTTATGTTGAGCTATGCTTTTTAGCTCTTTTGTGTCTATATTTATTTAAATAAATGCCATCTTCTAGGGTGTTATAAAATAGGGTTAATAGCATTAAAAATCAAATGATGGATAATTCTATCTTCAAAATTAGCAGCAAAAATCTCTCTTTGTACAGGATAGAAAGAGATAAAACAAATGGATCTTTTAGGCTGGTAAGTTTTATCAAGTAGTCGATCACACAAAGCAATTAAATGGCCTTCATAATTGACTTCGTATTCAGCGCAAGAATGAGTATTGCGCTTATTTTTTCGTGTTGAATAATAAGTCTCGAACAGCTTTTCAAGTAATAATTCTCTATCTTGTGGCATTAAGTGAGCTTTTATGCCAGGCAGTTAGTTGTTTTGAGACGCTTTCACATTTGTCATTCAATCCAGCAAATTTTTTAATATTAACCTGTTTAAGATCACGCAACAATCTCAATAAAACCCGTATCACTTCAATATTTTCTCTAGCTTTTACAATATGCTTAACTTTGTCTTTTCTGCTATTAGCCCGATAAATATTAATAATCATTTCAATGGTTTCTTTTTTAATACTCTCGCCTACCGTATATTTGTATTCCTTGTTAAACTCTTTGGTAAACACAAACAAATCCACCAGCAAATCATAACTAACCTTATACACGGGCAAAAAACTATATAAAGCCATATTTAACACCAAAAAAATATTTAAAAAAGAACATCTAACAACATCAAGATACAAATCCTAGACAGCGAACACTAAACCCGTTCGCCTTATTGTTGGTATTGCGGTTCACCGTGGCGTTACTGGTGTTCAGGTTGCGTCTGTAGGCATTACTACCTGACTCAGTACTACTCCACAAGTTCGTGTTGTCGCCACGATTGTAGAAACTACCATTGGTATTGCGGTTGCCCGCTAACTTAGCCTCCCAATAATTAAAAACATCACTTATTTTAAAATACAACTACTTTAGCTTTTTTTTTGCTATCTTTATTGTAAATTAAAACCTGCCTTACATTCGTAACCTGAGGCAATTCCTCACGTCAACAAGTGGCTATCAAACCCAAAACCCAACAAAAATTATTAACTTGTTAAGTTCGGGGGGTTTTGCCTCTACAGTAAATATAATTTGTAAAGTTTCACCTACTCATCACCAAATGTAAGATTCTTTTATCCTCATTTTTTTAATGATACTGCTAGTCTTAACCATTAGTGCCATTAACAAATGAGAGAATGTTTGGATTTATAAACCTCACTTGTTTAATCCTTAAACTAAACAACGCCGGGCTGATTAACTCATTTATTCTCAATGCTGTAATGTTAAATGCCCTTCCTTAAATGTCTTAACTCCTTGTTATGTAATAAAAAACCACCCAAGCAAGCTTGGGTGATGAATACCCCGCAAGGGGGTATAAATACCCAGCCATTCGGCTGTGTTTAGTTGCACTTTTAGTGCAACTTATGCCAGCTTCGCTGGTCGAAGTGCCAAAGTGTCGAATTAATCCTTTAGACAGCGAACACTAAACCCGTACGCCTTATGGTTGGTATTGCGGTACACCGTGGCGAGACTGGTGTACAGGTAGCGAAAGTAGGCATTACTACCTGACTCAGTACTACTCCACAAGTACGTGTTGTCGCCACGATTGTAGAAACTACCAAGGGTATCGCGGTAGCCCGCTAACTTAGCCTCGAAGCCACTAGAGCCACCTACTTTTAGTTTTGTTCCTTCATCAGTACCACGCCAACCCGTTGCTTCTTGATTAGCAAGACTCATACCTAATTGACCTTCTAAGACTTTCCAATCAGCATCAGATGGCAAACTCCAGCCACTAGGACAAACGTTCATCGCTGCATCCCAAGTGTAGTAATAACCGTCTTCATCGCTTGTATCTCCAGAACCATTAGTACCCACATAAGCATTCCAATAATCCGTACCTAGAACATTATTTGTAGTAGGCACTAATGAAACATTAGATGCACTCCAAGTTTGAGTGCCGATGGTTATGCTGGCTAGTTCTACAACATCTGTGACATTAACCGTAATATTAGCACTTTGTGACGTGGTGTCAGCTTTGGTGATCTGCACTGCTAGCGTGTAGCTAGTCGTGGTTTCAAAATCAAGCTGGTTGACATCGGCCACGGTGATTTGACCACTGTTGCTAATCGCAAAGGCGGTGTTAGTGTTACCGCTGGTAATGCTAAAGCCAGTTGGACTACCTGTGGTTACAAGAACTGCACCCACATTAGTTGCATTGGCAGAGTTCTCAGCAATAGAACGAGTTTGGGCACTGATCGAAACAGCACTACCCTCATTAACGTTAGTGACATTAACCGTAATATTAGCACTTTGTGACGTGGTGTCAGCTTTGGTGATCTGCACTGCTAGCGTGTAGCTAGTCGTGGTTTCAAAATCAAGCTGGTTGGCATCGGCCACGGTGATTTGACCACTGTTGCTAATCGCAAAGGCGGTGTTAGTGTTACCGCTGGTAATGCTAAAGCCAGTTGGACTACCTGTGGTTACAAGAACTGCACCCACATTAGTTGCATTGGCAGAGTTCTCAGCAATAGAACGAGTTTGGGCACTGATCGAAACAGCACTACCCTCATTAACGTTAGTGACATTAACCGTAATATTAGCACTTTGTGACGTGGTGTCAGCTTTGGTGATCTGCACTGCTAGCGTGTAGCTAGTCGTGGTTTCAAAATCAAGCTGGTTGGCATCGGCCACGGTGATTTGACCACTGTTGCTAATCGCAAAGGCGGTGTTAGTGTTACCGCTGGTAATGCTAAAGCCAGTTGGACTACCTGTGGTTACAAGAACTGCACCCACATTAGTTGCATTGGCAGAGTTCTCAGCAATAGAACGAGTTTGGGCACTGATCGAAACAGCACTACCCTCATTAACGTTAGTGACATTAACCGTAATATTAGCACTTTGTGACGTGGTGTCAGCTTTGGTGATCTGCACTGCTAGCGTGTAGCTAGTCGTGGTTTCAAAATCAAGCTGGTTGACATCGGCCACGGTGATTTGACCACTGTTGCTAATCGCAAAGGCGGTGTTAGTGTTACCGCTGGTAATGCTAAAGCCAGTTGGACTACCTGTGGTTACAAGAACTGCACCCACATTAGTTGCATTGGCAGAGTTCTCAGCAATAGAACGAGTTTGGGCACTGATCGAAACAGCACTACCCTCATTAACGTTAGTGACATTAACCGTAATATTAGCACTTTGTGACGTGGTGTCAGCTTTGGTGATCTGCACTGCTAGCGTGTAGCTAGTCGTGGTTTCAAAATCAAGCTGGTTGGCATCGGCCACGGTGATTTGACCACTGTTGCTAATCGCAAAGGCGGTGTTAGTGTTACCGCTGGTAATGCTAAAGCCAGTTGGACTACCTGTGGTTACAAGAACTGCACCCACATTAGTTGTATTGGCAGAGTTCTCAGCAATAGAACGAGTTTGGGCACTGATCGAAACAGCACTACCCTCATTAACGTTAGTGACATTAACCGTAATATTAGCACTTTGTGACGTGGTGTCAGCTTTGGTGATCTGCACTGCTAGCGTGTAGCTAGTCGTGGTTTCAAAATCAAGCTGGTTGACATCGGCCACGGTGATTTGACCACTGTTGCTAATCGCAAAGGCGGTGTTAGTGTTACCGCTGGTAATGCTAAAGCCAGTTGGACTACCTGTGGTTACAAGAACTGCACCCACATTAGTTGCATTGGCAGAGTTCTCAGCAATAGAACGAGTTTGGGCACTGATCGAAACAGCACTACCCTCATTAACGTTAGTGACATTAACCGTAATATTAGCACTTTGTGACGTGGTGTCAGCTTTGGTGATCTGCACTGCTAGCGTGTAGCTAGTCGTGGTTTCAAAATCAAGCTGGTTGACATCGGCCACGGTGATTTGACCACTGTTGCTAATCGCAAAGGCGGTGTTAGTGTTACCGCTGGTAATGCTAAAGCCAGTTGGACTACCTGTGGTTACAAGAACTGCACCCACATTAGTTGCATTGGCAGAGTTCTCAGCAATAGAACGAGTTTGGGCACTGATCGAAGCACTACCCTCATTAACGTTAGTGACATTAACCGTAATATTAGCACTTTGTGACGTGGTGTCAGCTTTGGTGATCTGCACTGCTAGCGTGTAGCTAGTCGTGGTTTCAAAATCAAGCTGGTTGACATCGGCCACGGTGATTTGACCACTGTTGCTAATCGCAAAGGCGGTGTTAGTGTTACCGCTGGTAATGCTAAAGCCAGTTGGACTACCTGTGGTTACAAGAACTGCACCCACATTAGTTGCATTGGCAGAGTTCTCAGCAATAGAACGAGTTTGGGCACTGATCGAAGCACTACCCTCATTAACGTTAGTGACATTAACCGTAATATTAGCACTTTGTGACGTGGTGTCAGCTTTGGTGATCTGCACTGCTAGCGTGTAGCTAGTCGTGGTTTCAAAATCAAGCTGGTTGACATCGGCCACGGTGATTTGACCACTGTTGCTAATCGCAAAGGCGGTGTTAGTGTTACCGCTGGTAATGCTAAAGCCAGTTGGACTACCTGTGGTTACAAGAACTGCACCCACATTAGTTGCATTGGCAGAGTTCTCAGCAATAGAGCGAGTTTGGGCACTGATGCTACATCGGCCACGGTGATTTGACCACTGTTGCTAATCGCAAATCCAAGCACTACCCTCATTAACGTTAGTGACTACGGTAGCAATCACTATCAGCAGAAGTCACACTAGCATAATCAGCACCTGTAATAGTATGACTAATAATCAGGTTACAGGTCTCATCAGTTGCATTAACATCAGCTACACCAGTGACTGTAACTGTTTGCGCTGTGCTCCAGTTAGCTGTGGTAAAGGTCATTACACCTGATACGGAGGCAGCACCGGTATCAGCACTCACTGGGGTGATCGTAACACTACCAGTTGGTTGCGTGTTAAGGACTACTGTGTAAGTTGTTACACCGTTTTCATCAAGAGTTACTGCGGTTTTATTTAAAATAACACTAGGGGTGGTTGTTACAATATCTACATTGCCTGCATTAGTGTTTCCAGTATCTGATGTTGGGTTGTTAGCACCAGAGCCTGTTTTAAAATTGTTTATAGCTTGATTAAGATTAAGAGTTTTTCCTTGTCCATCTGCAATACCATCAATATCACCATCAGCCATATCAACAACAAGCTCTTGGATAGTTTCATTGGCGTGGATATTATCACCACCATTATTTGCAGTTGACTGTGTATCATCATGTCCTGCATTCTCAGACATTTGTGAGACTGCTGCTAGCACAGTACCAAATTTACCCGCATCATCATTAGCGGCAGTGATAGTGTTAAGATCCGTTGGGATGGTGGCGGTAAAATCAACGCCACTTATACCAAATGCTGTTGCAATTTGTGTATTTTTAGTGGTTATATCATTAGCTAAAGTACCAGCATTAGCTAATTGATAAGCAATTTCTGATAGAGGTGAGGCTAGAAGAATTAAGTCTCCTGTGCCTGAATAAATTTTTGCCGCTCTGAGCACTGGAGAGCTAGTAGTGGTCACACCTGTGGCTTCATCGATATAGGTACCAATGGCATTACAAGAGCTAGAAATTAGTCCAGTAGGTAGAACAACATTTGACAGTGTTACACTGCCATCAGCGCCTGTTACACCAGAGCCATTGGCAATAGCAACATTTGATGCATTGTAAAGTGTACAGGTAGAGCCTACTGTAGGAGCGTTGTATTCACCCAAAACCACGCTAACACCATTTAAGAGTTTTTCAATACGGATTTTGTTAGATCTTTCAACAAAGTCAAGATCGGTTAGGGTAACAATATTTGAGTTAGCAAAAGCTTGATCAGAGACTTTAAAATTAGTTAATGCTTCGCCATCTTTAAATGGCAGTTGTGCGCTTAGGCGTGCATAGCTTGCACGCTCAGCTGTGTTTGAGTTTTCAGTACCTATTTCTAGCGTAGTAGAAGGATTAAGCTCTATTTCAACACCTAAAATAGTACCTTTAATATTGTCGCCAACTTTGGCATCCCAATAATAGTGCGTGCCTTTGATTTTTGCCCAAGATAGATAAGGTACTTGACCCGTTAGTTTAATGTCATGTCCTGCTAGTGGCTCTTCAGTGTAATCACCAATAACTTTCTTATCTGACAATGGGTAGTATTTATTAATATTGGCACTAAAGTTAGCTCTTTGGTATTCCAAACCTAGCGATGCACGCTTGTGCTTAGACTCGGTTTCATAATCAGTGAATAGATTAATACCAGCAATAGACTGACCACCTTCAAGTAGGTAACGCTGTCCAAGGCCTAAATTAATAGTGTCACGGCGCTCACCATGGTTTTCACCAGAGTTAATTTGAGCTTGGATAAAAGTTAGCTCTGTTGAATCTGTATTAAGCTCAGTCAATGGTTGAATGGTTTTAAGACTATATGTTGGGTTATTAGACTCTAATTTATGCACAGAGATTTCAGTTCTACCGTTGCCAATACTATTAGCAAGTTCATTGGCTTTTTGATTAATAAAGCCTTCGGTTTTATTAATCACTGTGTTGTTGGCTTTATTTTTTAAATTATCAGTAATTTTTTTACCAAGCTGATTGGCATTGTCAGAATCTGTACCGCCCAAGGCATTACGAACAGAAGAGCCAATCTCTTTAAGGAGTGTATCAATTGTGTTTTCTTCTTTAACAGCTACTTGAGTATTGTTATCACTGTACTGTTGTCCAAGGTTAAGATAAGCTTCTTTGTCAAACTGGTTAATCTCACCACCTGAGGTAACGTTAAGTGATAGAGTCAAAGCGCCAAAAGCTAAAAAATGCTTAAGCCTGCTTAGCGCTCTAGAATGTGCCCCACCCACCCACGCAACATGGGTAATTAGGTTAGTGGCATTATAATTAGTTGAACAGGCGTTTTTTAATAGTGTTTTCATCGTTAATCGTTAATCGTTAATCGTTAATCGTTAATCGTTAATCGTTAATCGTTAATCGTTAATCGTTAATAAAATTATGTTGTGTATTTTACCGTAACTATTTAACTATTTAACTATTTTTTTTGCTTTTAGACTAGAAAGCCTAATAAAAATCTTTATAAGCAAGGATTATGGAAAAAAATAGGAAGATAAAGAATAGAGCAAGCCATAAGAGTGTCAATATATTTACAACTTGAAACATTTTCTACTGAAGCGGTAGTCAAACATTCGCCTTATGTTGAGCTATGCTTTTTAGCTCTTTTGTGTCTATATTTATTTAAATAAATGCCATCTTCTAGGGTGTTATAAAATAGGGTTAATAGCATTAAAAATCAAATGATGGATAATTCTATCTTCAAAATTAGCAGCAAAAATCTCTCTTTGTACAGGATAGAAAGAGATAAAACAAATGGATCTTTTAGGCTGGTAAGTTTTATCAAGTAGTCGATCACACAAAGCAATTAAATGGCCTTCATAATTGACTTCGTATTCAGCGCAAGAATGAGTATTGCGCTTATTTTTTCGTGTTGAATAATAAGTCTCGAACAGCTTTTCAAGTAATAATTCTCTATCTTGTGGCATTAAGTGAGCTTTTATGCCAGGCAGTTAGTTGTTTTGAGACGCTTTCACATTTGTCATTCAATCCAGCAAATTTTTTAATATTAACCTGTTTAAGATCACGCAACAATCTCAATAAAACCCGTATCACTTCAATATTTTCTCTAGCTTTTACAATATGCTTAACTTTGTCTTTTCTGCTATTAGCCCGATAAATATTAATAATCATTTCAATGGTTTCTTTTTTAATACTCTCGCCTACCGTATATTTGTATTCCTTGTTAAACTCTTTGGTAAACACAAACAAATCCACCAGCAAATCATAACTAACCTTATACACGGGCAAAAAACTATATAAAGCCATATTTAACACCAAAAAAATATTTAAAAAAGAACATCTAACAACATCAAGATACAAATCCTAGACAGCGAACACTAAACCCGTTCGCCTTATTGTTGGTATTGCGGTTCACCGTGGCGTTACTGGTGTTCAGGTTGCGTCTGTAGGCATTACTACCTGACTCAGTACTACTCCACAAGTTCGTGTTGTCGCCACGATTGTAGAAACTACCATTGGTATTGCGGTTGCCCGCTAACTTAGCCTCCCAATAATTAAAAACATCACTTATTTTAAAATATGTAAATTCGCATCATAAGTGCACAACTAAGTTTAATTAGCATTAGTGTATTTTGCTTGGCCTTTATGTCAAGCCAAAAGCAAAATACACCAAGCCTTTGAATAAAATCAGAGGTCGGTCAATCTATAATGATTGATTTGCTTAAACGGAGCTGAACACTATGTACAAGCAACTAACCTCTGAAGAGAGGTATTATATCGCGATTGGAATTAAACAAGGCATGTCTAAGAATAAAATCGCACAAAACCTTAATCGCAGCCACTCTACCATTATTAGAGAGATTGCCCGTAACACGGGCAAGCGAGGCTATCGATACAATCAGGCTAATGGCTTTGCGCAGCAAAGACATCAAGCCAAAGATAAGTTTGTTAAATTAACCATTGAGTGTAAACGCTTGATTGACAATTGTCTAAAACTTGATTGGTCGCCTGAACAAGTCTGTGGTTGGCTTAATGCCAACAATGTCATTCAACTTCACCATGAGAGCATCTATCGTTATTTGCTCAAAGATAAAGCAGATGGTGGCTTGTTATATCAACACCTCAGACATCAGGGTAAGCCTTATAGAAAGCGTTATGGTTACGCGCATAATCGCACAGGCATTCCCAATCGTATTGATATTGACCAGCGCCCTGAGGCAGTTAATAATCGCACAGTATTTGGACATTGGGAGGCGGACACTATTATTGGTAAAGCCCACAAAGGCGCCATCGTAACGCTGGATGAGCGCATATCAAAGCTTAGGCTGGCGTATCCGCTTAATAGCAAACACAAAGACGGTGTTAGTGTTGCCATCAATACCTTGCTTCAGCCTATTAAGGGTTTTGTACATTCAATTACCTATGACAATGGCAAGGAGTTCGCAGGACATGAGAAAATTAATAAAACAATCCATTGTAAGAGTTACTTTGCTAAGCCTTACCATAGCTGGGAACGTGGACAAAACGAAAACGCTAACGGCTTATTACGGCAATACTTCCCAAAGACAATATCTTTGGTAAATATTGCTTACAATGAAGTTAAAATAGCAGTGAATAAATTAAATTCTAGACCGAGAAAATGTCTAGGATTTAAAACACCTTACCAGGTGTTTTTTGAGATGACGGGTGTTGATGCTCGTCAATTGGGAGTTGTGCACTTATGAGTCGAATCCACCATGTTTGTAAATCCATAATAATTCCCCTTAATTATTTTTCGTGGACATTGAATTCTTCGTCAATTTTATTCATGCTTTTTGCATAATAAAAGACCAAGATTACAAAAGTATAAATTGAGCCCTGTTGCGCAAACCAAAACCCAAGCTTATAACCGCCCAATCTTACCATGTTGAGCACATCCACCAACACAATCCCAAACATATATGAAACCACAAACCAAATCGCCAAGCACTTCACAATCAGTGCAATGTTGGCTTTCCAATAATCGTTATTATTAGACATTTTCTCTCCCCCTTTTTTATTAAATCTTGGGTGATAATACACAATGTTTTATTACTTGTGTTAACTATCGTAATATCATAATATTACGATAAAATAATGCACTAAATTTATGCAAAAAAAAATGACGCAAATGCGTCATTCTTAAGTAATGAAAATAAGGGGTTATACCTTTACTTCGCTCATTTCATCCGCTGTTTCGTCAACGGCTGTTGTTGATAATTCTGCCTCCACTTCTGCCATTTTTTCACTGTCTGCTTTTTTCTCTTGTGCGGATAACTCAGTTTCCATTGCGTGTGCTTCAGTAAGGATGGAAGCGTTCACTAAGCCTGCTTCAATTTCCCTAAGTGCAACAACGGTTGACTTATCTTTGCCAACCTCCAAAGTTGAACGGTGACCGCCTGAACTTAATTGATGTGCACGCTTTGCAGCGACTAACACTAATTCAAAACGATTTTCTACAAAATCTAAACATTCTTCAACAGTTACTCTTGCCATGGTTCAACCTTCCAACTTCAAATACGATAAAATGAAGCAATTTTACACGAGAATTACAATGGAAAGACTGATTGTTTTAGATACCGAAACCACAGGCATTGAACCCAGTGAAGGTCATCGTATTATTGAAATCGGCTGCACCGAGATTATCAATAGGGAAATTACCAAAGATAATGAGTATCATCAATATATCCAACCTAACCGTTTAGTGGGGGATTCTGAACGAATTCACGGCATTAAAGATGCTTTTTTAAAAGATAAGCCAAAGTTTGAAATAATTGCTGAAAAATTTTTAGACTACATTAAAGATGCTACCTTGGTTATTCATAACGCACCCTTTGATCTTGGATTCTTAAATCATGAATTAGAGCTCATGGGTGCCGAGCAACGCATTGAAGATAATTGCACTATTATTGACTCTTTGGAAGTATCTAAAAAACAACGCCCTGGAGGCATGCACAATCTTGATGCATTATGCCGTCGTTTTGAAATTGATGCCAGTGAACGAACTGTTCACGGTGCATTACTTGATGCGAAAATCTTAGCACAAGTTTATCTGGCAATGACGGGCGGTCAATTCAACCTATTTGGTGAAGCCCACAATACGCAAGACGATAATATTTCAATAAAAAAAGTTGACTCTAATCGTGCCAAAATCAAGGTGGTTTTAGCCAATAAAACAGAACTTGAAGAGCATGACGCTTATTTTGAGTATAAATAGCATTGACTACAGTACTTAACACAGTATAATTATTGTTTTTTCGGAGTGTAGCGCAGTTTGGTAGCGTACCTGGTTTGGGACCAGGTGGTCGGGGGTTCAAATCCCTCCACTCCGACCATTTTTATTTGTCGCTTTTTGAGACTTTTACATACAGATGTAACTTCTTAAAGCGTCAATTTTGCGCCCTTAGCTCAGCTGGATAGAGCAACGGCCTTCTAAGCCGTAGGTCACACGTTCGAATCGTGTAGGGCGTACCATACAGTTTATGGCGGGAATAGCTCAGTTGGTAGAGCCCCGGATTGTGATTCCGGTTGTCGCGGGTTCGAACCCCGTTTCTCGCCCCATATATAGGCAAGGCTTAAATAATAAAAAACCGCTTAATAAGCGGTTTTTTATTGTTATTTTTTCTGGCGGAATGTATGTTAGTGCGAATGGTATAAGATTCCTCGACTGCGCTCGGAATGACATGTTTTTTTATTTGGGGGTGCCCTTAAGTATAATACCCCAACAATTTCAGACAACATTCTAAACTTTCTTATTTCGAACAAGTTAAACTAAACAAAAAAAATCGGAGTAAAAAAATGAGTAAAAAACGAACCAAATACACCTCAGCAGAAGGTGAATTGGCTTTAGCCAAGAGAGGCTACCCTGGGGTATTTAAAACAAAATTAGTGCTTGAGTTATTACAAAATGAAAGCACTTTAGCACAGATTGCCAGCAAACACAATATTCTTCCACAGAATTTAGCAAACTGGAAGAAGACCTTCCTTGCCAACGCAGAGATTGCTATGGAACCATCAAAAGCAGTCAAAGAATACAAAGAAGCGCTTATTAAATCACAAAAGCAAAATGAGCGCTTAACTACACTCGTTGGCAAGGTAACTGTAGAAAAGGAGTGGTTATCAAAAAAGCTCGTCAGCTTGGGCTCATCTAATCTCAAACAATTAGTTGACCTCAAGCCATCCTTATTATCGGTTAATCATCAATGTCAATTGTTAGGCGTCAACAGAAGTGGGCTTTATTACAAGTCAAGTGTCAATCACACCAAGCAAACAATTAAAAAACACATTACCAAAGTGTTTGAACAAATACCCATCTATGGTGAAAAAAAAGTTCATCAACAATTACTTGAAGAGGGTTGCAAAGTCAGTTTAAACACCGTTGCACGCTATCGCCAAGAGTTAGGATTAAAGGCAGTATTGGCAGTTAAATCACTCCATACTACAATACCAATCAAAGCACATAAAAAATACAGTTATAAGCTTAGGGGGCTTGATATTAATCAGGCTAATCAAGTGTGGTCTACAGACATCACTTACATCAAGATTGCAGGCGGTATGGTTTATATGGCTGCTGTTATTGACTGGCATTCAAAGGCTGTATTATCACATAGAATATCCAACACTATGGATACACAATTGGTAATGGGTGTATTAAATGATGCACTAGATAAACACCCACATCCAGAGATATTTAATACCGATCAAGGTGCTCAATATACCAGTGAAGTGCATACCAAACGCTTAAAAGATTTAGGCGTTACAATATCAATGGATGGAAAAGGTAGGGCTACAGATAACATTTGCATTGAACGCTTCTGGCGAAGTGCCAAATGTGAAAGAATTTATTTAAACGAGTATCAATCTATTAGTGAGCTAGTCGCTGATGTAGATGATTATATTGAGTTCTATAATCATCGAAGATTCCACGAGACATTGGAATATAAAAAACCAATGAATGTGTATCAAGAAAGTGTAGAATTGAACCAGAAAAAGAAGAAGGCTTCTATATAAGAAAATTTAAAAAGTTGTCAGAAGTTTTGGGGTAATGTATAAGACCCATTTTTTTTTATAAATAGCATGAGACCTTTGCATAAGTTCAATCCTTAAAGATTCTATCAATATCCTTTTTATTAAAAAACAAGTGCTCGTTACATATTTCATTATGGATGGCAATTTCACCTCGTTCATCTAGCAGTTTTCTAGCCTCTTCTTCACCCAAATTAAACACCACTTTTTCAAAACGCTTTCTGTCTTTTTGGCATTCATAATAAACCTCTGTTTTTCCAAACAGCTCAATCGTTTCTTCGTGGAAAAGTCGATGTAATAAAGTTTCAGCCCCTAATTCACACATCTCTTCGTTGGTCACAGTATCTGCCAAAATTTTGATACGATGCCAATCTTCTGGGTCATTATCTGCAGACACTGGCATTTTTTGAATCAGCATTGCTGATAGATTGTTTTTACTTGAACTCACCCAAAGTTTAGACTCTAATTGCTCTGATTGGGTGAAATAATCTTCAAAAGTCTGCAACAACCCCTCAGTATTTCTTGGCACTAAGGACTGGAAGCTGGCATCAGTTTGTGCATTATACAAAGTAGCAACAATTTGCCCTTTTCCAAGTATTTCATCCAGAGTATTATTAACAGAAATATCACTATTTGAGCGTACCATGCCACGGATTTTTAAATCGTGCGTAACCTCAACTAGGAGCAGACTTACTAAGCCGTCACCTTGTGATTGCAGAGTGAATTTACCCTTATGTTTCATGTCACTTGCGAGCATAATAGCCAAAGCATTCATCTCGCCAAAGAGTTGTCTGACTTGTTCAGAATATCCACGATTTTTAATCATCGCTTGCCAAGCATCAGAGATGGATAAATGTTGCCCGCGAATATCTAATTCTTTGAATAAAAAGCGCCTATGTATGTTCATAAAGATTAATTTAACTCAATAACATTATTCATTTTATTAGATATTACCTTACTTTTATCATTGAATTCACAAAAATCTGTCACTCTATTATAAGAAAGACCTCCATCCCACCCAACCCCTATAAAGACCACCGCTCTAAGCACTATTTTTTTAACTTTATCGTCGTCCTAAGCGTTACTTTTTTGTCATTCTGAACGTAGCCCTCCATTATCATCCCAAGCATTACCCCCTTGTCATCCCCTTGTCATCCTGAGCGTCATCTCCCTTGTCATCCCGAGCATTACCCCATTGTCATCCCGAGCATTACCCCATTGTCATCCCGAGCGTAGCCGAGGGATCTTTTGCGGGCAAAATAGAGATTCCTCGGCTAGCGCTCGGAATGACAAGGAGAATAGAGAGGTAGTACTTTTTACTATTACAAAGTAGTAAATTGCTTTGTAAAAATCATCACTTGCTAGTAACTTTTCACAACCTTATTTAACTTAGTAAATATTGGATTAGACCGAGGGTTGAGCGTAAAAACTGCCCAAATATCTTGAAAAGCAGTAACAGAGATTGCATCTAAATTTTGATCAAGTTTCCAAAAGAGTGTGGCTGAATCTTGTTCGGATTGATAATCTAACTTAATGAGTTTCGCCTCAGTACCACCTGGCAAATCTTTTCCCAAAAATATGAATACGGCAACATCACCTTTATCCCAGTTAGGGGTATCCATAGCAGGCAGGGTATCACGCCAAAAATCCTGCCATTCTTGGGTATTTTTCATCACTAAAAAACGCGATTGGGTGCTAGGTTGAACATTAAAATACCAATTTTGACGAATATGTTCAGAGGCTATTTCAACTGTTTGACTATCGAGTTTTTGCATAATTTTTTGTTCTGAATTTTTAACATTTACCGCATAAACTGCATTGCTTAAAAAATAAAACAGCAGTAATGATACTGCTGTTTTTAATGGAAACCCTTGCATAAAACTTATAAGACTGTTTGGTTATTATACTCACTTTGATGAGTTTCTAAATATGCAACGGCATTCGCAAGATTAAGCTCTGTGTAACCTACAGGGTCTGTTGGTGTAGGTGTGACAGGTGTTGGCGGTGTAGGTGTGACAGGTGTTGGCGGTGTAGGTGTGACAGGTGTTGGCGGTGTAGGTGTGACAGGTGTTGGCGGTGTTGGAGCTAATACATCAGCTACCGTTAAACTCAAGTCATAAGTACTGCTACTCGCTTGGTTGGCGCCGTCATAATAATTTGCCTCTACATAGTAAATACCTGCAGATAATTCTTTAGAATAACCAATATCAACGCTACCCCATGCCCAACCATTATGCAGTGCTTTTCCATTGGCATCGTATAAATTCAAATCCACATCAGAAGACAAGTTAGATAATAAAAAATCAACCTTACTATTACTGGTTAACTCAAACTTGAAGAAGTCTTGGTTGTCAGTTATTTTGTCGATAGAATCGTTAATTGTTTTGATGCCTGAACTTAATGCACCCAGATCTTGTGCTTTGGCAATTGAACCATCATCTGTACCTGGTGTTGGCGTAGGAGCAGGTGTTGGAGTAGGTGTTGGGGCTGGTGTTGGAGTAGGAGTGGGTGTTGACACACCACTCAAGGTCAAACTTAAATCATAAGTACTGCTATTCGCTTGGTTGGCGCCGTCATAATAATCTGCCTCTACATAGTAAGTACCTGCAGACAATTCTTTAGAATAACCAATATCAACGCTACCCCATGCCCAACCATTATGCAGTGAATTTCCATTGGCATCATACAAGTTTAAATCAACATCTGAAGATAACTTAGACAACAAGAAACTCACTTTGCCAGACTGTGTTAATTCAAACTGGAAGAAGTCTTGATTATCGGTTGTTTTATCAATAGAATCACTAATTGTTTTGATACCAACATTCAATGCACCCAACTTCTGTGCCTTAGCAATTGAACTATCATCTGTATCTGGTGTTGGTGTACCTGGTTCTGAAGGTATGCTTCCACTTAAAATATCCACCTTGATTTCATAATTTTTTTGGGTATTCGAAAACCATGAATAATCTTCTGCTGAAATATAGTATTTACCCGCCGCCAATTCTATGTTGTCAAATTTATCATTACTCTCCCAGGAAAAACCACCTTTACTTGACAAAATGTCTCCATTTTCATTATGTAAACTAAATTTTATTTGATTGGCACCTATAAAATCCATACTAACAGTTGTTGATGTTTCTACCGTAAAGGTATAGTAGTCGCTCTTGTCATCTTTAGACCAATTCCAACCACCCGATTGAACAGAGTCTTTAATAATGGTTGTTTTGGTAGTAAATACCGGTAATTGATAAGCTGCACTCAACCAAGAACCTGGGTCTGAATTTGGTGTAATTATAGTGGTTGTATCTGGTAATTCTGTTGCCGATAGTGTATCAACTAAAATATCATCATCAAGATAGTTACTTGTGCTTTTGACAGCTGCAGAATCATCATTATTAATGGTATAGCCAGTAATTTTATCGCCTGTTTTTTGAATAAGATCCAAAATCTCTTCATCGGTCAATTTATGCCCTAGTAAATCTATAGCAGCCTCTTGCAAGATAGCGGAAGCGGCGGCGATAATTGGCGCAGAAAAACTGGTGCCTGAGATTGAATGCATTGTACCGTTATTATCAATTACAGCGACATCTTTACCCAATGCAGCAACATCAGTTAAGTCTTTATGATTTTGAGAAAATCCGGTGAAATCACCCTTACTATTAGTAGCAGAAACCGAAATAACACTGTCACTTGAAGCTAAAATATTGACACCATCTGCAGGGTAGACTTGTGCACTATTGCCAGAAGCAACTGTAACAACGACACCTTTATCATCTAAAGTTTGGTATTCGTCAGAGCCTGACCAAGTAGTTGGAGTTTGCACATTGCCAGAACCTAAAGATAAATTAACTGCGGTAATATTGTAAGTATCAGTATTATTAACCACCCATTGCAAAGCTTTTTCAATATTAGATAAGGAAGTGTGACTAGCGCCATCTGAAAACACTTTAAGATGAATGATTTTAACGCCAGAAGCGACTTGCTGGGCAACATTGGCAACTTGTCCGCCATGATGTCCACTTGTATTAGTTGCATTACTATCATTATCTGCAAAATCATAAGAGTAAACAACATTACTGTTGGTATAACTGCTTGACACTCCTTGGTCAATAACCACAATGGTTTGACCTGCGCCTGTATATTTGCCTGTGTAATTATCTAAAGCCATTTTTACTACCCCTCTTCAATTAATAATGAATGTATTACAATCGTTTCCATTTAAAAAAAGCAAGGGGGTAACTGATAAAAAAGCAAGGGGGTAACTGATACGACATCGTTTACTTTCAAGATTCCTCGGAGATGCTCGGAATGACATGTGCTTTCTGTCATTTTGAACTGGGGGGGGCTCAGGTAGTGAAAGATCCTTCGACTACGCTCAGGATGACATGGATGAGGTTCAGCTGTGCTAAAGATACACGGAGGTATATGCCATTTGACCCGCACATATTATCTCGACTGGCACATGTCATCTCGACTGGCACATGTCATCTCGCACATGTCATCTCGACTGGCACATGTCATCTCGACCGAAGTGGAGAGATCTTTTTATAGAGAATTTATTTTCACAGCTAACACCCAAAGGATGGCATATTTTTCTTATTTTATAGCAATAGTAATTTTTGCCCAAGAATTTGTGTAAAGACTCTTGCCTATTTAATAAAAAATACAGTCGGCGTGATAAATTTAATGAATAATGTGCTCACATATGAAAGTCATTGAAAGAAAAATCATTGTAGAATCAGACGGTGTGTCGTTAATTGACGCGTTATCGGGAAATACTGGGTTGTCTAAACAGATATTAAAAACAGCGCTAGACAAGGGTTGCGTGTGGTTGAAAACGCATAAGAAAATCAATCGGGTGCGGCGGGTGAAAAAGCCGTTAAAAAAGGGCAACGAGGTATTTATTTACTACAATGAAAAAGTACTATCTTCCGTGCCTGCGGAGCCAGAATTATTGTTAGACAAAAAAGAATACAGCGTTTGGTTCAAGCCCGCAGGCGTATTTGCACAAGGTTCAAAATGGGGTGATCACTGTGCGTTGACACGGTTGGTGGAAAAAATTACCCATCGGGATAGTTTTTTGGTGCACCGTTTGGACCGTGCGACCAGTGGAGTGATGGCGATTGCGCATAATAAAAAGACAGCGGCGGCGTTGTCTAAAATATTTGCCGAGCGACAAATTAATAAAATCTATTTGGCAATTGTAAAGGGGGAGTTTCCAGAGGGTGTCATTAATATAGATGAAAAACTGGATGGGAAAACGGCGTTGAGCCATATCTCGTTGATGGGCAAAGATAGTGAAAAATCTTTGCTTAAAGTTGAGATTGAAACAGGGCGAAAACATCAAATTCGTCGGCATTTAAGTGGGTTTGGCTATCCGATTATTGGCGATAGATTGTACGGCAATGCGGAGAAAAATTATCCAGAAGATTTGCAATTACAAGCGATTAGCTTGGCTTTTGACTGCCCACTAACGAAACAAAAAATAGAAATAAATTTAAAAAATACCCTTAACTTAAGCGATAATACCCCACCTATTTAACGGAGACTACTATGAAAAGAATATTCCTATTTTTAATGACTAACATTGCCATTTTGGTTTTGCTTAGTATTACTTTAAGTCTATTGGGTGTTGAGGGCATTTTGAAAGAAAACGGTTCGGATTTAGATTTAAATGCTTTGCTAATTTTCTCAGCTGTATTTGGGTTTGGCGGTGCATTTATTTCTTTGGCAATTTCCAAGTGGATGGCTAAAAAAATGACGGGTGCAGTGGTGATTGAATCGCCCACAAGCAATATGGAAAAATGGTTGGTTGAAACGGTTAAAAAACAAGCGGAAGTTGTGGGTATTAAGATGCCAGAAGTTGCTATTTTTCCGTCTAATTCAATGAATGCATTTGCCACGGGTATGAGTAAAAATAAAGCGTTAGTTGCGGTTTCTCAAGGTCTGTTAGAGCAGATGAATAAAGGTGAAATTGAGGCAGTGATTGGGCATGAAATGAGCCATGTTGCGAATGGCGATATGGTTACGCTGACTTTAATCCAAGGCGTAGTTAATACTTTTGTGATTTTCTTTTCTCGAGTGATTGGGCATTTTGTTGACCGAGTGATTTTGAAAAATGACCGTGGGCATGGCATCGGCTATTTTATCACCACACTTTTTGCACAAATTGTGCTGTCAATTTTAGCCTCAACAATTGTGATGTATGTCTCCAGAAAGCGCGAATTTGTTGCAGATACGGGGGGTGCAGATTTGGCAGGACATCAAAATATGATTGGTGCACTCAAGCGTTTGGGGCAAGTTGAACCCGAGGCATTACCCGAACAAATGGCAGCATTTGGTATTAATGACAAAGCGGGATGGATGGCGTTATTTTCATCGCATCCGCCAATTGAAGCACGCATTCAAGCCTTAGAGGAGCGTATGTTACAGCATGGCAATTGATATTAAATCAGAGGAAGAAATAGCAAAAATGCGCATCGCTGGGCGTTTGGCAGCAGAGGTGTTGGATATGATTACGCCACAAGTTACATCGGGCATAACAACAGGGGAACTGGACAAAATTTGCCATGATTTTATCGTCGATGTGCAAGGTGCGATTCCTGCTCCGTTGAATTATCATGGCTTTCCAAAATCGATTTGCACCAGTGTTAATAATGTCGTTTGTCACGGCATACCCAGTGAGAAAAAACTAAAAAAAGGCGATATTGTCAATATTGATATTACCGTCATTAAAGATGGTTATCACGGCGATACCTCTAAAATGTTCATTATCGGCAAATCCAGCGTCAAGGCACAACGCATCTGTCGCATTGCCCAAGAATGCCTTTATATTGGTATTGAAAAAGTCAAACCAGGTATTCATCTCGGCGAAATTGGCAAAGCCATCGGCGCACATGCGATTAAAAATAATTGTTCCATCGTGCGTGATTATTGTGGGCATGGTATTGGCAGTTTGTTCCACACCGAGCCACAAGTAGTGCATTATGATGATGGGCGTATTGATGTTAGCCCTGTGTTAGAAGAGGGGATGACATTCACCATTGAGCCAATGGTCAATCTGGGTAAATGGGAAGTAACAACTTCGCAAAAAGATGGCTGGACAGTAACCACCAAAGACCGTTCTCTTTCGGCTCAATGGGAGCATACGATTTTAGTCACAAAAGATGGCTGTGAAATCCTAACAATTCGCAATGAAGAGGGTCTTAAATAAGTGCTAAAATAATGTCTTTATTGTTTTTATCTTAAACCCTTTGAAACGCTTACGAAATTATTTTATCTCTGGACTCTTATTTTGGATCCCTTTGGGTCTAAGTGTCGTGCTGATCAAATTCTTTTTAGAACTGATTGATAACCTTGTTCCCGAGCAATATCTTCCTGCACAATTACTTGAATTTAGCAACGCCATTCCTGGCTTTGGTATTCTCTTGGTATTGTTGGTTGTAATGATTACAGGCGTGTTATTCAGCAATTTTATTGGCAGTAAATTATTACAACTTTGGGATAAATTACTGAATAAAATTCCAGGATTTAGAGGGGTTTATAACGCTTTAAAACAAGTATCAGACACGATATTTAGCCCTTCTGGAGACAGTTTTAAAAAAGCATTATTGATTGAATATCCCCGTAAAGGATTATGGACAATTGCCTTTCAAACGGGTGATTATCAAGGTGAAATTAAGGAAAAAATTGGCACGGAAATTGTCAATATTTATGTGCCAACAACGCCCAATCCAACTTCTGGATTTTTTATTATGTTGCCAAAAAGCGATGTGATTGAACTGGATATGCATGTCGATGATGCGTTTAAATTAATTATTTCTACTGGCGTGGTGACGCCAAAATAAACTAAAAAACAAGGAAAAAATATGAGTATGAGAACAGATTATTGCGGTGAATTACGCAAAGAAAATATCGGGCAAACCGTTGAAATTTGCGGCTGGACCAATCGCCGTCGTGACCATGGTGGCGTTATTTTTTTAGATGTGCGTGACAAACGCGGCATCGTGCAAGTGGTGATTAACCCCGATAATGCCGATTTTTCATTAGCAGAAACCATTCGCAATGAATTTGTTTTAAAAATCACAGGCACAGTCATTGCCAGAGCGGATGATTTGATTAATCCGAAACTCGCCACAGGTGCAATTGAAATTGTTGCCAGTAAAATTGAGGTTTTAAACACCTCTAAGCCCGTGCCTTTCCAGATTGACGCAGTGGACACTTCGGAAGAAGTGCGACTCAAATATCGCTACTTAGATTTACGCACCAATGTGATGCAACAACGGATGCGTTTGCGTTCAAAAGTGACGCACTTTATGCGTGAGTTTATGGACAACAACGATTTTTTAGACATTGAAACCCCATTTTTAACCAAGGCAACCCCCGAAGGCGCACGCGATTATCTCGTGCCTTCACGCACTTACCCAGGTGAGTTTTTTGCCCTGCCACAATCGCCACAATTATTCAAACAATTGTTAATGATGTCGGGTTTTGAACGCTATTATCAAATCGTTAAATGCTTCAGAGATGAAGATTTGCGTGCCGACCGCCAGCCAGAATTTACCCAGTTAGATGTTGAAACTTCGTTTATGAACGAAGACGAAATTATGGCAATGATGGAGGAAATGACCCGTGGTATGTTCAAATCAGCGATTGATGTTGACCTTGGCGACAAATTCCCCATCATTACTTACGCTGATGCAATGAATAAATACGGTGTTGACCGCCCCGATATGCGTATTCCGCTTGAAATTGTGAGCATTGATGAATTACTTGAAAATATTGAGTTTAAAGTGTTTGCCGAGCCTGCTAAAAATCCAAATTCACGAGTTGCAGCTATGAAAATACCTGGTGGCAGCAGCATTTCACGCAAACAAATTGACAACTACACTAAATTTGTCAGTATTTATGGTGCTAAAGGTTTGGCGTATATTAAGATGAATGAAGAAGGCCCTGCCTCCCCCATTCTTAAATTCCTTGGCGAAGAAGTAACACAAAACATTATTAATAAAGTCGGTGCAAAAACAGGCGATATTATCTTTTTTGGTGCCGATAAAGTTAAAATCGTTAACGAAGCCTTGGGTAATTTGCGTGAAAAAATTGCCAAAGATTTAGACCTTTACACTTGCAAATGGGCACCAATTTGGGTAATAGATTTCCCAATGTTTGACGAAAACGAAGATGGCTCTTTAAGCGCCATCCATCACCCATTCACCGCCCCAAGTGTCGATGCAGAAACCTTAAAAACCACCGCAGCCACCGCCCTATCTCGTGCCTACGATTTAGTCATCAACGGCAGCGAAGTCGGCGGCGGCTCAATTCGCATCCACCAAGTCGAAATGCAACAAACCGTGTTAAAACTCCTAGGCATTGCCGACGAAGAAGCCCAAGACAAATTCGGCTTCCTACTCGATGCCCTAGAATACGGCTGCCCACCCCACGGCGGTATGGCATTCGGCTTAGACCGTTTAGTGATGATTATGACCGGCAGCGATTCCATCCGCGATGTCATCGCCTTCCCCAAAACCCAAACTGCTGCCTGTTTACTAACAAGTGCTCCTGCTGCTGTTCCGAACAAGGTATTACGAGAGCTGAGTGTTAAAGTTGACTTGCCAGAAAAAGAAGATTAAGCTTAAATCGTGTCCATCCAAGACCAAATCGCTGCTGAATTAAAAGCCAAAAATGCCGTTTTAGTAGCGCATTATTATGTCTCTGGCGAATTACAAACGCTTGCAGAGCAAACAGGAGGCAAAGTTTCTGACTCATTAGAAATGGCGCGTTTTGGGCAAAACTCTGATGCCGATATCATTATCGTTGCGGGGGTTAAATTTATGGGGGAAACGGCGAAAATTCTTTCCCCTGGAAAAACCGTTTTGGTACTTGACGAAGGAGCAACTTGTTCGCTTGATGAAGATTGCCCGATTGAGGATTTTTCCAAATTTTGCGACCAATATCCTGATAGAAAAGTGGTGGTTTACGCCAACACTTCTGCTGCCGTTAAGGCACGTGCCGACTGGGTAGTCACTTCGGGTAGTGCGTTAACGGTGGCAAAACATTTGCACGCACAAGGGGAGAAAATCCTTTGGGCACCTGACAAACATTTGGGTAATTATGTGCAAAATGAAACGGGTGCAGATATGTTACTTTGGCAAGGCTCTTGCGTGGTGCATGAACGATTTAAAGCCGATGCACTTATTACACTTAAAGCCAAACATCCTGAGGCAGCAGTTCTGGTGCATCCCGAATCGCCACAAGCAGTGGTGGATTTGGCAGATGTGGTTGGCTCAACCACGGCGTTGATTAATGCCGTTAAAAACAGAAAAGAAACCACTTTTATCATTGCCACCGATAACGGTATTTTTCACAAAATGCACGAAGTCGCCCCTAATAAAACTTTAATTGAAGCGCCGACAATGGGTGTGGGAGCGGATTGTGAGTCTTGTGCGCATTGTGAGTGGATGGCAATGAACGATTTAGAGAAATTATTAAAAGTATTACAAACGGGTCAAAATGAAATTAAAATTGACGCTGATATTGCTGAAAAAGCAAAATATTCTATTCAAAAATTATTAGATTTTACGGAGAAATAAAAAATGGCAGGACATAGTAAATGGCATAACATTCAACACCGCAAAGGCGCACAGGATGCAAAACGAGGCAAGATTTTTACCAAATTGATTAAGGAAATTGTGATTGCCGCCAAACAAGGTGGTGGTGTGATTGAAAACAACCCTTCACTCAGAATGGTCATTGACAAGGCTTTAGCGGCGAATATGAAACGCGACACCATCGAAAGTGCGGTTAAACGAGGCTCTGGCGACCTTGATGGTGAAAACTATGACGAAGTGCGTTATGAAGGTTACGGCTTAGGTGGCACCGCTGTAATGGTGGACACGCTTACCGATAATCGCAATCGCACCGTGGCTGATGTTCGCCACGCATTTACCAAACACGGTGGCAATCTCGGCACCGACGGTTCAGTCGCGTATTTATTCAACAAACAAGGTTTTATCAGTTTTGAAAAGGGCGATGAAGATGCTATTATGGAAGCCGCACTGGACGCAGGTGCTGAAGATGTGGTTGCCAATGACGACGGTTCTATCGATGTTATCACCACCCCCGAAGATTTTTTCACCGTTAAAGACGCATTGACTGACGCAGGTTTTGAAGCCTCACACTCAGAAGTAACAATGGAGCCTGCTAATCGCATTGAACTCAACCTCGGCGACGCAGAAAAATTTATGAAACTCATCGAGCGTTTAGAAGATTTGGATGACACGCAGGAAGTTTATCATAATGCTGATATTTCTGAAGAGGTGATGGCACAGTTGTAAGTTATGCCATTTTGTGGTTCAATTTTTTAACCAAGGTAAATTAAAGCAATTACAAAATGCCAAATAACTCACCAAAAAAAGACCAGCCCATTATTTTTCAAGATAAATCCATTCGTAGAAATTGGGATGAAAATCAACAAGAATGGTATTTTTCGGTGGTGGATATTATCGAAGTTTTAACCGATAGCCCTCGCCCACGAAAATATTGGAATGCGTTAAAAACCAAGTTGCACAAGGAAGGGTCTCAGTTGTCCCAAGATATGGGACAACTGAAATTACAATCCACAGATGGCAAATACTATTTGACCGATGTTGCTGATACCAAAACGATTTTTAGATTAATTCAATCCATTCCTTCGCCTAAAGCCGAGCCATTTAAACTTTGGCTGGCAAAGGTTGGTGATGATAGAATTAATGAAATTTACGACCCTGAATTGGCTATTAATCGTGCTATTCAAAGTTATCAGAAAAAAGGTTATGATGAAAAATGGATTAACCAACGGCTGAAATCTATTGAAATTCGTAAAGAATTAACGGATGAATGGAAGGAAAGAGGCGTTAAAGAAGGATTGGAATATGCTATTTTAACCAATGAAATTTTGCACTCTTGGAGTGAGATGAATACCCAAGAATATAAAAAATTTAAGGGGTTGCACAAAGAGTCATTAAAGGATAATATGACTAATTTGGAGTTGGTACTTGGTATGTTGGCGGAAGCCTCTACGACTGAGATTAGTAAAAATGAACAGCCGATGGGTTTAGATGAAAACAAAGTGGTTGCTAGAAAAGGCGGCTCGGTGGCTAAAAGTGCGAAGATGACATTAGAGCAAAAACTTAATAAAAATATTTTAAGCGATAAAAAACACAATGATTAAAATTATAAAAAACATTCAAGCACTCGGTGCATTTAAACAAGAAGCACTTAATAAAAAACTGTCGCCTCTTGGGGTGCAATTGATGGGTACGGAATTTGTGCATTTTGCAGATTGTGAAAGTTCATTAAGTAATGGCGAGTCGGCAACGCTGGAAAAATTGTTGGATTACGAAAAGCACATTGATATAGACGACAGCTCGGAAGTTGTTGTTATTCCACGCCTTGGCACGATTTCACCTTGGTCGTCAAAAGCCAGTGATATTTTGCATTTGTGTGGGTTGCAAAAGGTGAAACGAATTGAGCGAGGGGTGGTTTATCATTTTGATAAAATCATTGCGGATAAAAAAGCAGTTTTAGCAATTGTGATGGATAAGATGACAGAATCTGAGTTGTCTTCAATAGACGATGCACAGACGATTTTTGATGATTTTGAACCGCAACCATTCCGCAGTGTTGATATTTTGGCGGAAGGAAAATCTGCTTTAGAGCGTGCTAATGCCACTTTGGGATTGGCGCTTTCTGCGGGGGAAATTGAGTATTTAGTCGATAGTTTTACCCAACTCAAACGCAATCCAAATGACATTGAATTAATGATGTTTGCACAGGCAAATTCTGAGCATTGTCGCCATAAGATTTTTAATGCTGATTGGACAATTGATGGCGAAGAGCAGGCGAGCAGTTTGTTCGCAATGATTCGCAACACTTATCACCAACACCCCGAAGGCTTGTTGAGTGTTTACTCGGATAACTCGGCGGTGATGGCGGGCTATGAAGGTGGGCGTTTTTATGCGGATGCGAATGGCAAATATGTCAATTCAACCGAGCATCGAGCGATTTTGATGAAAGTGGAAACCCACAATCACCCCACCGCAATTGCCCCACACCCAGGTGCGGCGACAGGTTCGGGCGGTGAAATTCGTGATGAAGGGGCAACGGGAAAAGGCTCAAAACCAAAAGTGGGTTTGTGTGGTTTCAGCGTTTCTAATCTAAAAATTAAAGGCGCTGTTCAACCGTGGGAAGTAGATAATGGCAAGCCGAGTCAAATTCAATCAGCGTTAGATATTATGCTTGAAGGCCCGATTGGTGCGGCGAGTTTTAACAACGAATTTGGTCGCCCAAACACACTGGGTTATTTCAGAACTTACGAGCAACAAACCCCAGATGGTGATGTGCGTGGTTACCACAAGCCGATTATGTTGGCAGGGGGTTTGGGGCATATTCAAGAACAACACATTGAAAAAGGTATTATCCCTGTCGGCAGTAAAATCATCGTGCTGGGTGGTCCTGCGATGTTGATTGGACTGGGTGGCGGCGCGGCGTCAAGCATCAAAAGTGGTGAGCAAAGTGAAGATTTAGATTTTGCCTCCGTGCAACGCGCCAACCCAGAAATGGAGCGCCGTGCACAAGAAGTCATTGACCGCTGTGCAAATTTAGGCGATAAAAATCCGATTATTTCTATTCACGATATTGGTGCAGGTGGCTTGTCAAATGGCTTACCCGAGTTAGTGAATGATTCGGGTAAAGGCGCTAAATTCAAACTGCGTAATATCCCAAATGATGACAAAGAAATGTCGCCATTAGAAGTATGGTGTAACGAATCACAAGAACGCTATGTGCTGGCAATTGCCGATGAAAGCCTTGAATTATTTGGCAATATTTGTGCGCGAGAACGAGCGCCATTTGCTGTTTTGGGCGAGTCAACCAAAGAACAAGAATTGATTTTAAGTGACGATTTATTTGCAAATAATCCCATTGAAATGCCAATGGCAGTGCTGCTCGGCAATCCACCAAAAACATCAATTGACGCAGTAACACAGCCGATTAAACTCAATGCTTTAGACACTAGCAACATTCAACTGGATGATGCAATTTCAAGAATATTACAACTACCCACCGTTGCCAGTAAAAACTTCCTAATCACCATTGGCGACAGAAGTGTAACGGGCATGGTGGCACGCGACCAATTCGTTGGACCGTGGCAAGTGCCAGTGGCAGATTGTGCGATTTCTATTGCAGATTATGACGGCTACAAAGGTGAGATTATGTCATTGGGCGAGCGAGCACCGTTAGCACTTTGTGATGCAAATGCCGCAGCAAGAATGACGATTGGTGAAGCGTTGACGAATATGTTGGGTGGTTATGTAGAAGACATTCACCACATTAGTTTGAGTGCAAATTGGATGAGTGCGAGCGGACATAAAGGCGAAGATGCCAAATTATTTGAAGCAGTCCGAGCAGTTGGAATGGATTTGTGTCCAGAACTCGGTTTAACCGTGCCAGTGGGTAAAGATTCGATGAGTATGAAAAGTGCTTGGACAGAAAATGGCAAAGACAAATCCGTCACCTCTCCACTCTCTTTAGTTATCACCGCCTTTTCCAAAACCCCTGATGTCAGAGTGCAAATCACCCCTTTACTGGATACAACCATTGAGAGTGAATTATTGTTAATTGACTTAGGAAAAAATCAAAATCGTATGGGTGGCTCGTGCTTGGCACAAGTTTACAATCAGATTGGCGATATTGCACCGAATATGGATGATTCTGCTTTATTTAAAGCATTCTTCACTGTGATTAACCAACTGAATAAAGATGGTTTAATTACTGCTTATCACGACCGTAGCGATGGGGGAGTGTTGATTAGTTTGTTAGAAATGGCATTCGCCTCACATTGTGGTTTAGACATCGTGGAAAGCGACATTGAAACATTGTTCAACGAAGAATTAGGTTGTGTTATTCAAGTGAGCAGTGCCAACAAAGATGCAGTAACCAACGCCTTATCCAAAGCAGGATTATCAAACCACACTCGCACGATTGCCACACTAAATACCACCGACACAATTAACATCGGCAATTACAGCGAAAAGCGTGCCACTTTACAGCAACTGTGGAGCAAAACTTCTTTTGAAATTGCCAAACTAAGAGATAATCCCGAATGTGCCAAACAAGAATTTGATTTAGTCGCAGAAAATACCGCAGGCTTACAAACCAAACTCACTTTTGACATTAACCAAGCGCCATCCATCCTCACCCATCGCCCTAAAGTGGCAATATTGCGAGAGCAAGGCGTCAACGGACAAATAGAAATGGCAGTCGCCTTTAACAAAGCAGGTTTTGAAGCCGTTGATGTGCATATGAGCGACATCCTATCGGGTCGTTTGTCATTGTCAGACTTTAAGGGTTTGGTCGCCTGTGGCGGTTTTTCGTATGGCGATGTCTTAGGTGCAGGTCGTGGTTGGGCAAACTCCATCCTGCACAACCCTCGTGCCAAAGACGAATTTGAAACCTTTTTTAATCGCAACGACAGCTTCTCTTTAGGTGTCTGTAATGGCTGCCAAATGATGTCCAACCTCACTAACATCATCCCAGGTTCACAAAACTGGCCAAGCTTTAATCGCAATGTTTCCGAACAATTTGAAGCGCGTTTTTCTTCCGTTAAAATTGGAAAATCCAACTCCATTTTCTTAAAAAACATGGAAGACTCAGTAATGCCAATCACCCTCGCCCACGGCGAAGGTCGCGCTATTTACACGGGCAAGGCCCGTGTAAATAACATTGCCCTACAATATGTCGATCACAATGCCAACCCAACCCAAAATTACCCTCACAATCCAAACGGCTCCGACAACGCCATCGCAGGAATGACGAATGAATCTGGACAAGTAACCATTATGATGCCCCACCCAGAACGAGTTATCAGAGCCGTGCAAAACTCACATCATCAAAAAGATTGGGATGAGCGAAGCCCGTGGATGCGGATGTTTGAAAATGCCAGAGTCTGGGTTGGGTAGATTGCCAAATAAACCTGATCTTTTTTGCAAAACCCTTTGTATTATTGTCAAGACTAACCAACTTACCCTATAAATATTAGGGTAAGTTTCTAAGTGATATTGCTAATAAAGAGCATGGAATAATGTGAAAATAGCTAGATTAATGATTGGCTTTTAAGACAATATCTAATGCATAGATCTCATACTGTCATCCCGAGTATATTTTACACTGTCATCCCGAGCGTAGCCGAGGGATCTTTTGTGGGAGTAAGATCCCTCGGCTACGCTCGGGATGACAGGGGTTGACAATAAAAACAACTGACTTGATCAGAAACTCAACCAATAAAGGTTTGGTATTGAGAGATGGGAATTTTGTTGATAGACTTGAGAATCAGATTAAACGCCCAATTAGGTTTTTTTCAAGGGATGGAGATAGAAAATCAGAACGATTTAAAAATCAATTACTCTGCCCCTTGATTTTCAAAAAAGTAGTTAAATATTAAGGTGTTATTCAGCACTTAACGCTTGAAATCACCTGACGCGTTAGCGGTCGGCTGGAATGATTTGTTAAGTGTGTGTACGTTGATACCAAAAAACAGCAATAAATGCTATAGTGCCAACAATAGCAAGACCGGAAAATAAAATTAGTGCTTCCATTATTTACTCCTTATTAACATAAAGGCAATACCAGCAAATATCATTGTGGCATATATACCTATTGATAAAATAACTAATTTAGACACGCCCTCTACTTGCAGGATAGCACTTAACACAACACCTGCAAAAATGAGTTTGGAAATATCCAATAAATAATCAGAAATTTTTTCTTTCATAGCTGAATTTTAACACATTTCTTATTTGTTCTTTTGGTATGATAAAGCACCAAACAAATGAAAAAAGTGACACCTTCTTATTTACTATTCGTTAAATTCATTCAATTTAACTCCTTTGATAAAAGCAGACCATTCTTGATGAGTAAAATTCAATGTTGTTTTTTGGCTATCCTTAGAATCTCTAACACCAACACCATCATTATTAATTGCAACTTCAACACACATATCTGAAATACTTTTAGAAAGGCTGGATTTTTTAAATTCACAGTCCTCAAAATAAAATTGCTTGTTATTAGTCATAATTTTCTCCAAACTTTCTATTAAGAAAAATAGTAAGATGGAAAGCGACATCTAGTGCTTGAATTCAGCCGACGCGTTAGCGGTCGGCTGGAATGATTTGTTAGGTGTTTTTAAATAATTAATGTTTGTGTCCCTTTATCTACCCCCTTATCTCCACTGTCATCCCGAGCGTAGCCGAGGGATCTTTTGTGGGAGTAAGATCCCTCGACTACGCTCGGGATGACAAGGGGGTGGAAATCTTCGTATCCAAACGGCTCTGACAATACCATAGCAGAAGTGACGAATGAATCTGGACAAGCAACCATCATGATGCCCCACCCAAGGCGTGTTATCAGAACCGCACAAAACTCACATCATCAAAAAGATTGGAATGAGCGTGGTGCCAGGCTTGTGATTTCTACTTTTGTCCATTACTCGTCCGAATCAAAAAAATAAGGGCGAATTTTGATAATAGACTTTGGGCCAATACCTTTTACTTTTAGAAGGTCTTCAATATTTTTATAAGGTCTTGCATTAATAATTTTATGCGCTAGAGCTGGTCCAATACCTTTAATGGATTCAAGTTGTTGACTGGTGGCTGTATTTAAATCTAATTTATTTTGAACTGTTATCTTATAATTTAATTCGTTTTGTAATTTTTTAAGCTCTGCATTTTCATTACGCTGGGTCTCTCGAAACTCGGCTATTTTGTTTGGATCACTTTTAGCCCACACACCAACCCTTCGTAACATTGCTTCATCTTTTAAGTCTCGTAACTTCTCAAACATTTCATCTCTTGAGACGCCATTTGGTAATTTTCTGCCAACACCGTGAGGTCTGCAAAGCCCATTTTTTACAAGCAAACTTCCCAGGTCATCTCCATTTTTAGTTTCAATGATCCCATATACTCTGCGTTTTTTTGATCTACCCATTGCACCTGCAAAGACTGTATGTACAGTGAATTCAGAAGACAATTCCTTTTTAATAAATTCCCTTGCTTCATTTCCAAACCACACCATTTCTTTTACATCAACAAGCCCAAAGTATCTCATTTGTTCCCGAACACGCTGTGCATCAGATGTTGACCCCATCTTAGTTTCAGGACAATCAACAAAATAAAGCCTTATGTGTATATCTTCTTGACCTGTATTTACATAAAAACTGTCTCCATCATTTACTTGAACTAAATTAGCGTGAGGAAAAGTTTGAAACTCTTTAGCTAATGATTGATGACTCCCACCGAGCATTATCATCGTTACTACCGTTTGTATTGTTCTTAAAAAATATTTCATCATGTCTTTTTTGAGTAATTCAGTTAATAATAAGCCCCCTACATTAGGCACGAATACCGCCTAAAAACCAATTTTATCCAGTATCCATACTCAATGCAGGGGTCTCATAAATGGCTTAGACCAAAAATGTGCTTGGGTTGTTATAATTTTATAGTAATGTAAAATATTGCAATGATAGATTATCAGCTAATCCGTTCTAAACGCAAAACTCTTTCCATACAGATTGACAAACAAGCACGCCTGCTTGTACGTGCACCGATGCGGTTGAGTATTAAGAAAATTGAAAATTTTATTAATGAAAAGCAAAGTTGGATTCAGAAAAAACAAGCAGAAATAATAAACAATACACCACTTGAGCAAAATTATAAAATCGGTAATGTGTATTTATTCTTAGGTGAGTCGTATCTTTTGCAACATACTGAACTTGGTAATCCGCTTGATTTTGATGGACAGTATTTTCAACTCAATACAAACTATGAAGGCAATAAAGCCTTCCATTGGTTTTATAAAAAAGAGTTTATAAAGACTGCAATGCCGATACTGGAAAAACTGGCTGATAAATACGATTTAGATTATAAAGAAATTCGTTTCAAAGCGCAAAAAACCCGTTGGGGTTCGTGCAGTGCCACGAACAATATCAACCTAAATTATTTGTTAATGATGGCACCAATCTCGGTGATTGAAATGGTCATTGCGCACGAATTAGCACATATTGTGCATAAAAATCATTCTAAGGATTTTTATAAACTATTGACAACGATGATGCCTGAGCATAAGCAAGCGGATGTTTGGTTAAAACAACACAGTCAAATTCTGCACAACCTATAAAAGTTTATTTGGCGTTAAACTTCTCAGTTGCTTTTTCCATTTCGCCTTTCAGTGTACCCATTTCAGCCATCTCAACAATAATATCGCCGCCGCCAACGAGTTCACTGTTCATGTAGATTTGGGGGAAAGTTGGCCAGTCGGCGAAGGCGGGTAGGTTTTGCATCACTTCTTGGTCTTCGAAGATGTTGACATAGGCAAACTCAACGCCTGTTGAGGCGAGGGTTTGGGCGGCAGTTGATGAGAAACCGCATTGCGGGAATTGGGGGGTGCCTTTCATATATAAAACGATTGCAGCGCTGTCAACTTGCTTTTGAATTCTTTCTAATGCGTCCATGGGGTTGCTCCTTAATTTGAATACTTGACTATTTTACTTTGATTGCTTGGGAAATTGTATATTTTTGCCCTTGTTTTATTTTTTTGTAATTGCCGAAAACGGATTTAAAATTGTCTTTGACAAAATTACGCAGGCCGTTGATGGTAACAAAAGTAATCTTGCCGCCGGGTTTGAGGGCGTCATAGGCATCATATAAAATAATACTGAGTTGCTCTCTGCCGACTTTGGCAGGGACATTGGAGATTACTTGGTCAAAATAATTGTCTTTGTTAACGCCTGAAAAAGCATCGGATAAATAGGCTTCGGCGTTGTTTAACTGGTTAAGTTTGGCGTTGGTATTTGATAATTCAACGGCAACAAAATCTTTGTCTACCATATGCACTTCGCCTTTAGGGCAAGATTTGGCAACGGCTAAACCGATGGGTCCGTAACCACAACCCAAATCCAAACATTTGTCTGTCTCCTCCACTTCTAAATATTTCATTAACAAAGTTGTACCATCGTCAATCGTGCGCGGGGAGAAAACACCCCAGCGTGTTTTTAGGGTTAAATTATGTCCTAATAAATGGGTTTGGATGGTCAAATCTTGCTTTAACTTAGGAATATCATTTCTGAAAAACATTATTTTTGCTCCGCTTTTTTGTTTTTGGCGTTGATAACTTGTGCGGCATTATCGCCAATATGCTCTTCGCCACGGGCTTTTGCCAGTTCAACTTGTTTTTGCCTTTCTTTGTAACGGTTGATTTGCTCGGCAGAACGAGTGCCGTAACAGCGGGGGCAAGAGACGCCTTTTTCATAATGTTCGTGTTGTTTATCGGTGTCGGTAATTGGATAACGGCAAGCGTGGCATTGGTCGTATTGCCCTTGCTCTAAATTATGTTTGACGGCGACGCGTTCGTCGAACACGAAGCATTCACCCTCCCACAGACTGTCGTTTTCTTGGGTTTCTTCAAGGTATTTCAATACGCCACCTTGCAGGTGATACACCTCTTTAAAGCCTTGTGATTTTAAATAGGCGGTGGATTTTTCGCAGCGAATACCGCCGGTGCAAAACATAGCGACTTTTTTATCGCGGTATTGCTCTAAATGTGCTTTGGTGTAACTCGGAAATTCTCTGAAAGTTTCGGTATTTGGGTTAATTGCACCTTGGAAGCTGCCGATACCGTATTCATAATCGTTTCGGGTGTCAATCAATACTACATCAGGGTCGCTGATTAAGGCATTCCAATCTTCAGGTTTGACATAAGTGCCAACGGATGAGAGAGGGTCGATGTGTTCCACACCGAGGGTGACAATTTCTTTTTTGAGTTTAACTTTGAGGCGTTTGAAAGGCAGATTTTTACTGTGCGAAAATTTGATTTCTAGGTTGTTAAAACGCCCGTCATTTTCAAGGAATTGTACCAGTTTATCAATCGAATCTTGTGTGCCTGCGACGGTGCCGTTTAGCCCTTCTAGCGCTAAAAGAATCGTGCCTTTAATGTCTAAATCCACTAACAATTGCCTTAGAGGAGTGCGAAATTCCTTAAAGTCATCAAGACGAACAAATTGGTATAAAGCACAAACGGTAAACATAGGAAATTGTTACAATAAAAGCATCCATTTTACAATAAGCGCTCGGCGTATAATAGTCACCTTTAAAATACCTTATTACTCTGTGCTTGATTCCATTAATTACCCTGAGGATATTAAACAGCTTGATGTAAAGCAATTGCAGTCTTTAGTGGATGAAATTCGTGCGTTTTTAATTGAAAATATTCAAAAAACGGGCGGGCATCTTGCGCCAAATCTGGGCACGGTTGAGATGTCAGTTGCCTTGCATTATGTGTTTGATACGCCAAAAGACAGTTTTGTGTTTGATGTGGGACATCAGGCTTATACGCATAAAATTCTCACAGGGCGTAAAGATAAAATGGGGTCGTTGCGCCAAAAAGGGGGGTTATCTGGCTTTACCAAGCGCACGGAAAGTGCGCATGACCCTTTTGGTGCGGGGCATTCTTCAACTTCCATCAGTGCCGCCTTGGGGATTGCGATTGGCAATGGTATCAATAACAATAATCACAAATCAATTGCGGTGATTGGCGATGGTGCACTCACGGGAGGGATGTCGTTTGAGGCACTTAATCATGCGGGCGATACTGATGCGGATTTGTTGATTATTTTGAATGACAACGATATGAGCATTTCCAAAAATGTGGGTGCGATGAGTAAATATCTCACTAAGCTTATTTCTGGCAAGGTGTATTCAACGATGAAAAATAAGTCGTTGGGTATATTAGAGAAACTGCCAAAAATGCGTGAATTTGCCAAGCGCTCAGAAGAGCATTTAAAGGGAATGGTGTTGCCTAGTACCTTGTTTGAAGAGTTGGGGCTTGATTATTTTGGGCCGATTGATGGGCATGATTTGCCAACTTTGGTTAAAACACTGCAAAACCTAAAGACACAGAATAAGCCGAGATTACTGCACATTATTACCAAAAAAGGCTACGGCTTGGACAGTGCAGAAAATGACCCTTGTAAATTCCACGGTATTGCGCCTGCTGCTTCTAGTGCGACTTCAAGTACGATGGATAGTTACAGCAATGTGTTTGGACGCTGGTTGGTCAATACGGCTGCTGAGCATAAAAAATTAATTGCCATTACCCCAGCAATGGGGGCTGGCTCTGGTATGAGTGAGTTTGAGCAAAAATTTCCTAAACAATATTTTGATGTGGGGATTGCCGAACAACATGCTGTTACTTTTGCAGGAGGGCTAGCGACGCAAGGGCTGAAACCTGTGGTAGCTATTTACTCGACTTTTTTACAACGGGGTTATGACCAATTGATTCACGATATTGCTTTACAAAATTTGAATGTCATTTTTGCCATTGACCGTGCAGGTTTGGTCGGTGCCGACGGTGCTACTCACGCAGGCAGTTTTGATTTGAGTTTTTTGCGTTGTATTCCTAATCTAACAATTATGGCGCCGAGCAATGGCTTGGAAATGTATCAAATGCTTAACACAGCTTTAACAATGGATTCCCCTGTTTGTATTCGTTACCCACGGGGTGTGGCAAATGTTGAGCATTATGAGACAAATGAGAGGGTTGAAATTGGCAAGGCAAAGGTTTTGTTAAGGGGCAGTAAAACCGCTATTTTTGCTTATGGACATTTTGTTGAGTGCGCCTTGGAAGCAGGCAAAGAATTGGGTGCAACGGTGATTGATATGCGTTTCGTTAAGCCGTTGGATACGGCGTTAATTAGCGAAATGGCAAACTCACATCAGCAACTCATTTCTATTGAAGACAACGCCATATCGGGTGGTGCTGGCAGTGCCATTGGTGAATATTTATACCAACAAAATATCAGTACACCGTTACAAATTTTAGGTTTACCCGATGACTTTACTGAACAGGGCACCCAAGAAGAATTGTATCAGCAATATGGATTGACGGCTAAAGACATTATAAATGTGGCGTTATGAAAAAACTCCTACAACGCTACACCCCTTCTCCAAAAGAATTAAAAAATCACAAATATTTGGGTTGGTTGGGCAAGTATTTACACGATTCAAATCTGTGGAATTTCAATCGAAAATCCATTTCTAAAGCTTTTGCTGTGGGGTTGTTTTGTGCCTTTATCCCAGTGCCCTTTCAAATGTTATTAGCGGCACCAGGTGCAATTCTATTCCGTGCAAATTTACCACTTTCGATTGCCTTAGTTTGGATTACTAACCCACTCACTATGCCCCCTATTTTTTATGGATGTTACCAATTAGGGGCTTGGATTTTGGGTGTGAGTATTGAACAAAATTTTGTGATGTCACTGGAATATATATGGCAAGTATTTGATACGATTTGGCAGCCGTTTTTACTGGGGTGTTTAATTATGTCTGTCACCAGTTCGGTGTTGGGTTATTTTGGCATTCAGTTTATTTACCGATATAAAGTTTATCGTAGAAAGTTAAACTTTCGTAATAATCGTATTCAATAAACTGACAACATACCCCAATGTTATACCACCTGCAATATAGAATCCGGTAACTAGAAAATTCAATCCTTTAATATCAGATCGCACTAAGGATATATCGTCTTTGGTTGCAATTTGCTGTTTGGATAAAACCTGTGCGGCGGATTTTGCTTTTTCTTCAGGAGCACCTGCTGAAATTAAAGCGTCATATACTTCTATCTTCTATAATCATTGTACTCATAATTCCAAGGTTATTTAGTTAATTCTAGCACGAATTTGCGCTTCAAGAGTGTCAACCAAACTTTCATTAGTCACTTTAGAGTGTGTTAGTCCATCAATATACATCAAGTTAGGTTCACCGCCTGTGAGTCCAACCGATACTGCTTTGGCTTCGCCTGGTCCATTCACTACGCAACCAATCACAGCAGCATCAATCGGCTCGGTAATATCTTCTAAGCGTGCTTCAAGCTCATTCACGACCTTAATCACATCAAATTTTTGACGAGAACACGAAGGGCAAGCGATTAAATTAACGCCTTTTTGTCGCAGTCCGAGGGATTTAAGGATATCGAAACCAACTTTGATTTCATTCACAGGGTCAGAAGCCAGGGAAACACGAATGGTATCACCAATGCCTTCTGCGAGCAACAAACCCAAACCTACCGAAGATTTTACCGAACCTGCTCTGAGCGAACCTGCTTCGGTAATGCCGAGGTGCAAAGGATTGTCAATTTGTGAGGCGAGTTGCTTATAGGCAAAAACGGTCATAAATACTTCTGAGGCTTTGAGTGAGATTTTGTAATTGTCAAAATTCAATCTGTCCAAAATATCAATATGACGGAACGCACTTTCTACCATCGCCTCAGGGGTGGGTTCGGTGTATTTTTTTTGCAAGTCTTTTTCTAAAGAGCCTGCATTAACGCCGATACGAATAGGGATATTATGGTCTAAAGCGGACGCCACCACCTCTTTAACTCTGTCTTCTCGCCCAATATTACCTGGGTTAATGCGTAAGCAATCCGCCCCATATTCTGCTACTTTAAGTGCAATTTTATAATCAAAATGAATATCTGTAATTAATGGAATCGTGGTTTTTTGTTTGATGTGTTTAAAAGCTTCTGCGGCTTCCATAGTTGGCACAGAAACCCGCACCAAATCTGCCCCTGCATTTTGAATGGCCTCAATTTGTGCAACCGTCGCCTCAACATCGTTGGTATTAGTGTTGGTCATACTTTGCACCGCAATCGGTGCATCGCCACCAATCGCAACATTGCCAACAAAAATTTGTTTGGACTTTCTTCTAATAATGGCGTGTATTGGCTTCATTCGTTTGTTATTATTTCGTCTAAATTTTCTAGTACTTTTGGTTGTTTTGACTTGGATTGACTTGTGCTGGTTTCAATGTTCACAGGCGTAGTAGTCACTTTGGTCACTTCGACTTCTGGCTCTTTAATTACAATTAGATTTTTCTGTGATTTTTCTGGTGTTTGGCTATCGCTAGAAAAATAATAAACTGCAATAATAATCAATACAGGTAACGCCAACCACCTTAAATTGATTTTTTTCTTTTTTCTTGTTTGATTAGGGTGGTGCTCAATTCCTTCCATACTTATCATATTGCCCTCTTTGTGCGCTTAGTCTTATCAATAACCTTGCCTGCTAATTGTCCACAAGCCGCATCCACCTCTTCACCACGCGTACGACGAGTGGTGGTACGAATATTGCCATTAAATAAAACATCTTGAAAATTTTCAATTGTAACCTTTTTTGAAGTTTTGTATTGAGTTTTTGGAAAAGGGTTAAAGGGAATCAGGTTTACTTTTGCCGATAACCCTTTGAGTAAAGCAACCAGCTTTTTACCTTGTTCAACACTGTCGTTAATTCCATCCAACATCACATATTCAAACAAAATATGGCGCTCTTGTGCGCCTGCATTAAGATAAACCTTACACGCCTCCAATAACGCTTGAATTGGGTATTTTTGGTTAATCGGCACTAATTCATTACGCAAGGTGTCATCTGCTGCGTGTAAAGAAACTGCCAAACTCACGGGCACTCTCTCTGCCATACGCAAGAGTGCTGGTACTACGCCTGAAGTTGAAATTGTTACCTTGCGTCGAGATAATCCAAACGCCAAATCATCCAACAATAAATCACAGGCAGGATAAACCGCTTTTTCATTTAATAATGGTTCACCCATCCCCATAAACACAACATTGGAAATACGCTTACCTTTGTCTTTTAAGTACAAATTTGCCATCATTACCTGACCGATAATTTCCGCTGTACTAAGATTGCGATTAAAGCCCTGCATCCCTGTTGAGCAGAATGTACACGCCAACGAACAACCAACTTGTGAAGAAATACACAAGGTTCCTCTATCATCTGAAGGAATGTACACTGTTTCGATAAAATTATTTTCACCCGTATCAATTACCCACTTAATTACCCCATCCAATGCATAATCTTGCTTTGCTATTTTAGGGAGGTCAATACAGGTCAACTCATTTAATTGTTGTCTAAGATTTTTACTGAGATTAAGCATTTTATCAAAATCAAACTCATGGTATTTATATATCCATTGCATCAATTGTTTCACACGATAGGGCTTCTCACCCAATGTTTCAAACAACTCGGCTAGTTCATTTTGATTTAACCCTAAAAGGTTTTGCTTATTTTTTAACATAAAAAGTACAATAAAAAAGCACCCGAGGGTGCTTCTTTTATCATAAAACAGCTAAATATTAACCGTTTACAGCATCTTTAAGTGCCTTACCTGCTTTAAATGCAGCCACTTTAGATGCAGCGATTTGGATTGCATCACCTGTTTGTGGATTGCGACCAGTACGTGCAGCACGGTCTCTAACAACAAAAGAGCCGAAGCCTGTTAACTGCACACCATCGCCATTAGACATAGCATCAGTGATGGCAGCTGTCGTTGCATTTAATGCACGACCTGCGTCTGCTTTAGAAAGGTTTGCTGCTGATGCGATTGCATCAATTAATTCTGATTTATTCATATTTCATTCTCCTCGAAAATTTTTAAGTTTAAAAAATACTAAAAGTCTTTTACTTGTAGGAGATGAAAACAATATATTTATTTATTTATCACTAACATCTCAACAATTAGTGCCGTCAATTATAAACATAAATCCCGCCCTGTCAATGTTTTTTTTTAAAAAAGTAAAGGGTCTTAACTAGTTAAGACCCAAAGTAAAATTATAACTTGATATTCTCTTTTAAAGCTCTTTGTTTATCCCTTTTCCAGTCTTTTTCTTTAATGTCTTGGCGTTTGTCGTGTTCTTTTTTTCCTTTAGCCACACCAATTTCAAGTTTTACTTTGCCTCGTACCCAATAAAGCTTAAGAGGCACGACAGTTGCCCCTTTTTGGTTGATTTTATCCTTCATTCTGTTGATTTCTATACGGTTTAATAACAACTTACGGGTTCTAGTTGGGTCTGCATTAACATGGGTAGATGCAGTATTTAATGGTGAAATGTGACTACCAAACAAGAACATTTCATTATTTTTCAAAATGACATAACTTTCTTTAATCTGCACTTTGTTATCTCGTAGGCTTTTTATTTCCCAACCCTGCAAAGAGAGTCCAGCCTCAAGACTTTGTTCTATAAAATAGTCATGTCGTGCTTTTTTATTGACGACAATCGTATTTGAACTTGTTTTTTTCTTTTTCTTTGCCATTATGCATCAAATCTCTAAAAGTGCTATTGTTCCTTATTCATGCAGTCAAATGTATCAATTGGTTAACCAAATTGACGATTATCCGCAATTCCTAAATTGGTGTTCTTCTGCGAGTATTTTAAATCAAACCGAGAATGAAATTACAGCTTCGGTGAGTATTAATAAAAGTGCATTCAATCAAACTTTTACCACAGTAAACACTTTAACCAAGGATGTGCGTATCGATATGCAGCTCAAAGACGGGCCTTTTAAGCACTTGCAAGGAGCTTGGATTTTCACAGAATTGAGTAACAGTGCATGTAAAATCAAGCTTGAATTGGAATTCAGCTTTGCTTCTCGCTTGGTGGACATTGCCATTGCCCCAATTTTCACAGCCATTTCTAATGCACAACTCGATGCTTTTGTCACCCGCGCTAAAAATGTGTATGGCTAATCTCATTCTTTTTAACAAACCCTTTGGTGTGCTTTGCCAGTTCAGTGGCGATGCTAAAAATCTATCAAAATTTATAAATGAAAAAGGTTTTTATCCTGCGGGGCGTTTGGACAAAGACTCGGAAGGCTTGTTATTGCTAACCGATGATGGTAAGTTACAACATCAAATCTCACATCCAAAATTTGACAAAGAAAAAACTTATCTTGCGCAAGTAGAAGGAGAAGCAACGGATGAAGCGATTACTAAATTGTGCAAAGGTGTTATCCTCAAGGATGGATTAACCAAGCCTGCTAAAGTAAAAATCGTCAACCAACCTGATTGGCTGTGGGGCAGAAGCCCACCGATACGCGAACGGAAAAATATTCCAACTTCGTGGATTGAACTCAAAATCACCGAAGGTAAAAATCGACAAGTGCGTCGTATGACAGCGTCTGTCGGCTTTCCAACACTGAGATTAATTCGCACTCAAATTGGTGATTGGAAATTAAATAAAATTAAATTAGGAAAATATGAACGCCTTTGAACTCGCCCACCGTGCGTTGATGAGTGTAACGATTGAGGAAAAAATCAAACTCACCCAACAATTGCACACGCTTTGCCATGGCCAGCAATTAGATTATACGGGTACAACTGTCGTTCAAAAAGTTGCTAATCCTGGTCGCCCACAAAAGCCTGAATTAGTTCGATTTCAATCGGTACCACAACGAGGGCAATCAGATATTGGCTTTATTAATACCATTCATGCGATTTGTCACATTGAATTTAATGCGATTAATTTGGCTTTAGATGCGATTTATCGCTTTCAAAATATGCCTCAGAAATTCTACCAAGATTGGATTCAAGTGGCTTTTGAAGAATCTCAACATTTTGGATTACTGAATGATTACCTAATAGAACTGGGCTATCAATACGGCGATTTTGACGGACATAACGGCTTATGGAAAATGACGGTGGATACCGATTACGATGTGCTGGCGCGTATGGCATTAGTACCCAGAGTGTTGGAAGCCAGGGGTTTAGACGCAACACCAAAAATTCAAGCCCGTTTCAAAAAATCAAAATTCAGCAAAATGTCTGATATTTTAGACGTTATTTTTAAAGATGAAATTGGACATGTGAAAATTGGTAACCAATGGTTTCATTATCTGTGCCAGCAACGGGGCATTGATTCACTCACCACCTTTGATAAATTAATCAAAAAGCACATTGGCTCTGAACTACGAGGCCCTTTTAATATTGAAGCCAGAAAACTCGCTGATTTTTCCAAAGCCGAATTAAATTATCTACAGCGTGTTTAACCAAGTACCTATCTTATCAGTCAAACGCCCAACGGCCTGAGAGTTTGTGTAATAATGGTCTGCATTTTCAACAATCATTTTTGCTGATTTTTTATTGCCAGCAGACTTAATTAGTTTATCTCTATAATCGGCTAATTTTCTAACACCAGAGAAATCGCGATCAGCATAAATATCTAAAATAGGAGTGACCATCTTGTAAAAAGGAAAGCCATTTACTAATTTTTGCTGATAATCCGTTGCACCCATGCCAATACCCACAAAACCTTTGATTTTGTCATCCCCATATTTCTCAAAATAACTGACTGCCATATGCGCACCACAACCATGGGCAACTATTACGATGTTATTAATACCTTTTTCCTTGTAAAAGTCAATCGCCGCATCAATACGCTCATGCGAGTAAGGGAAAATTGGCACATAATCATAATACTTAGCTTGTTTGTCTAACACGGGCATTTGCACTGCTAGCGTGTTCCAACCATGTTCTGTCAAACCAGTACGAAGTGGCTTAGTGGTATCTGCCCAGTTAGGATGTTGTCCGCGGTTGTGCAAGATAATCACACCGCCCTTAGGCTTGTCTGCTTCGGTTTCCATATAAATAGAAAAAACTTCTTTGCCTTTTTTGAGCGGTAAATATTCCACATCGCCATCCAATACTGAATCTTCCATTTGGCTCACTACCCTTCTTTCTCTAGCAAAGTCAGGCTCAATGCCCACAAATTGATTGAAATTCGTGCGTAACAGGTTCGGATTAAAATCTCCAAACATCGGCATACTTGGTAATTTTGGTGCGGTTGGTATTGAGAAAAGTGCTTGGCTACTTTGTGCCAATAACACGCTTACTATTAATAATATTTTTTTCATTACTTTTTCTCCTTTAATTTATCTAGTGCAATTTGTGCTTGTGGATGCTTGTTACCCCTCGCCCTCTTGAACCAATCATACGCTTGTTTACGCTTGTTTTGTTCTAAAAATAACGAAGCCAAATTAAATTGTGCATATTCATCATTCAAGTTCGCTGCGATTAACCACCATTTCTCTGCCTGCCCAACTTTTCCTTGTTGATAATACAGCATTGCTAACTCACTTTGTGCATACGACAGCCCTTGCTTGGCAGCTTTTTCAAACCATACAAACGCCTTTTTTTCATCTTTTTCTGCACCCAGCCCATGCAAATAACTCAAACCAATATTGTTTTGAGCTGCAATGTGCCCTGCATCGGCAGCACGCATCATCCACTTAAACGCATCGTCATTGCGTTTTCGCTGTGAATAATCATATCCGATGCGATACCAAGTATCTGCACGAGGGTCAGTTGCTAACACCAATGACGGTGCCGATATCGTTATGAAGATGAAAAAAAAGGGTGCTATTAGCACCCTTTTTTCCTTTAACAAGGTAATCAAAAGATTACTTGCCAACAGTGCTTAAACCTAGTGAATGCCATGAATTCATGCCTTCACGATAGTACTTAAGCTTGCTATCAGGATAACCTAAAGAAAGTAAGGCTCTGATGGCTGCAGGTGATTGACCACACCACAAACCATTACAGAACAAGTATAAAGTCTTTGCTTTAGTAAAGTTAAAGATACCATCTTGCTCAGTCACACCAAACTTGCTGGTTAAGATTTCTATCACTGCATCTGGATCTTTAGCAACGGCTTTAGAGTTTAACTTCTTGAAAGAAATATTCACTGCACCTTTGATTGTTCCACCTTTTTTAGCGGTAGTCCAAACTGGGGTACGAGCGTCAATTACCATAATGTTAGCGCCATTATTCATATCGCGAACGGCATGGATAACATCTAATTCAGTGACCGTCTCAACTGCTGCAGGCGCAAACGGATTCGTTGGCTGAATACAGAATGGTGGACAAGGACGCGAAGTCTTTGCAAACGCTGGGTGAATGGTGTTTTTACCATTTTGGTTACGATAAATACCTGCAACATCCATAACGCCTTTAACGATACCAACTGGCTTACCACCAGATTTAGTACCAGAACAAGCTGTTAAAAATAAAGCGGTTACTGCGATAAATAATAATTTAATTTTCATAATAATCTCCTAATTTAATAATATATGGGGTTATTTACCAACAGTACTAAGACCCAATGAATGCCATGCATTCATACCTGAGCGATAATACTTAAGTTTGTTTTCTGGGTAGCCTAAAGAAAGTAACGCTCTGATTGCTGCAGGCGATTGACCACACCACAGACCATTACAGAACAAATACAAAGTCTTCGCTTTCGTAAAGTTCATAATGCCGTCTTGCTCAGTCACGCCAAACTTGCTAGTTAAGATTCCCATCACTGCATCTGGATCTTTAGCAACGGCTTTAGAGTTTAACTTCTTGAAAGAAATATTCACTGCACCTTTGATTGTTCCACCTTTTTTAGCGGTAGTCCAAACTGGGGTACGCGCATCAATTACCACGATTGACTTATCACCTTTAGCCATGTCGCGAACAGCATGAATAACATCTAACTCAGATACTGTCTCAACTGCTGCAGGCGCAAACGGGTTCGTTGGCTGAATACAGAATGGTGGGCAAGGACGCGAAGTCTTTGTGAACGCTTTATTGATGGTTGCACTGTTATCTTGGTTACGAGAAATACCCGCAACATCCATAACGCCTTTAACGATACCAACTGGCTTAGCGGTTACAGCCGTTGATGCTAACAATGCTACGGATGCAGCACTTACTACTAGTGTTTTAAGTTTCATTTTATTTTTTCCTCTTTTTATATAAAAAATAACTCTTTCGAGTCTTAATTGATAGCCCCCCCATAATGCAGAACTAAAAATTCATTGTAAATTCTGGTTTAATCGCAACTCGGCTCTTCCTCTAGGTTGTGCTGTGCAAAGTAGTCAACCACACAAACTTCACGCTGGTCCTCATCGTCAATATCTTCACAGCGTGTTTTGGCACCATCTCTCACTAATTGCATTTGCGCTTCAGTTGCATCATCGCCTAAAGCAACAACACCGTCTTTTGCGTCTGCCAACACATTAAAACTCAATGCAAATGTCAATCCAAATAATAATACTAATTTTTTCATTGTTACTCCTAAAGGTTTTGTCAAATAAAGATGTCCATTATTCACAAAAAAAAACACTCTGCAAGTCTATTTATATTTGCTAATATTATGATATTCTAATTTCTTAATATTATTGGGTTATAATATTATCCATTGCTTGATTAGCCAGAAAGTCTGCCATATCATTGCCTTCATCGCCACTATGTCCTTTGACCCAATACCAATTAACCAAATATTTTTGATTTAATTTGTCTAATTCCTGCCATAAGTCCACATTTTTTACAGGTTTTTTATTGGCTGTTTTCCAGTTTTTTTTCTTCCAACCAACAATCCAGTCGTTGATTCCATTCATCACATATTTCGAATCAGTGTATAAATCTACCTCAATTTTGTCAGATTTTAACGCTTCCAAAGCTTTAATCGCCGCCATCAACTCCATACGATTATTAGTCGTATCTTTTTCCGAACCATTCAATTTCTTTTCTGCCCCTTTGTGCCTAAGCCAAACTCCCCAGCCCCCAATACCTGGATTGCCACGACAACCGCCGTCTGTATATATCAGTATTCTATCCATCAACATTCACCTGTAACCAATATTCCAATAATGCCAAATGCCAAAGCCGTGAGCCGTTGAGTGCAGTCATATATTGCTCGGGCTGATTAATGACTTTTTGCACAAAATCTTGATTATAAACACCACGATTGACACATTGACTGGAATTTAAAATATCTGCCATAAACTCTAAAAACTCGCCACGGACATATTTCAACGCTGGCATGGGGAAATAGCCTTTTTTCCTGTCAATAACGCTATCGGGCAACAATCCACGAGAAATTTGTTTGAGTGGATATTTGCCCTCTTCCTGCATTTTTAAACTCGCTGGCATACTCAGTGCGTGCTCAACCAAAGCGGTATCCATAAACGGTACACGAGCCTCCAGCCCCCACGCCATCGTCATATTGTCCACTCGTTTGACAGGGTCATCGACCACCAAACGGGTAATATCGGTGCGAAATACTTTGTCCATAAATTCATCGGCTTTGGCTTTGGAAAATTCTTTATTGAGCCAATCTTGGGTATGGTTGCCCGTGTGATATTGCGTATTTACAGTTTGCAAATATTCTTCGTAAGGTCTATCGACATAGTGCTTAGCAAATCGTTCAAACTCGGTGCCTGATTCTTTTAACATTCTTTCATACCAGAAATACCCTGAAAAAGCCTCATCCGCTCCCTGTCCCGATAACACCACTTTAATATGTTTAGAGACTTGCTCGGACAACAAATAAAATGCCACTGCATCCTGTCCCACCATTGGCTCCGCCATATTCGCCACCGCTTCACCGAGTCGAGGCAACACTTGTGAATTGGAAATAACATATTTTTCATGCGTGGTGTTAAAGCGTTTGACAATCTGGTCAGAATACTCAAATTCCGACCCTGCCTCATCATCAATATCTTCAAAACCAATCGAAAAAGTACGAATATCTTGATGCCCTGCCTCATGCAACAACCCCACCAACAAAGAAGAATCCAGTCCACCCGACAGCAACACCCCAATCGGCACATCGGCTGCCAACATTCCTTTATCCACCGCTTTAATCAATAATTCATGAGTTTTTTCCAAATACTCAGCATCGCTCAATCCCGTTCTTTGTGCTTTCGGTTGCCAATAAGTTTTTTCAGTGATTTTTCCCTGTGCATCAATCATCAGTGCCGTTGCAGGCTTAATTTTATTTACTCCATTTAAAATTGTATTCGGTGCAGGCACCACGCCATGCAAGGAAAGTTGCTGTTGCAACGCCACAGAATTAATGCCCGTATCCACCCCGATTGCCGTGAGTGCTTGCGTATTTGACGCAAAACTAAACGCTTTATCTGTTAAATTAAAATACAACGGCTTAATCCCCATTCTATCCCGTGCCACAAATAACCGCTTACCATCCCAAATACAAAACGCAAACATCCCATCCAAATGCTGAACGCAGTCTTCACCCCAATGATGATAAGCCTTAAGAATAACCTCGGTATCCGAAGTGGAAAAGAAATTGTAGCCTTGTTTGATTAGGTCTTGACGCAACGATTGATAATTATAAATCGTGCCATTAAACACCAAGGTTAAGCCCAAATTCTCATCCACCATCGGCTGATGGGCATGATTGGATAAGTCAATAATGCTCAAGCGTTGATGCCCAAAACCGACTGTTTTCTCCGACCAAACTCCGTTATCATCAGGGCCTCGTCGGGCAATTTTTTGCATCATCGCTTTTAAGTTGCTTGTTTTAACTGCCTGATTGTCAAATCTTAATTGCCCACAAATTCCGCACATAAGTAAATAAGTCGTATAAATATCGTTCATTTTAGTATAATAATTATCTGATTATTAATTTGTTCATTGGGTATTTTATGAAAACAGCGGAATTAGATAAAAAATTTGATGATAACCAAGAAGACATCTTGCAATATTTTGATACAACAACTATTATGCCCCAAACACTTTACGACAAATTAATGAGTGCACATATCGTGCGTGAAGAAGAAACCACTTCACTCATCTATATTGACCGCCAGCTGATTCACGAAGTTACCTCGCCACAAGCCTTTGAAGGGTTACAATTGGCAGGTAGAAAACCATGGCGATTGCAGGCGAACCTTGCCGTTCCCGACCATAATGTGCCGACTACAGAACGCTCATCAGGCGTGAATGGCATTGAAGACCCAATTTCCAAATTACAAATTGAAACTTTGGACAAAAACTGTGTTGATTTTGGCATTACCGAAATTGAAATGAACGATATTCGTCAAGGCATCGTCCATGTTGTCGGTCCCGAACAAGGGGCGACTTTACCAGGAATGAGTATCGTTTGTGGCGATTCACATACTTCCACACATGGGGCATTAGGGGCGTTAGCGTTTGGTATCGGCACTTCCGAAGTTGAGCATGTGTTAGCCACAGGTTGTTTATGGCAATCTAAATCTAAAAATCTAAAAATTGAAGTAACAGGAAAACTCAACAAAAATGTTAGCGCTAAAGACATTGCCCTGTATGTTATCGGACAAATCGGCACGGCAGGTGGCACAGGTTTTGCGATTGAATTTGGTGGCGACACCATTCAAAACTTATCTATTGAAGGTAGAATGACGCTGTGCAATATGGCAATTGAAGCCGGCGCAAGAGTGGGTATGGTTGCCGTTGATGACAAAACCATCGACTATGTCAAAGGTCGTCCACTTGCCCCAACGGGTGCCAATTGGGACAAAGCAGTCAAATATTGGCAAACGCTACACTCAGACAAAGAGGCTATTTTTGACAAAACTATCAGTTTTAATGCACAAGACATCAAACCACAAGTCACTTGGGGTACTTCTCCAGAAATGGTGGTTGCCATTGACGAAACCGTGCCAAACCCAAACAACGCCAAAAATGCCGTTGAAAAAACCAGTTGGGAAAATGCCTTAAGCTACACACACTTAAAAGCCGACACCAAAATCAGCGACATCAAAATTGACAAAGTTTTCATCGGCTCATGCACCAATTCTCGCATTGAAGATTTGCGTATCGCCGCTAAAGTAGCCGAGGGCAAACACATCGCCGACAACATTAAACTTGCCCTAGTCGTCCCTGGCTCTGGTTTAATCAAAAAACAAGCCGAAGAAGAAGGTCTTGATAAAATTTTCACCGATGCAGGTTTCCAGTGGCGTGAAGCCGGTTGCTCAATGTGCCTAGCCATGAACGCCGACAAATTAGAAGTCGGCGAACGCTGTGCCAGCACCTCTAACCGCAACTTTGAAGGTCGCCAAGGGCAAGGTTCATTCACGCATTTGGTTAGTCCTGCGATTGCCGCTGCCAGTGCCATTGCAGGTCATTTTTCAGGAGTTAAGTAAAATGCCAGAAATATCAAGATTCTTTGGGATTATCATCAGGATGTTTTATGACGAACATAATCCTCCTCATTTTCATGCTGAATACTCAGGCAATAAAGCCATCTTTGATTTTCAAGGCAATATAATAAAAGGTAATTTATCATCCAAAACTGCAACTAAACTTGTTCGCGAATGGGTTGATCTACACACGCTAGAATTAGAAAAAGATTGGAAACTAGCAAGGCAAAGCAAGGTAATTAAAAAAATTGAACCTTTGGAATAAATCTTTTATAAAAAATATTATGTGGAATATGAATGACATTACAAAAATAAACTATAAGGATAATTATATCTACACGATTGCTTTTGACGATGGCAAAACTGGTGATATTGATTTTTCTGAATATGTTGACAGGGGTTCGATTTTTGCCCCATTAAAAAATAAAACTTTTTTTAAGCAAGCTTTTTTAGAAGGGGGCACCATCGCTTGGAAAAATGGTGCAGATGTCTCCCCTGAAACCCTTTACGAAAAAATACAATAACGAATATTATGAATAAATTTACCACGCTAACCTCCATTGCCACGCCACTTGATAGAGCGAATATTGACACCGATGCGATTATTCCCAAGCAATTTTTAAAATCAATTAAGCGCTCAGGATTTGGCGTGAATTTGTTTGATGAATGGCGTTATTTGGATCATGGCGAGGTGGGGATGGATAATTCTAAGCGACCGCTGAATGAGGATTTTGTGTTAAATAATCCGCAATATAAGGGCGCACAGATTTTATTAGCACGAGAAAATTTTGGTTGCGGTTCTTCTCGTGAGCATGCGCCTTGGGCGTTGGAAGATTATGGGTTTAGGGCAATTATTGCACCGAGTTTTGCGGATATTTTTTATAACAACTGCTTTAAAAACGGTATTTTACCCATCGTGCAAGATAATGCGGTGATGGATGAATTATTTGCTTTAGACAGTGAAATCACGATTGATTTAGAGGCACAAACGATTATTGCAAATGGCAAAATTTATGCGTTTGAAGTTGATGTAGAACGCAAAAGGCGGCTGCTGAATGGCTTGGATGATATTGGCTTGACTTTGCAATATGAAGACGATATTAAAGCCTTTGAAGTTAATTACTTTAAACAATACTCTTGGTTGTAAGGGATTGAACAGGTAGGGATAATAAATATGATTGGAAAACTCACAGGCACAATTTTAGAGAAAAACCAACCTGAATTACTTTTGGAAGTTGGTGGTATCGGCTATGAAATTTTATGTCCGATGTCGAGTTTTTATGCAATGGGCGATGATGCAAATGTTTCTTTATACACACATTTAACGGTTAAAGAAGACTCGCACACTTTATACGGTTTTATCAGCAAAGATGAGAAGACTATTTTTAGAGAACTTATTCGTGTGAATGGCGTTGGTCCTAAAGTTGCCTTGGCGATTTTATCGCATTTAGACATCGGTTCATTAATGAGTGCGGTTGCCAATGATGATGATGCCTTACTCGCCAAAACCCCAGGAATTGGCAAAAAAACCGCACAAAAACTCATTGTTGAACTCAAAGACCGCTTAGCAAAACTCAACCTTATTAAAACAAGTAATCACGCAACAACGATTAACAGAAGTAACCCAAATAGCGACCAAGCACTTGCCGCGCTACAATCACTTGGTTTTAAAGTTAAAGAAGCAGAAAAAATGATTGCAGGTGTTGGTGATGATACTCTTTCAACCGAGGAACTTATTCGTCATGCTTTGCAAAACAAATAATCAGTAGTTCCTGGCAGGGTATCAGGTTTTTTATTGGCTTGAATTGTTAGGCTTTGCTATCTTGAATGTCGCTTGTCATTTCGAGTGGTGCTTGTCATCCCAAGCACCACTTGTCATCCCGAGCGTAGTCGAGGGATCTTTAGGTGGACAAGGAGATTCCTCGGCTGGCGCTCGGAATGACAAGCACCCTCTTTGTCATCCTGAGCGTAGTCGAAGGATCTTGTTTTCCATATAAGGTTCCTCGGCTAACGCTTGGAATGATGGAATATGAGTGATGAGATTCCTCGGCTGGCGCTCGGAATGACAGGGGGTAGGATGGGTAATAACAGGGGCAGGTAGGATGGATGGGTAATGACAGGGGAGGCAGAATGGATGAAAGGGTAATATTTAAAATAACAGGGTAAAAAACTTCTAAGTCTTTTTTATCCAATTCACAAACTCATAATTCATTAAATATAGGCATGGGAGCAATATCAAAGTCATTGCCGTGCCGAACAACAGACCGTAACCAAGAGCGAGCGCCATAGGTTGAAGAATAAAGTCGGTGCCGCCAATGCCATAAGCCAGTGGGATAATACCCGCTAAAGTAGTGAGACTAGTGAGTATCACGGCACGCAGGCGGTCTTTTGAGCCTTGAATAATCCATTGATGAACATCTGTTATGCCCTTCTTTTTCAAATAATTCAGATGCGAGACTAAGACCAAAGAATCATTCACAATCACACCTACTAACGCCAAAAGACCTAAGACGGCAAAGAAGCTCAACGATTCTCCGTGCAAGAAAAACGCCCAAATCACGCCAATCACTGAGAATGGAATGGTGCTTAAAATTAATAAAGGTTGCGTGTAAGAATTAAATAACAACACCAGCAATAAGAAAATACCGAAAATTGCCATTACGAATGCCTGTATAAAACTTTTCATAGAGTCGTTTGTTTCTTTGGCGCCGCCTTCGCTAACAACACGCACACTAGGGAAATTATTACTCAAATTTAATTGCTCAAGCGCATCACGCATCACGACTTTGGTGGTGGTTTTTGCGTCTTCAATACTGGCACTCACCATCGTTGAACGCAGTCCATTGTAATGGGTGAAATTTGGCTCGCCGACGATGGTGCGAATACTGGCAAAGTTATCAATCGGCACGGCACGCCCTTTTTTATTAACGACTTTGATGCCACGAATAAAATCTTCGGAATGGCTATTTTCACCCAAATACACCCTAAAATTCACATCATTTTTACCCTCACGCATATTGGTCACATCATTACCCGTAAAGGCCGCACGCAAATATTGATTAAGCGTGGATTGGTCAATTTCCAATCGTGCCATTTTTTCATAATCTAACGCTACTTCAATACGGTCTTTACCTGGGTCATCATCACGGTCAATGTTATCTACACCTTCCATCGCTTCTAAAATCTGTTCTAATTTTGACGCAGCTTTTTTTCTTTGCGTGTCGTTTTGAGCAATCAAATTAATTTCCACATCCCCACCCTGTGGTGGACCTGGACGCTTTACAGAAAAACGCAACTTTTCAATACCTGTGATTTGATTGGCACTGGCTTTGAGTTTTTCTAACATTACCTTAGAATCTGTTTCACGGTCATTAGAAGGTATTAGGTCAATGTTGAAAAATGCTTTGTGCGTATAATAATTACCCACATCAGTCGTGATTGACACCAAATCTTCACCAACAATTGTTGTTACCAACGCCTCCACTTCTTTCGCCTTGTGCTCAGTATTGCTCAGTGATGAACCCGCTTTCATCACCAATCTTGCATTGATATTATCAGCACCCACTGCAGGGAATAAAGCGAATCTCATTTGGGTGGCAGCGAATGCCAAAGAGCCAATCAACAATGCCGTAAACAAGATAACAATTAAGTATCTAATTTTCAACACTTTTGTCAAAAAAGTTTCAAATTTTTGCTCAACCTTCTCAAACCAATTGTGCTTTTTTTCTTCCACCTTAACATCTGCCAAATGCGCTGGCAAAGCAATAGACACCTCTAAAAAAGACAAACTCAATGCAAAAATCACAATCAATGGAATCACATAAATAAACTTACCCATCGTGCCATCCATCATAAACATCGATGAGAACGCCAATACAGTGGTCAAAATGGTGGTAATCACTGGCATAATTACCCGTTTAAAACCCAGTGTCGCCGCCTTATATCGATCGATTCCTTGCTGTCGATAATGATGCACACTTTCTGCCACAATAATCGAATCATCCACCACGATACCCAGCACCAAAATCATTGCCGCTAGCGACACCAAATTAATGGTTTCCCCCGATGCGCCCAACAACGCCACTGAGCCTAACAAACTGACTGGCAAGCTAACTGCCACCCAAAATGCTGTTTTAAAAGATAAAAATATACCCAAAATGACCAACACCAACATCAAACCTATTATGCCGTTATTGGTCACAATTTTGAGTCGGTTACGCACATATTTAGATTTATCTGAGGCATAAAAAATCTGCAACTTATTATCGTATTTTTGATTCATTGCTGTTATTTTTTCTTTGATTAAATCCACCGTGGTAATCACATCCGCCTGCGATTGTTTTTTGATGTTTAAAATAAAGCCCTTTTTGCCATTCACACGGACGATAGATTTTTCCTCCACATTACCTTCAGTAATGGTTGCCACCTCTTTTAGACGAATAATCGGACCACTAAAACTGGACTTAATAATCACTTCACCCACTTCATCTGCCTTGGCAAATTTAGACAGCACGACAATGGTTTTTTCATCTTTATCACTATTATTATTACCAACGGTATAACGCTTATTACGCTGCTCAATGGCATTCATTACTTGTGGTAAGGACAGTTTATGTAGATAGAGTTTCTGCGGATTGATTTTGACTTGAATTTCCTTACCAAGATACCCCTGTTTTTCAACCTCTGACACGCCTTCCACAGTTTCAATCGAAGTAGCAAACTCATCCACAATTTGACGAAGTTCAGCATAAGACAGCGAATCACCAGCAATGTTCGCCCTCAGGATACTTTGTCTAGAAGGCTTAATATCAAGTACTTCTGGCAAATTCACAACTTCAGCAGGCAAAGACCTCACTCGACTCACCGCATTCCTAATATCTTGCTTAAGTTCAGAAAGGTCATCAATATCTTGAGAAAGTTTAACGATGATACTAGAAATACCTGCACGAGATTTGGAAGTAAATTTCTCAATCCCTGAAACATCATTTAATTCATCTTCAATCAAATTAGTCACATTCTGCTCAACATCCTCAGGCGATGCCCCTGGATAAGCAGTAGAAATCATCATGGTTTCAAAATCTACATTGGGGAACTGGTCTCTTTGAATATTGTTAAGCACCAAAATACCGACAGAAATCACGCTCAATGTGAAAACCAAAGCCAGCTTTTTTTGCCTAACAAAAAAATTGAGAAATTTATCCATGATGCGGTAGTATATCAAAAAAAACCGACCTAAGTAGGTCGGTTTTTAAACTTCTGAATTACTTTTCAGCCTTAGGCTTGGAGCGTTTTCTAGCAGTTTCACTCAACAAGCGTTTGCGAATACGAATGTTGTTTGGTGTTACTTCCACTAACTCATCATCATCAATAAATTCTAGGGCTTGTTCAAGGTCTAATTTAATTGCTGGCGTGAGTGAAACCGCTTCATCTGTACCTGAGGCACGGACATTGGTGAGTTGCTTGCCTTTCATTACATTGATGACCAAATCGTTTTCACGAGTGTGAATACCGACAACCATACCTTCGTAAATATCAGTATTGTGTTCAACAAAGAATTTACCTGATTTTTGCAAGTTGAAAATTGCGTAAGCAACCGCTTGACCTTGGTTCATTGAGATTAATGAACCGTTGTTGCGTTGACCGATGATACCGTCTTTTTGTGGTTTATATGAATCGAAAGTTGAGTTCATCAAACCTGTGCCTGTGGTTGCAGTTAGAAATTCAGTTCTAAAACCGATTAAACCTCGTGCAGGAATGTTAAAGTCTAACTTTACACGACCATTACCGTCTGGCATCATATTGGTCAGTTCTGCTTTGCGTTCGCCTAATTTTTCCATTACTGTGCCTTGGTGCTGGCTTTCAACATCCACGCTCAAATCTTCAAACGGCTCGCAAGTAACGCCATCAATTTCCCTTAAAATCACTTGTGGACGACCCACTGCCAACTCAAAACCTTCACGACGCATCGTTTCAATCAAAACAGAAAGATGCAATTCGCCACGACCTGAAACGATAAATTCTGACGGGTCATCGGTGTTGGCAACACGCAAAGCCACATTGTAAATTAATTCTTTATCTAGGCGGTCACGGATATTGCGTGAGGTAATATATTTGCCGTCTTGACCTGCAAATGGCGAGTCGTTGACACGAAATGCCATTGATACGGTTGGCTCATCCACGCTGAGTGGTGGCAAGGCTTCTGCACCTTCTACATCGCAAACCGTATCTGAAATTGAGATACCCTCAATACCAACAATACAAGCAATATTACCCGCTTCCGCACTGTCAACATCCACCTTATCAAGACCCATAAAGCCCATTAAATTGGCGATTTTACCTTTGCGTTCTTTGCCATTAGCATCAATAATGATAACTTGTTGGTTTTTCTTAATCGTGCCACGGGTGATGCGACCAATGCCGATTGCACCAACAAATGAGGAATAATCTAAGGCAGTGATTTGCATTTGCAAAGGTGCATCAACATCCACTTCTGGCGCTGCCACTTTTTCAACAATAGTTTCAAACATCGGTGTCATATCGCCTTCACGCACACCATCTTCCAAAGTTGCGTAACCATTAATACTTGAAGCGTAAATAATCGGGAAATCTAATTGTTCATCGGTTGCACCGAGTTGGTCGAATAAATCAAAAACTTGGTCAATTACCCAATCAGGGCGTGCCGCATCTTTGTCAATTTTATTGATAACCACAATCGGGTTTAGTCCTTGGTCAAAGGCCTTTTTAGTCACAAAACGGGTTTGTGGCATCGGACCTTCCTGTGCATCAACCAACAATAAAACCGAATCCACCATTGACAAAACTCGTTCTACCTCACCACCAAAGTCGGCGTGTCCTGGAGTGTCAACAATATTAATATGATAATCATTCCACTTAATGGCAGTATTTTTACTTGAAATGGTAATGCCTCGTTCTTTTTCCAAATCGTTAGAATCCATCATTCTATCCGAAGACTCAAAACGGTCATCAAAAGTCTGAGATTGCTCCAAAAGTTTGTCAACCAAGGTAGTTTTTCCGTGGTCAACATGGGCAATAATGGCAATATTTCTGAGTTTGTCGTTCATACGATTTATAAGGGTGTTGAAAAAGGCATTATTATCCCCTAAATAGCCTAATAACATCTAACAATATTAGCATTGATTGATATAAAGGGTTTTGTGTTCTTTGTGTGTTAAAATTACCCCTAATTTGTATTTATTGAGGTGAGTTATGTTAGCTAATGTTGAAAAAAGTCGCACCAATGTTTATTTAAACAAGGTTAAAAAAGAAGAGGCAAAAGCTATTTTTAAAGAATATGGCATGGGTTTGTCTGATGCTATTAATATTTTTTTAACGCAAGCGGTTTATGAAAAAGGTATTCCATTTCAAGTTAAGTTGCCAGAAAAATCATATATTCCAAATGAAGAAACTGCTCAAGTAATTAAAGAAGCAGAAGCTGGTATTGGCATAAAGGAAACGACCTTAGACGAATTAATGCAATGTATAAAAAATTAATCACTCGAAAATCGTTTGAAAAAGAGGCGAAAAAAGTAAAATTATCCGAAATTCATCAAGCAAAATTTTATATCTATGTTGGAAAATTACTGTCCAATGAAATACTATCTATTGAGGCACGAGACCATCAACTCTCGGGTGAATATAAGCACTGCAAAGAATTTCACTTAGGTGGCGATATGCTCGTCATTTATCAAATTACCGATAACACCTTAACCTTGTTAAGAATCGGCTCGCATTCACAACTCTTCAAATAATGGCAAAAAATAAAGGCAGCTCTGGGCGTTGGATGAGTGAGCATTTGAGTGATGAGTATGTCAAACGGGCGCAAAAAGAGGGGTATCGTTCGAGGGCAGTTTATAAATTGACGGAGGCGATTGATAAAGATAGGTTTATTAAATCGGGTGATACGGTTTTAGATTTGGGGGCGGCACCTGGGGGTTGGAGTCAAGTTGCGATTAAAATGGTGGGTAAAAAGGGTCAAGTGATTGCCAGTGATATTTTGGATATTGAGCCGATTGAGGATGTGGATTTTTTACAGGGGGATTTTACTGAGATTGAGGTTTACGAGGCGTTGCTGACATTAACCAAGGGTGAAAAAGTCGATGTGGTGCTGAGCGATATGGCGCCGAATATGAGTGGGCAGTTGTCGGTGGATATTCCAAAATCTTTGTATTTGTGTGAGTTGGCACTTGATATGGCGATTAAGACACTAACACCGAGTGGCTATTTTTTTATCAAGGTTTTTCAAGGGGCAGGGTTTGATGAGTATGTTAAAGCCTGTCGTGCGGCTTTTGTTAAAGTGGTGATTCGCAAACCCAAAGCCTCTCGAGCAAGATCTAAAGAAGTTTATCTGTTGGCGTATGGTTTAAAATAGTAGGTTATGAAATTTACAGACATCCAAAAATTAATCCAAGATGACATCACTGCAACAGATGCGGTGTTGGTTGAGCATTTGAGTTCTGATGTGGCACTCATTAATCAAATGAGTGGTTATATTGTCAATGCAGGGGGGAAGCGATTGCGCCCGTTGTTGCTGTTGCTTTGCGCTCGGGCGACGGGTTATCAAGGGACGCATCATCATTTGATGGCGGTGGTGATTGAGTTGATTCACACAGCGACTTTGCTACATGACGATATTGTGGATGAGTCGGAATTGCGTCGAGGCAAAGATACGGCAAATGAAGTTTGGGGCAATGCTGCCAGTGTTTTGGTGGGAGATTTTTTGTATTCTCGTGCGTTTCAGATGATGGTTAAGCCAGAATCTATGCAAATTATGACGATACTTTCTAAGGCGACCAATGAAATTGCACAGGGAGAAGTTTTGCAATTGTTGAATTGTCAAAATGCTGCGTTGACTGAGGCCGAATATTATCAAGTCATTGAACGCAAAACAGCGGTGTTGTTTCAAGCGGCAACGCAGATTGGGGGTATTTTGTCCGAGGTTGATGAAGTGCAGGAGCAGGCGTTGAAAGATTATGGTTTGCATTTGGGTAATGCGTTTCAAATTATTGATGATGTGTTGGATTACCAATCTGATGCGAAAACCATGGGCAAAGAGGTGGGGGATGATTTGAGTGAAGGAAAAACCACTCTGCCAATGATTTATGCTCTGGAAAATACTTCGGGTGCAGACAAGCAATTATTGGAAGATGCGATTAATAATGCGGATAATTCTAAAATTGAACAAGTGATTACGATTTTACAATCAGTTAACGCCTTTGAGTACACCCGTGAACAAGCACAAAAATCGGCTGATTTGGCGAAACAGGCTTTGAATATGATTAACGATTCTGAGTACAAAGCGGCTTTAATTGCACTGTGTGATTTATCGCTACAACGCAAATCTTAAATGGCACTCTCTGACGATTTAAAGGGTCAAATTCGTGATGCTTTTATATCGCTAAAAGAGGATATGGATGGTTTTCAGCCACGCGGCTCGCAAAACAAAATGATTGCTGAAATCTCCAAAACATTGACGGGAGAATACCCAAACAGCAACCGAATTTTATGCGTAGAAGCACCAACAGGTACGGGTAAAACTTTTGCTTATTTACTCAGCGCTATTCCGATTGCCAAAGCCAATAAAAAGAAGTTGATTATTTCCAGTGCCAATGTTGCCCTGCAAGAGCAGCTGCTACTCAAGGACTTGCCCGAAGCGCAAAAATATTGCCCTGTGGAATTTCAATACCAGTTGGTCAAAGGGCGTTCGCGCTATGTTTGTATTCGCAATTTGATTAATTTGGTGGAAGACACGGCAGGTACGGATGAAAACTTATTGTTTGACGAGCCACCGGGTGAATATCAAATGCGAGAAATGAGTACTCTGTTGGAAGACTACTCTGCCAAACAATGGAATGGTGAGATAGATGATTTGACGCGTGCGCCTGACCACGGTGTATGGGGGAAAATTGCTTGTAATCGCTTTACTTGCAATGCAAAAAGTTGTGAATTTTATGATGATTGTGCCTTTTTCAAAGCGCGTAAAAAAATTACCCAAGCCGATGTGATTGTTGCCAACCACGATTTGGTGTTGGCAGATGTATCCACGGGCAACACGGTATTGCCAAATGTCGATGACTCTATTTTTATTTTTGACGAAGCTCACCATCTAAATTCTAAAGCCCTGTCGCATTTTTCTATGAGTGCCAGCACCGAGTTTATGAAAAGCAGTATTCGTCAAGTCAAAGGCGTAAGTGAGCAGATTGCCAAACTCACTGAGCAAGATGTGATTGAAATTGACATTAAGCAAATGGATGACTATGTGCAGGATTTGGTTTTACTTTTCAAGGGTTTGTCTTTTGATGATGAAGTGCATTTGTTTAACCAAGGACAAGTAGATAGTGCCGTTGCCGAGATTGCCGAGCATCTAAATACTCTAACCACGCAAAATTTAGCCCGATTTGTGCTTTTGAAAGATTCGTGGACAGATTACCAGCGCATCAATCCCGTTGATAAATCCACATCAGACACTTTGGGCAACGCCATCGGTGAATGTGAGCAACATATGATTGGCATCAACGAATTACTGACTTCATTTTTAGCCACAGACAATGCCGACAAGTCCCCTTGTTCTCGCTGGATTAGCAAAAGCATTGCCAACAAAAAAACCAACTACACACTCAACAGCGCACAAACTGATATTTCCACCAATTTAGATACTTTAATTTGGTCAAAAGTTGCTGGTTGTGTACTCACTTCTGCCACTTTGTCTTCACTTGGTAGTTTTGATAGGCTAAACAAGCAACTGGGTTTGCTCAAAGCAGAAAATCAATACTTACGCCTACCTTCACCTTTTTCGTTTGAAAAAGTAGATTTTATCGTCGCTAAATTCAACGCCAATCCCACACAAATTTACGAACATACACAGGAAGTTGCCTCACAGTTGTTAAAGCGTATTGATAGCAACGAAGGCACTTTGGTGTTATTTGCCTCCAACAAACAAATGCAAATGGTGGCAGACTTGGTGGAGCAAAAATTAGAGCCTCACTTATTGGTGCAAGGCGAATATTCAAAGAAATTGATTTTAGAAAAACACCTTAACCTACGCAAACAAGGTCAAGGATCCGTTATTTTTGGATTGGACAGTTTTTCCGAAGGCGTAGATTTAAAAGGCGATAATCTCACCCATGTAATAATTGCCAAACTTCGCTTTAGTGTCCCCAACTCCCCTATCGACAAAACTTTAGCGGACTATTTGCAATCTCAAAATCGCAACCCTTTTATGGAAGTTTCCTTACCCGATGCCTCCCTCAAACTCATTCAAGCTTGTGGTCGATTGATTCGAACAGAAACTGACACGGGGAAAATTACAATTTTTGATAATCGTTTGGTAACGAAATTCTATGGTAAACAATTGTTGAATGCCTTGCCTGACTATAATATTGTTATTGAAGAGTAGGTGCTTGGCTTGGGTGGCAGGAGATCTCTCCGCTTCGGTCGAGATGACAGGGGGGTCGAGATGACAGGGGGGTCGAGATGACAGCCCTCAATGTCATCCTGAGCGTAGCCGAAGGATCTTGTGTTGGGAATACGAGATTCCTCGGCTATGAGACTGTAAAAAAACCAACCACACCTAATCACAAAAAATAACAATTTTTAGATATTTACCAAACAAATATCGTCTATTTTGCTTAATATTCAAAGAATTGGCAATATTTAGTAAAACAACAATAAATAACCCACTAAAAATAAAATTCTGCCAAAAATTAACTAAAAAAGTATCAATATTCCCTGTTTCAAGCGCTAAAGTCATTGCAATGAACCCAGTTACTCCTAGAATATTTATTACTCTCTTAAAATTATAACTAAACATAATCAAGGCATTTTCACCTGATACTTTTTCTTTACCTCTAACCAAATAACGATCCCAGCCTAACCCTCTTTTAATAGTGCCAAAAGGATGTTCAACAATACTACCTCTGCGTTTAATCGTAGTTTTTGCCTCTTTTGTCTGCATTTTGTCATAATGTTTATCAAGCATAACTTGATGTTCCCAACGATAGATGCGTTTCATTAGCGTTTTATCAGGTAAACATTGGGATTTTAAAGGACACTGCTTACAATCTTTTCTACGGGTAGCATAGCCAAAGTTAATTTTGCCATTGGGTTTGGTTTGAGGTTGATTTTGCTTGGCTAATATTTTATTATTTGGGCAAATATAATTATCAATGTCGGCATTATAAACAAACTTATCTCTACTAAATTTACCTTTGTTTTGTTGGACTTTTACCAGATTGCGACCAGGGATAATTGGGGTAATGCCGTCATCGTAGCATTGTTTAATTTGTTGATGATTATCATAACCAGTATCGGCAACAATGGTAAGGCTGTCTGTTGCTAATATGGCTTTTGTTTGTTTTGCCATTTTGTGTAGTTGATTGATATCAGTGCCACAACTAGTAATATCTGTTGCAACAATAAGTTTGTATTTATCATCAACTACAATTTGACTATTATATGCCATTAGATTATGGGCTGGTTTTTGCATTAAAGAAGCATCTGGATCGGTTTTGTTATATTGTTTTTTGTTGTGCTGTTCTAGGAATGCCTTCTCTTGTTCTAGTTGCAACTTTTTGTCTTTAAGTTGGTTGGTTTTAGCAATTAACTCAGTAGCATTAATGGTTAAATCACTTTTATTATTTTGTTGATTATGGTGTCTATCTCGCTGAGATAATCCTGTATTTTAAGCGTGATTTTATCTAAATCTTTGACAATTGTTGAATGCATCAGTCATTGATTTTTAGAAGCATTTGCTCTTAAAAAAGCCCCATCAAGTGCAACTAACTCATTACCGATTAAGTCTAGGTTCCTACACAATAGCACAAACTCTTTAAAAACATTTTTTAAGGCTTTAGCATTATTTTTTCTAAAATTAGCAATAGTAGTATGACTCGGTGTTAGCCCTTTACATAACCACATCATCTCTACATTGCGTTTAATTTCTTTTTCTAGGGCTCTTGAACTTCTAATTTTGTTGGTGTAACCGTAAATGTATATTTTTAATAATAATGCTGGATGAAAGGCTGAAGCTCCATCAGCAGCAGTGCTTGTTTTATTGTTAAATCCTAAATCAAAAATATCTAATATCTAATATATCGACATAACTGTCAATACCTCGAACTGGATTATCTTTAGAAACCATCTCATCTATGCTTGGTGGAAATAATAGAGTTTGTTGTCTGTTTTTTCCAGTTTTATAGGTATTGTTCATGGCTACTATTTTAATATAAATCAAATAGTTATTTTAATATATTATGCCTTTTTTAGATTTTTTTTGTACTAATTTTGATGGTGGATTGGTTTTTTTACAGTCTCTATCGCTCGGAATGACAAAAACTAAAGGGTATTTGGAATGACAAAATCGAGAGTATTCAGAACAATTAAATTACCAAAAAAAGCAACCAAACGCTATTCAAGTTGAGCACTAAGGCGTAATTTTCTAGCTTCAAGTATGGAATTTTTGATAAGGCCTTGTTCTTCAAAATCTAGTAATATTTCATCAACTATAGGTTCACTTTGTTCAACACTCATACCAATTTCAAGACGCTTATCATAAAGTATTCTTAACATTAAGTAATCCAGTCCTGTTAATAAATCCAAAACACTTTTGTCATTAGCGACAGAAGGGTTGACCCAATCAGAGTCATTTGGTAGTCCCATCGCCTGAGTGAGTTCTTCCACAACACAGGCAGGCAATAAACCGTAACGCATCGCATGGTCAACAGGAATAATAACAGTAGCATCAGATAATGCATAGCGCTTATGCTTAATAGACAACAGGCAATTAGATTCGGTATCAAGATTTTTTACTTTGGCATTGGTATATGTCTCAATAGCTTCTTTGTAATGTACTCGCTTAGTCAGTATGATTCTAAAATTAGGTCTTTTATCACTACTTTGAGAGATTGGCAGAGTAGTGATATCAGAAAGGTCTTTAAAGTGATCATCAACCAGACTTTTACCCACTTCAAAAGGGGGTGGGAATTTAAAATAATTAACCTTGTATTTAATGGCTTTATTCCAGCGCCTGAGCTTACTTAGACCTTGACGATATTCATTTTGGGTCTTAACTAGTTAAGCAATTTTTAATTGCTTAAAATACTAGCTATGAAAAGGAAAAATAAGTATTACAATCGTTCAAGACTTTCAGAGGCAAAATTTAGAGAAGTTATTAAATATTTTTCAGTGGATTTAAGCGCTACTCAAATAGCACAATTAACCAATCTAAATTTAAACACTGTTAATAAAATTTTGACACTTGTAAGGATAAGAATTTTTGAATTATCAGACCAATATCAACTTCAATCTGCCCCACTAGTGGGGCAGATTGAAGTTGATGAAAGCTACTTTGGTGCTCGATGCGTCCGTGGGAAACGCGGCCGAGGTGCCAGGGGCAAGATAATCGTATTTGGCTTATTGAAACGAGGTGATAAGGTTTATACTCAAATTATAGAAAAGTGCGATAGAATAACCCTTCACAGCATAATAAAAGACAAAACATCAACAGATAGTATTATTAATTCTGACGGATGGCGTGGATATAATGGCTTAGTAGATTTTGGCTATAAAAAGCATTATCGTGTTCATCATGGTAAGAATAAATTTGCCAGAGGAAATTCTCATATTAACGGCATCGAATCTTTTTGGGGTTATGCTAAAATTAGGCTAGTAAAATTTAAAGGAATGAATAAAAAAATGTTTAAATATCATCTTAAAGAATGTGAATTTAGATTTAATAATCGTAAGCAAGATATGTATAAAATCTTACTTGATAATTTTAGAAAAGAGCCGCTTAACTAGTTAAGACCCTAATTTTATTCTTGTTTAACTTTATTCTTATTTCTTTAATTCAGTTCTTAATCATAGTAACAATAAACACCAAATGTCAGTTGGTGTTTACCGCCTTCTTTTTCTTCTTTTTCAGATATTGGTGTTGCTTTATCAATCATCTTTTTCGAAATGTCTTTCCAATACTCTTTTCCTAATCTGGATAAATCTTGTGCACTTTCTTCAAAAATACCATCAACTTTAACTGCTTGTTCTAATAAGGCTGGCTTTGGATCATTCATTAATAAATGAGACCCTGCTAAAGTATGCCAAGCAAGATTGTCTGTGAAATCATTAAGCAATGCTTCGTAATTATTTTCATTAGAAGTGTGCTCAAATAATGTTAAAGTCACTTGGTCATCAATAAATTGAACCTGCCCTAAACGCACCAATTCATTAAGAATTGTTCTTGGGGATTTTTCAGCGGTAACACTTTCACTCAAAGAAACGAAATCCATCTTTCCATTTTTTGATGAATAATTAATCGTATCACCCAATCCTTTTGCAACCCATGCGGCAATAACTCTGGCCGGCATACTGATCCAATTCTTTTGTCCTTTGTTACTTTTTCCTTGTAACTCTTTAACGCAACTTCTAGGGAGTCCACTTGCAATACTAATAGAAGCATCAGTTGGTTTCTTGTTTTTCTTTTCAAGGATAACCTTTACTTCGTCCACAAACGCCTGTCTGATTAAACAGTCAAACTCTTTGTAATTGACGCCCAACTCTAACGCCATATGTATCAATGGCGATAAGAACTTGGGCGAACTGTTTAAAAAATCTGCTTTCATAATTGCATACTTGTAAAAGTAAGTAAAAGAAATAATATCAGGTTATTTATTAACTTTAATCTGATCACACTCTTTCAATTGCTTTACAAACCTCCTTTCCTTTGTCTGTGAATATATCTCATAGTGCGCTTTTTATAGTAAACAAAAGCCAATGTAAAGTTATTTATCAACTTTATTATTCATGACTGGAGTTTTATTTACACAAAAATATGCTGCTTTATCTTTAAATTCAATAACTTATATTGTGATAAAAAAATGTAAAAAATGTGAAAAAAAATATTAAAAAAATATTAAAAAAATGTAAAACCCCCCTGTTATGCCTTTTCTTTTATTCCAGAATCTGTGGTGATTTATTGCGATGTATTGCAAAGCCTTTGATGTCAATATAAAACCATCACGGGTGTTAAAAAAGTTAAATAAACACTTATTTAGTAATTGATGAAAGTATGTTATTTTGTCGTTTTGGTGTTGATTTTTTTGTCATTCTGAGTGTTGCTTCTTTTGTCATCCTGAACAACCTGCCCTACTGTCATCCTGAACAACCCGCCCTACTGTCATCCTGAGCGTAGCCGAAGGATCTTTTGTTTGTGATACGAGATTCCTCGGCTAGCGCTCGGAATGACAATGGAGGATGATTTTGTTTTGGGGATGGTGTTTAGAATGACAATGGAGGATGATTTTGTTTTGGGGATGGTGTTTAGAATGACAATGGAGGATGATTTTGTTTTGGGGATGGTGTTTAGAATGACAATGGAGGATGATTTTGGAATGACAGGAGAGTGTCATCCTGAGCAACCTGCCCTACTGTCATCCTGAGCGTAGCCGAAGGATCTTTTGTTTGTGATACGAGATTCCTCGGCTAGCGCTCGGAATGACAATGGAGGGTGGTTTTGTTTTGGGAATGGTGTTTAGAATGACAATGGAGGATGATTTTGTTTTGGGAATGGTGTTTAGAATGACAATGGAGGATGATTTTGGAATGACAGGAGAGTGTCATCCTGAGCAACCTGCCCTACTGTCATCCTGAGCGTAGCCGAAGGATCTTTTGTTTGTGATACGAGATTCCTCGGCTAGCGCTCGGAATGACAATGGAGGGTGGTTTTGTTTTGGGGATGGTGTTTAGAATGACAATGGAGGATGATTTTGTTTTGGGGATGGTGTTTAGAATGACAATGGAGGATGATTTTGTTTTGGGGATGGTGTTTAGAATGACAATGGAGGATGATTTTGTTTTGGGGATGGTGTTTAGAATGACAATGGAGGATGATTTTGTTTTGGGGATGGTGTTTAGAATGACAATGGAGGATGATTTTGTTTTGGGGATGGTGTTTAGAATGACAATGGAGGATGATTTTGGAATGACAGGAGAGTGTCATCCTGAGCAACCTGCCCTACTGTCATCCTGAACAACCTGCCCTACTGTCATCCTGAACAACCTGCCCTACTGTCATCCTGAACAACCTGCCCTACTGTCATCCTGAGCGCTAGTCGAAGGATCTCGTTTTACCTGACAAGATTCCTCGGCTAGCGCTCGGAATGACAGAGGAAGGTGGAATGACAGAGGAAGGTGGAATGACAGAGGAAGGTTGGAATGACAGAGGGGGATGGAATGACAGAGGGGGATGGAATGACAAAAAAAATTAAGCAAATATTACACTTTAACTACCCAATATAATTTAATATCAAATACATTAATACAAGTTTAATATTAAAAATTTAAGAATAACAAGATATTTTATATTAACACCCTACCCAGTCTAAAAACTTTTTTTTCTTCCTGTGACTGGCTTTTAGGAGAAAAACAATGTTAGGGCGCCAACTAGAGCAACAACAGATAATAAAAAAATGTTAAAAGCCTTGAATAGGTGCGTTGTATATGGTTATCTTATAAAAAAAGTTTGATGTTAACTTTTAAACATAGAATTAAAACAGTGCTGTTATTGTATAAATCTTATGTATGAAGGACAAGGTTACGAGAGGGGTATTTAGAATGAAAAGAAATACAACACTTGCGTTAAAACCGCCAAAAGGCTTTATGTAAAAGTGCCATTAGAGTTAGAATTTCCAGACGACCGAGGAGCATGGAAAAACTTAGAATCCATTTAGCGGTGTCGCTGATATTGCTATAGTTGGCAGAGACTTCGCCTAAAGCAGGACCTAGGTTATTGATACTGGCAGCGGTCGCTGAGAAACTGCTGACTTGGTCAAGTCCAGTGAGCATTAAGGCAATCATAATAAAGGTAAAGGCAATAACATATAAGGCGAAGAAACCCCAAACTGAAATCAATGTGTTGTTAGGGACGCTTTTTTGATTAAGCTTAATGTTAATTTGAGCATTAGGATGTATGAATTTTTTGATTTCTTTATTGGCAAGTTTAAACATTAATAGCACTCTGACTACTTTAATGCCACCACCAGTTGAGCCTGCAGATGCACCGATAAAACTAGCAAAAATCAATAATACGGGTATTGGTAACGCCCACGATGAAAAATCAGCAGAGGCAAAGCCGGTAGTGGTTGCCATAGAAATGCTTTGAAAGATACCATATCTAAATGTTTCGCCGAGGCTTGCGTATTGCCCTGTGTTAAATAAATAAATAAAAACCACCAGTGTTAAGAGAAAAAGGAAGGCAACATAGGTTTTAAATTCTGAATCTTGATGATAATGGTTAATATGATTTTTACGCCAAACGAAAAAATGTAGCGAAAAATTAATACCTGCAAAGAACATAAATACGACAGCGACCATTTCAATAGCAACAGAGTCAAAATGCCCAATAGAAGCATCATACGGGGAAAATCCGCCAATTGCCACGGTAGCGTAACTGTGTCCAATAGCGTCAAAAGCATCCATACCCGCCCAGTAATAAGCCAACGCACAAGCAACCGTGAAGCCAATATAGATAATCCATAGCATTTTGGCAGTTTGTGCGAGTTTTGGCATAATCCTGTCTTTAGAAATACCGCTAGATTCAGCGTGATAGAGCTCCATACCGTTAACACCCAACATTGGCAAAATTGCCAACGCTAAAACAATAATACCCATACCCCCAAGCCATTGGAGTTGTTGACGGTAGTAGAGAATGGCTTTAGGCAACTCATCCAGTCCAGAAATTACTGTAGCGCCTGTGGTTGTAAGCCCTGACATCGACTCAAAAAATGCATCACTAAAGGATACTTGCAATGCATCAGTGAGTAAAAATGGGATGGTTGCAAATAAAGAAAGGACAAACCAGAAACTAACAACAACAATAACCCCTTCACGAATTCTAAAGTCTTTTTTTATACTTCTAAAAGGTAACCAAAGCGCCAAACCTGCAGCGAGCGTTAATAACAACGCAGCTAAAAAGACAGGGTATTGATTCTGCGCATAAATAACATCTACCAAGATTGGCGGCAGTTGCGTTAAGCTGAAAATCATCAGCAACAACCCAATGGTTTTAAAAACAATACTAAACTGCATAGTAATTGCTGGTAATTAATGATGTGCGATTAATGGCAATGTTCATTAGCTATATGGTTTTGATGCTGAACTTGATGATAATGGATGCTAGTTTAATGATTTTTTAGGGGTTTGGTAGGTGCTTTTAAATTCTTTTTTTTGATGGGGTGTGGTATTTTTGTTATTGTTTTAATGTTGTTTATGAATAGTATGAGTTGTCTTTGTTTGTTACTCTGGGATATTGCTTTTTTGTCATTCCGAGCACTATTACCTTTTTTTTATTGTCATCCCGATCGTCAGCCGAGGGATCTCATTTGGGTTAACAAGATTCCTCGGCTAGCGCTCGGAATGACAAAGGGGGGGCGACAGAATGACAAAGGGGTAAAGGGAGTGGAATGACAAAGGGGTAAAGGGAGTGGAATGACAAAGGGGTAAAGGGAGTGGAATGACAAATGACAGGGGGTGGGACAACCTTCTTAATGTAAGAGGTTGAACCTCTTACATGGGTTGAACCTCTTACATTAGAAATATCCTTCAAATAATTCTTCGACTTGGTGGACTTTGGTGATGTCGCTTAATACTAGGACTACATGGTCAAATTCTTGGATGACTAAGGTTCTGGATGCCATGATGACTTCTTCGCCACGAACAATTGAGCCGATGACAACGCCTTTGGGTAAGTCAATTTGTTCGATGGATTTGCCGACAACATCTGAGTGGTCTTTGTCGCCATGAACAATGACTTCTATGGCTTCTGCCCTACCTTTGCGTAGAGAATGCACCATCATTGTATCGCCTCTGCGAATGTGTGAAAGGATGCCGGAGGTGGTGATTTGGTCGGGTGAGATGACGATGTCGACATAGTCGTTTTGGGTGGCTAAATCTTCGTAGATGTTGCGTTTTACTAAGGCGATGGTTTTGTGTGCGCCGAGTCGTTTTGCGAGGATGGAGGAAAGTACATTGATTTCATCGGAGTCAGTGAGGGCTAAGAATAAATCAGTATTTTCAATGCCTTCTTCTTTAAGTAAATCTTCATCAGAGGCGCTACCATGTAAAACAACGGTGTTTTTTAATTTGTCAGCAATTTCTTCGGTGCGCTGTTCATTAAGTTCAATAACATGGACTCTGTGTTCTTTTTCTAAGAATTTAGCGAGATTAAGCCCAATTAAACCACCGCCAGCGATCACAATATTCTTATATGGTCTATCAAGGCGTCTGAATTCTTTTAATACCTGTGAAATACTGTCTTTTTTAGTCACAAAATAGACACGGTCGCCATTTTTAATCATGGTATCGCCATAGGCAGGAATTGCTTGTCCATTGCGATAAATGCTGACAATGCGCATCTGCGTTTTTGGCAAATGTTTGTGTAAATCTTTGATGGGGTGTCCGACAATCGGTGTGCCTGCATGGGCTTTGGTTTCTACCAATTGCACTAAACCATTTTCAAATTCAAATACCTGCTCGGCACCAGGCTCTTCCACCATACGCTTAATAAATTTGGTCACCAACCCTTCGGGGGTAATGACAAAGTCAATTGGGGTAATGGCTTCAAATCCATCGTGATTTAGGTATTCAGAGGTGCGAATACGAGCAATCTTCTTGCCTACTTTATACAAGGTATGTGCAATTTGACAGGCTAAGATATTACCTTCATCAGACCGAGTAACGGCAATAATAATATCCGTTTCCCTAACTTGTGCTTCTTCCAAGATATTTGGATACGAGCCATAGCCACAAATAGTTTTAATGTCTAAATGTCGTGCAAGGCTTGATAGGCTTGAGCTGTCCTTATCAACAATGGTGATTTCATTTTCATCATCTTTACTGAGATACTTTGCCAATGATGCACCAACTTGTCCTGCGCCTAAGATTAAAATCTTCATTTTTTGTCTATCCCTAAGTCTTTAAGTTTTCTATATAAAGTGGTTCTTTCTAGTTTTGCAATATCTGCCACTTTAGCAATATTATGGTTATTTTCATTAAGATGATGGTCAAAATATTGCTTTTCAAAAATATTTCTAACGGTTTTAAGAGGTAAATCAAAATTAATGCCCTCTGCTTTCTGTCCATCGTTGTCACTGGCTTGTTCAGAAAGTAGTTTACGCACCAAGGGTAAAATGTCATGCAGTGGTTTTTTAAGAAAATCCACAGCACCCAGTTTGATGGCTCTGACCACATCTTGGTGCTCTGCATGCCCTGACATCATTACCACAGGCATTGAAAAACCTGCATTCATCCATTCTTCTAATAAGCTCATACCATCCTGCCCAGGCATCCACACATCCATCATAATTAAATCAAAAGTTTGCGTTTTAACAATAGTTTTTGCCTCGGCAGCACCGTCTGCCAAAGTAACATGATAATTCACATCCTCTAAAGTGTCTTTCATTGTCTCGGAATTAATTCTTTCATCGTCAACAATCAAAATATTACCAATAACCATACACGCTCCTGTTGTCCTATTTATTTATTGCCAATTTGAAACTCAATGGTAACAATAGCACCGTGTGGCGCTACATTACCCGCAAAAATTTGTCCATCGTGTTGTTCAATAATATTCTGCACAATTGCCATGCCCAATCCGCTGCCTTTGGCTTTGGTAGTAACATATGGCTCAAATACTGATTCTAATATTGATTCATCAAAACCATTGCCGTCATCTTCAATACTTAGGCAAACTATACGCTCATCTTTCAGGTATTTGGTGGTAATTTTTACGGTTAACTCTTTGCCCCCATTAGCTGCCTCCGTGGCATTTTTGACAAGATTAATCAAGACTCTAGAAATACTACTGGCATCTAATAACAATTCTGGCACATCCCCCGACAAATCAAACTCAATATTAATGTTGTTTTGTGCGTCATACAGGGCGATGGATTGATTAATAAGGGCATTCAAATCCAATAATTTACGCTCAATTTGCGGAGTGTTGGCGTAATCGGCGAAGGCGCTCACCATCGCATCCATTGATTTTACTTGGTCAATAATAACACTGGTGGTTTTATCCACCACCTCTAAATCTTTACCTTCTAACTTATCCAAAAATTTGTTCCTTAAGCGTTGTGCAGATAATAAAATTGGCGTTAAAGGGTTTTTGATTTCATGTGCCATACGCACAGCCACCCCGCCCCAAGCGGCTTTTTTCTGTGCTCTATGGAGCTTGGAAATATCGTTAATAATAATCACATAACCTAAGGCTTTACCGCTATCGTCTAAAACAGCGCCTTGGCAAGATAAGAGGATATGTCTGTCGGGTAATACGACTTCAATCTCCTCACTCCACTCATTTTTTCCTTGATTAAATCTGTCTTGAATAATGAAAAATAACGGCTCAAGATACGGATTTTGCTCAATGATATTGTCGCATAACCCGCCCACAAATTGGCGCTCACTGTCAATAGACAATATTTTGCCAATGACTGGATTTATGAACTGGATATTTTTATCCTGATCTAAGCCAATCACGCCAAATGAATATTTGAGAATGGTTTCTAAATATAGATTATGCGTACTAAGTCCTTGGCGTGACTGTTGGATTTGGCTAGACATTTCGTTAAACTGATTAATCAATTGATGCACATCTTTATTCTTCTTTTTGTTATCCACCATCACTCCATAATTACCCTTGGCAATTTCTTTAGTGGCAAGCGAAAGACTGTGCATTGGGCGCATTAAATGGTCAATCAACCTCATAACAATGAGTAGAACGCTGAGAATTGTGAGTAAAACCGTCGATGAAAAGTCTAGTAAAAAGCGTTTTTGCGTAATCGAGGTGTTGACATCAAAAACAATGGCAGAGGCAAAATTGTAAAAGCCCTTGACCTGCCCTAAGAAACGCAATAAATGGGGGTCAGTGGCATAAACAGCGGTCAAACTTAAGGTTTTTTTCTTATCGGATTTTTTATCTAAATATTGAGTTGACATTTGCACTTGGAATAATTTTGACTTTTCGTCTTCAAAGGCAATTAGGCTTTGCTGGTTTGGAAGTGGCTGGTTATCCTCAACCACACAGGTATTATTTTGGCTAATTTGCGCAATTAGCTTATCTTCTTCATTTTTTAAAATCAATGAACAGGCATATTTTTTGTCAATTAAATTCTGAACAAATATTTGCATCTTGTTATCATAATCTTTTGTATCTTGTTGAAAATTAGAATAACTTTGAATTTGTTGTAATAACACTTTGGTAAAATCAATATAACGGTCATCCCTAACCACTTGCAAGCCTTGATACAAGGTATTTACTTGATTCAGAAAGGCCTTGTTAAAATTATTATAAGTCTGCTCAGAACGCTCAACATTGTCGTGAATGGTCTGAAATGAGAACATATAAAAGGACAGCACTGGTGCGATTGTTAACAGGGGGACAATCTTGATAAACGACCAAGTGAAACGGGCACCAATAACCCCATTTTTACTATCCTCTTTAAGTTTAGAAACAGAAAGAAACAGATAGTAACTCGCTATCATCAAAGCAACTATATTATAAAATACCAATGCCCACCACCAATCTTCAATCAAGGCTGGGTTCAGTCCCATATAGGTTAGTCCGCCGAGTGAAATCAAGAAAACGATTACCCAAATCCATTTACTAGGGGCTTTCTTAGTGGCAAAATCCTGCTTAAAAATCATTGTTTATTCGTTATTATTTGGAGGTTATGCGCTAATTATAGTTAATTGTTGCTAAAATACAACAGATGATTAAAAACAATAAAGAATTACTAAATTTTTTGTCCCTTATTAAAGAAGAGACTGAACTGGCAATTGACACCGAATTTAAGTGGGTGAGTACTTACTATCCAATTTTGTGCTTGATACAAATTGCTACCAAAGATATGGCAGAATGCATTGATGTGATGGCGATTGAGGATTTAGAGCCGTTGTTTGATAAACTGTATCAGCCTGATGTTTTGTGGATTGCTCATGCGGCACGGAATGATGTTGAGGTGTTATATCGGGTTTCTGGGCGATTGCCTGCACGGGTGTTTGATACGCAAATTGCAGTGGATTTACTTCAACATTTGCGTCTTGAAGGTTCTACGGGTGGGCAAATTTCTTATCAGGCGATTACCGAAATTTTACAAGGGGTAATTTTGGAAAAAACTTATACCCGACTTGATTGGAGTGTGCGCCCGTTGCCTGAGGGAGCGGTGCAATATGCGTTGGATGATGTGGTGTATTTGATTAGGAATTATGCACAACTTAAAACACTGTTAGAAAGTGAGGGGAAATTGGACTGGCTAATGGAAGATGGGCAGGCAATGTTGGACATACATATATATAATCCAAATATTTTTCAATCTTGGACACGGGTTAAGGGGTTTAATCGCTTGCCGAAACACTTGCACAACCTAGGTGTGCAACTGGCAGGCTGGCGAGAACAAACGGCAATTAAGAAAAATAAACCAAGGCGTTGGATATTATCTGATGACGACTTGATTAATATCGCGATGGAAAAACGGCATTTAAGTAATGATAAGCAACAAAATTTTGATAATTTTATTGCAAAAAATCCTTGTAATATTGAAATTGACACCAGTAAGCGTGTACCGACTGCGGAAGAAAAGTCACAGAAATTGATTTTACAAAAACTCATCCAAGAAAAGGCAAATCAGTATAATCTCAATGCAGAAGTGATTACCAATGGTAAAACTTTGTTAAGATATATACGCAACGACCGTTCGGTGAACTTTCTCAGTGGTTGGCGTTATGATTTATTAAAAGAGGAGTTAGAAAAATGCAAAACAGTTTAAAACCCGTATCAGCGGGCAATGTCCCCGATGAAGTCAATGTTATCATCGAAATCCCCGCTAATTCATCCCCTGTCAAGTATGAAATTGACAAAGAAACAGGGGCGATGTTCGTCGATAGATTCATCTCCACCCCGATGTTTTACCCGTGTAATTACGGCTTTGTCCCCGACACTTTGGCTGACGACGGCGACCCCGCCGATGTATTGGTAATCACCCCCTATCCACTTATCCACGATTCCGTCATCACCGCCCGCCCTGTCGGCGTATTACGCATGACTGACGAAGAGGGTCAAGACTACAAAATCTTAGCCGTTCCAACCGATAAATTATGTAAGTCTTATGCTGAAATCCAAGATATTAGCGATGTTAACCAAACCCTAAAAGACCAAATCGAACATTTTTTCACCTACTACAAAGACCTTGACAAAGAAAAATGGGTAAAAATCGACGGCTGGGGTGATGTTGCCGAAGCCAAAAAAGAACTACAAGACTCTTTTGACGCTTACAAAAAATAACACCGCTCAAATTATTGGCGGTCAACATCGAGGCAGAAAATTTAACTTTGCCGATGTTGAAGGATTGAGACCGACACCAAACAAAGTGCGCGAGACTTTGTTTAATTGGTTGCAATTTGAGACGAGTGGCAAAACTTTTTTGGATTTGTTTGCAGGCAGTGGTGCGTTGAGTTTTGAAGCGTTTTCTCGTGGGGCAAAATCTGTGGTGAGTGTTGAGAGAAATGTGGACGCTTTTGAGTTTTTGCAAAAAAATAAACGACTATTGAAAGCAGATAATTTAACGATTTTTAATCGAGATGCATTCGATTTTTTGAGTGAAAAAAACGGCTCTTTTGATTTTATTTTATTAGACCCGCCTTTTAATAAAGATTATTTAACAAAAGCATTAGAATTAATTACAGAGAATGGTTTTATTGCCAAAGGGGGTAAAATCTATATTGAATCCGAGTTTGAAATAACGAGTGATTTCTTAGTAGATAATTTTAATATTAATAAACAAAAAAAATCAGGAATGGTGCATTATTGCCTTATACAACTATGAAGAAAATTGCAATTTATCCTGGGTCGTTTGATCCGATTACGAATGGACATATCGATTTGATTAAGCGTGCGTCTAAATTATTTGATACGGTGATTATTGGCATTACACAGAATAGCAAAAAGTCAGCATTCTTAAATATTGACGATAGAATTGAAGCGGCAAAAGTGGCGTTAAAAGATATTGACAATATTAAGGTGATGAGTTTTGACACCTTGTTGGTTGATTTTGCCAAAGCACAGAATGCACAGATTATTTTGCGTGGATTACGGGCGGTGAGTGACTTTGAATATGAATTTCAATTATCGGGAATGAATAAGCACCTCAACCCTAATATTGAAACTTTGTTTATGACGCCTGCGGAACAATATGCCAATATTTCTTCATCTTTAGTGAGGGAGATTTTATCTTTGGGTGGAGATATTAGTGCGTTTGTGCCGAGCAATGTGGAGAAATTACTGATGGAAGTTGGTCTTTAGTCTAATATAAGGGGCGTTCCTTTCTGTTACTCTCTTGTTATCTTTTTTTTGTCATCCCGTAATCCTGTCATCCCGAGCGTAGTCGAGGGATCTTGCTCCCATAAAAGATCCCTCGGCTACGCTCGGGATGACAATATATAAGTTGAGATGATAGTATGTGAATTGGGGTGGCAATATATATTTGGTATGATAATAATATACTTGAGATGACAATATATACTCGGAATAACAATATATAAGTTGATTAAGGGGCTATTTAGCCCTTGGATGCAAGGCATTCTAATACTAGGTTAATCTAAAAAAATATTTTTTCTTTATCCCTTGAAATTGTTATTTGTGTCCTTATATAAGGTTCATCATTAACAAAAAGGAGAAAAAAATGTCAAAAATTATCGGTATTGATTTAGGAACTACAAATTCATGTGTTGCTATTATGGAAGGTGGCAGTGTAAAAATCATTGAAAATTCTGAGGGTGATCGCACTACCCCCTCTATTATTGCGTTTCCAAAAGATTCTGACGAGGTGTTAGTTGGACAGTCGGCAAAACGCCAAGCGGTAACCAATCCTGAAAACACTTTGTATGCGATTAAACGCTTGATTGGTCGTCGTTTTGATGAAAAAGCGGTGCAAAAAGACATTGATTTAGTGCCTTATAAGATTGTTAAGGCGGACAATGGCGATGCATGGGTTGAGGTGAATGGCAAGAAAATGGCAGCACCTGAGATTTCTGCGAAAGTGATTGGTAAGATGAAAAAGACGGCGGAAGATTATCTTGGTGAAAAGGTAACTGAGGCGGTGATTACTGTTCCTGCTTACTTTAATGACTCACAAAGACAAGCAACTAAAGATGCGGGTAAGATTGCTGGATTGGATGTTAAACGCATTATTAATGAGCCGACTGCAGCGGCATTGGCTTACGGTGTGGATAAATCTACGGGCGACAAAACTGTTGCTGTGTATGACTTAGGTGGTGGTACTTTTGATGTTTCTATCATTGAGATGGAAGATATTGATGGCGAGAAGCACTTTGAGGTGTTGTCAACGAATGGCGATACTTTCTTGGGTGGTGAGGATTTTGACCAGCGTATTATGGATTTCTTAGTGGAAGAATTTAAGAAAGAGCAAGGCGTTGACCTTAAAAATGACCCGATGGCGTTACAACGATTAAAAGAAGCGGCAGAAAAGGCTAAGATTGAATTATCTTCTTCTGAACAAACGGAAGTTAACCTTCCTTATGTAACAGCGGATGCGTCAGGTCCTAAGCACTTGAACATCAAACTCACGCGTGCTAAGTTGGAGTCGTTGGTTGAGGCACTGATTAAGCGTTCGATTGACCCTTGTAAAATTGCACTCAAAGATGCTGATTTAAGCGCCAAAGATATTGACGAAGTTATTATTGTCGGTGGCTCTACGCGTATGCCGAAGGTGCAGGAAGAAGTGCAAAAATTCTTTGGCAAAGAGCCTAAAAAGGATGTCAATCCTGATGAAGCGGTAGCAATGGGTGCGGCAATTCAAGCGGGTGTTTTAGGTGGCGATGTTAACGATGTTTTATTGTTGGATGTTACGCCTTTATCGCTCGGTATTGAGACCATGGGCGGAGTGATGACGAAGTTGATTGAGAAAAATACCACGATTCCAACCAATGCGGACCAGATTTTTTCCACAGCGGCGGATAACCAGTCAGCGGTAACGATTCATGTGTTACAAGGTGAAAGAGAAATTGCCAGTGCAAATAAATCACTCGGTCAATTCAACCTTGAAGGCATTCCAAATGCGCCAAAAGGTCAGCCACAAATCAAGGTAGTTTTGGATATTGACTCTGATGGTATTTTGAATGTGTCTGCCAAGGATGAAAATACAGGCAAAGAGCAAAGTATTACGATTAAGGCATCAAGTGGTTTATCCGATGAAGAAGTTGAAAAAATGATTAAAGATGCGGAGGCAAATGCTGAGGAAGATAAGAAATTCCAAGAATTAGTCACTTCTCGCAATATGGCAGATTCGTTGATTCACTCTACTAAACAAATGATGGAAGAGTTAGGCGATGAAGTTTCAGAAGATGAAAAGACGCCGATTGATGCAGCGATTGAAGCACTTGAAACTGCAATGAAAGGTGAAGATAAAGAAGAAATCGACGCTAAAGTTCAGTCTTTAAGTGAAGCAGCACAACCTTTGACTGAAAAGGCACAAGCGAAAGCAGGCTCTGGTGCAGAAGGTGGCGACGGCTTTACCGATGCGGCAAATGCAGGTGCGGCTGATGATGGCGTTGTCGATGCAGACTTTGAAGAAGTGAATGACGACAAGAAGTAAATCACATTTTTAAATTACCCAGTAATTAACCTTCTACCCTAATCCAAAGATAGAAAGTGTGAATATGGCGTTAAGCCTTGCTATCACAGTGTTTTAAAAAAATCTTAGTGCCACCCAGTGGTTCCACGGTGATTTTTTTGAAATACCCCAGGGTAGCCTCTCTTGGCTAAAGCCAATTCACCTTCTGCTGTGGTAGTAAGGGTTGGCGTCAGATTTGCATTTTCTATTTTTGGATTAGGGTTCTATTTACAGAGGGTTTTTTACTTTTATTGAAGGAAAAATAATGGCAGAAAGAGATTATTACGAAGTATTAGGTGTGGCAAAAGGCACGGACGAAAAGGCGATAAAAAAAGCCTACAAGCGTTTGGCGATGAAACACCACCCTGACCGAAATAAAGACAATAAAGAGGCGGCAGAAAAGACTTTTAAAGAAATTCAAAAGGCTTATAGTGTTTTATCTGATGCAGAAAAACGCCAGGCTTACGACCAATTCGGTCACGCAGGTGTGAACGGCAGTGCTGCTGGCGGTGGCGGCAATCCATTTGGTGGTGGTGGCGGTTTTGGTGATATTTTTGGTGATATTTTTGGTGGCGGTCGTCAGCAACAAGCCAACAATCGAGGCTCAGATTTACGCTATGATTTAGAAATTGACTTAAAAGAAGCCGCTGAAGGTAAAACCGTTCAAATCCGTATTCCTAAAGGCGAAAAATGTAATACTTGCGATGGCTCTGGTGCAAAACCAGGCACCAGTGCAAAAACTTGTGGCACTTGTCATGGTCAAGGTCAAGTGCATATGCGTCAAGGTCCTTTCCAGGTTCAGCAGCCTTGTCCGCAATGTAATGGTGCAGGTCAAGTCATCAGTTCACCTTGTGGTGATTGTGGTGGTAAAGGGGTGGTTCGCAGGCAGAAAACATTGTCAGTGAAAATCCCTGCAGGTGTTGATACTGGCAATCGTATTCGTGTTACTGGCGAAGGCGAAGCAGGGCAACGCGGTGGGCCAAGTGGTGATTTGTATGTGGAAGTTCGCGTTAGAGCACATAATATTTTTGAACGCCATGGTAATGATTTATATTGCTCTGTGCCGATTGATTTTGCCTCGGCAGCCCTCGGTGGCACAGTTGAAGTGCCGACTTTAACAGGGAAATTAAAACTTAAAATTCCTGAAGGCACACAAACAGGTCGTCAATTCCGCCTCAAAGGTAAAGGTATTACCGTCTTACAAGGAGGGGGTGCAATGGGTGATTTGATCTGCCAAGTGCAGATTGAAACACCTGTCAATTTGAGTAGTAAGCAAAAGAAGCTACTGGAAGAATTTTCAAGTTCGTGCGGAAAGAAACAACATCCAGAATCAAACTCCTTTCTTGGTAAGATGAAATCGTTTTTTTAAGCAAGATATTGGGTAGAACACTCTGCTTTATAGTATAATTTAATTTTCTTTTCACAAAAAAAATCATATTTTATGGCAATCAGGAAAATAAACGGCACCATTCTCAATCAAGTTAAATCTGAGAATGCATCTCGTGTGCCCGTACCTATGCCAAATCAATCCTGTGGTGTATTACAAGGATTAAGCACAAGTGAACAAAGCCTTAAATCGGCTGCTAACGCTGGAAAAGAATTGGCTAAATTATTTTCTTAGACGCTTATGAACTCTCAAGACGGTAGTCTTTGCATATTTATCAGAAATTTTTATGAAAATATCACCGGTATAACTGGAGAACTTCGAGACATTACGGTTGGGCACCCAACTATATCAGAAGATTGCAATAACATTATCCAACTAAGTGAAGAAGCGGCTTTTATTGATTTGAATCAAGCAAGTTTTTATAAAAAAATAGCAAATATAGCCATACATATTTTGTATGTTTCTCCATTAAAAACTGCCATTTCTAAAACAGGTCCTCTCAATCAATATTTAAAGGTTGAAGAATTCAAAGCATTGCGAGCAACACCTAATCATCAAAATGCCATAGTTGCAATTTTTTATGCAATACACTTGTTAAACCAAGAGATTGACAATAAAATTGAGGTTTCTTGTCATTCGCTATCTGAATTAGTTCAAACTTTATGCGCTATAAATATGCACGATGAAAATGAAACTAATTTGTATCAATCTTTAATTTCAACTACAAAACATTTGGCCTTATTACTTGAGCAAATAACTTACAAAACCAATTCAACATTACAATATCAACTTTGTCCAGGAGATTTATGAAAATACAAACAATCAAAGCACGCGAAATTTTAGATTCCAGAGGTAACCCGACCATTGAGGCGGATATTATTTTAGAAAATGGTGTAATGGGGAGTGCGATGGTGCCCTCAGGTGCTTCAACGGGTGAACGAGAGGCGTTGGAATTACGAGATGGGGATAAATCTCGCTATTTGGGCAAGGGGGTTTTGCAGGCGGTGGCTTTTATTAATACTGAAATTTCTGACGCTTTAGTGGGTTTTGATATTGGCGATTTGAGCAAAATTGACCAAACGATGATTGAACTTGATGGCACAGAAACCAAATCTCGCTTGGGTGCGAATGCGATTTTAGCAGTGTCATTGGCAGCGGCACATACGAATGCAAATGCACTGAACAAACCTTTATACGACACACTGAATTTGGGGGGCACTTATCAATTGCCAGTGCCGATGATGAACATTATCAACGGTGGCGAGCATGCGAATAATAGTGTGGATATTCAAGAATTTATGATTATCCCTGCCGGTGCCCCGTCGTTTAAAGAGGCGTTGCGCTATGGTGCGGAAGTGTTTCATAAATTGAAGGCGGTTTTAGAGGCAAAAGGCTTAAATACTGCGGTCGGCGATGAAGGGGGTTTTGCCCCAGATTTAGCGTCTAACGAAGAAGCGATTACTGTTATTTTAGAGGCGATTGAAGGTGCAGGTTTTGTTGCAGGTAAAGATATTTTTATCGGTATTGATGCGGCAAGTTCTGAGTTTTATGAAAATGGCACATACAATCTTGCCTCTGAAAATCGTTCGTTGACTTCTGCGGAATTTGTGGATTATTTAGCGGACTGGGTTGAGAAATATCCAGTCATTTCTATTGAAGATGGTATGGATGAAAACGATTGGGATGGCTGGGATTTATTGACTCAAAAAATTGGCGATAAAGTGCAATTAGTGGGTGATGATTTGTTCGTGACTAATAGCAAAATTTTGGCAGAGGGTATTGAGAAAAGCATTGCTAATTCAATCCTCATTAAAGTCAATCAAATCGGCACATTAAGTGAGACTTTTGCGGCAATGACAATGGCAGAAAAAGCAGGTTATACTTGCGTAATGTCGCATCGCTCTGGTGAAACGGAGGATACCACGATTGCTGATTTAGCGGTGGCAACGGGTTGTGGGCAGATTAAAACGGGTTCACTTTCTCGTTCTGACCGTTTGGCAAAATACAACCGTTTGCTTCGTATCGAAGAAGAATTGGGTGAAAATGCAATTTACCCTGGACTTTCTACATTTAACCACCTGAATTAAGGTAGGTAGATTATTACTTGGAACCACTTTCGACTTCTTGGTTAATTGCTATCCTATTTGGATTAATTTTAGCCTCTGCTTTCTTTTCATCGACTGAAACCTCAATGATGGCGATTAATCGTTATCGCCTAAAGTCTCTTGCCAAAACCAACAAAAAAGCCAAACGCACCGAGCGTTTATTGGATAATTTAGATTATTTAATTGGCACAATTTTGCTGGGTAATAACTTAGTCAATATTTTTGCCTCAAGTGTTGTAACCATCTTAGCCATTAAACTTTGGGGTGATGGCTCAGTGGTATTAGCATCGTTGGCATTAACTTTTGTGATTCTTGTTTTTGCAGAAACCACGCCCAAAACCTTCGCTGCCAAAAATCCTGAAAAAATCGCCTTACCTGCATCCATTATTATTGAATTTTTGATTAAGGTGCTCAAGCCTTTTGTTTGGCTGATTGCACAGTTAAGCAAAGGTATTTTGATTATTCTCGGCATTCAAGAAAAAGATGTCTCAGATAATATTAGCTCAGAAGAATTAAAAATGGTAGTGAATGAAGCCAAGCCAATTATTGCCTCAAATTATCAAAAAATGTTGCTTAATATTATCGACTTAGAAAGAGTAAAAGTTGAAGATATTATGATTCCTAAGCATGAATTAGTCAGTGTCGATGTCAATAAACCTGATGAAATTTTGAAGCAACTACAACGCACACAGCACACACGCCTGCTGACTCACGATGCGTCAAATGATAATATTACGGGTGTTTTGCATATGCGTGATGTGGTGAATTTGTACGCCAAAGGTGAGTTTAGTATTGAGAATGTATTGCAACTCATTCACGAACCCTATTTTGTACCAGAAGGCACTTCCCTATCCCGTCAATTAGAGCATTTTCAAACGCAAAAAAAACGCTTGGGGTTAGTGGTAGATGAATACGGTGAAGTCAAAGGTATGGTGGTTTTAGAAGATATTTTAGAAGAAATTGTCGGTCAATTTACCTCTAATCAAAATGAAAGTATTGCCGAAGTGGTTGAGCAAGAAGATGGCAGTTATTTGGTGGATCCACGCGTGAGTATTCGTGAACTTAATGCACTATTAGAGACTCATTTTAGCGTTGATAAAGCCAAAACTTTAAATGGGCTTATCTTGGAAGAATTGCAAAGCATTCCAAAACGCGATGTTAGTATAAAAATTGATAATATCTTAATTGACATTGTGCAAATTGCCGACAGAACGATTAAATTGGTTAGATTGACAAAGATTGACCCATCTTAACGACTTGCCCAAATGAATCAAATTGATAAGTATTGCTCAACAAAATCACCGTCGAACCCATATTAAAACGCCCTAATTCCTCACCTTTTTTAAGGTAAATATCCTTGTTCGTGTAATCTACACTAAAGCATTTTCCGTAAGGTGGGGTAATCTGCCCGTGCCACACAGTTTCCATACTGCCGACAAAAATTGCACCGACTAAAACGATGGCATAAGTGTCAAAATAACAAACCACACGCTCATTTCTAGCGAATAAATTATCCACTGAATGGGCGGTTTGATTATTGACTGAAAACAAATCTCCGCCAATATAATCCATTTTCAACAACTTGCCATCAAGGGGTGCGTGGATACGATGGTAGTCACTTGGAGACAAGTAAATAGTTGCAAAGTTTTGAAATTTTTCATTATTACCGAGTAACGCCTTCAAAGTGAATTTCTTGCCTTTGGCTTGAATTAAATCCCCATTTTCAATCTTGCCCGCTTGCGATACGACTCCGTCCACGGGACTGATTAAACCTTCACCAATTGGACGCACACCCACTTTCAATGAACGGGTAAAAAAGTCATTAAAACTGACATAGTCTTCCACTTTTTCACGCTTTGCTTGCGATAAATCCACCTTGTAAGTTTTAACAAACCAATGGGTGAATTTATTTTTAATCCACCTATTTTTGATACGAGCAAAGCGAAACATTAACTTAGACAGCCAATGCTGAGGCAAGAAATACTGCAACACTACCGACACAGGCAAGTTTTTTACACGGGCCTTGCCCGTGTAAATCACGGTGTTAACACGGGCAAGGCCCGTGTAGTTTTTGATTGGATGAATGATAGGGCATTTTCAAATTTTACTTCTACTTTATCGGGATTATTTCTCGCTTTGTATTCAATATTGCCATTATCAGCGTGGGTGTCGCTCAATACCATACGATGTGGAATGCCCAATAACTCACTTTCTGCAAACATAATGCCAGCACGGTCTTTTTTGTCATTGAGTAAAACTTCGATGCCTGCATCTAAAAGTTGCTGATATAAATCATCTGCTAAGGCTTTAACACGAGTTGATTTGGTGTAATTAATCGGCACAATCACCACTTGAAATGGGGCAATACTGGCTGGAAAAATAATCCCTCTATCGTCGTAGTTTTGTTCAATAGCGGCAGCGATTACACGGGTAACGCCGATACCGTAACAACCCATTAACATCGTTTCTGCTTTGCCCGATTCACTGATGACATTGGCATTCATTGCTTTGGAATATTTGTTGCCAAGTTGGAAAATATGCCCAACTTCAATACCGCGTTTAATAACCAATTTTCCCTTACCATCTGGAGAATCATCGCCCTCAACGGCATTGCGTAAATCCGCAGTTTCAAACTCAATTCCTGCCCAATTAACACCCGTTAAATGTTTATCCCATTCATTGGCACCGCAAACAAAATCACACATTACGGAGGCTGAATAATCAATGATTAAATCAACACTCAAGCCCTTGACACCGATAAAACCTTTTTTCAAGTCTAAAGATTTTATCTCGTCATCTGTTGCAAATTCAAATTCACCGAATAGATTTTGCGCTTTAATTTCATTCAAATCGTGGTCACCACGCAATGCCAACGCCTTAAAACCCCCTTGTGTTTTAATAATCAGCGTTTTAATACAGGTGGTTTTTTCTGCCTTTAAAAATTCAGCCACGGCTTCAATCGTGCTTTTTTTCTTAGTCAACACCACTGCCTCGGTCGCACTCGGCGTGCAAGTTGCCACCTGTTCAGAAAATGCCACTTTTTCAATATTCGCCGCATATTCAGATTCATCAGAAAAACAAATTGCATCCTCACCCGACTCTGCCAAGACATGAAATTCAATCGAATTTTCACCACCGATACTGCCACTGTCCGCCAATACAGGGCGATAATCCAAACCAAGGCGTTCAAAAATTCGGCAATAAGTCGCATGCATTTTGTCAAATTCCGCCTGCAAACTGTCTTGCTCTAAATGAAAAGAATACGCATCTTTCATAATAAATTCACGCGAACGCATCACCCCAAAACGCGGGCGAATTTCATCACGGAATTTGGTTTGAATTTGGTAAAAATTTACAGGCAGTTGTTTATAACTATTGAGATATTGCCCTGCCAAATGGGTAATCACTTCTTCGTGTGTTGGTCCAAGGCAAAATTCTCTGCCATGACGGTCCTTAAAACGCAATAATTCCGCCCCATACTGCTCCCATCGCCCAGATTCCTGCCACAATTCCGCAGGCTGTGCCACAGGCATCAGCACTTCTTGTGCCATCGAATTATTCATTTCTTCACGAATAATTTGCTCAACTTTTTGCAAAACCTTCAAGCCCATTGGTAAATAAGAGTATAAACCTGATGCAAGTTTTGAAATTAAACCTGCACGAATCATCAGTTGATGCGAAATAATCTGTGCATCATTCGGCACTTCTTTTGTCGTTGGAATGAGAATTTGACTGGTTTTCATTTATAATATGACAATCTAAAAAAAACTCTAATTTTACCTATGACTGATTTTGATTTTCAAGCGATTTTAATTGTTGCCATTCCTGTGATTTTTGCCATTACCGTTCACGAATTTGCACACGGTTGGGTAGCACACAAATGTGGTGATTCAACCGCTAAAATGCTGGGCAGACTAACCCTTAATCCCATCAAACACATTGACCCAATTGGCACAATCTTAGTGCCTGCGGTGTTATATATGACCTCAGGTTTTTTATTCGGTTGGGCAAAACCTGTGCCGATTAACTACAACGCCCTCAACTCGCCAAAACGCGATATGTCGTGGGTAGCACTCGCAGGACCAATGTCTAACTTTGTGATGGCAGGATTGTGGCTGAGTGCAATATTTTTAGCGGTTGAATTTCAATCACAGTTTTTAATCAAAATGGCAAGTGTAGGCATTAGTATTAACTTGATCTTAGGTGTATTAAATTTATTACCTTTGCCACCCCTTGATGGCTCAAGAATAGTTGCCTCATTATTACCTGATAAACTAGCCTATGAATATAACAAACTAGAAGCCTACGGTTTGTATATTTTATTAGGCTTGCTGTTCTTGGGGATTTTTGAAAAAGTCATTCTGCCTATTGTCAAAATTCTACAGAGTTTTATGTTAAGTGCTGCTGGGTTTGTTTAAGGCATACGACTATGCCTTGTGGTTTTGAATGGTTGGAGGGTTTTGTGCTGTTTGTAAAAGATCCCTCGGCTAGCGCTCGGGATGACAGAATGGGGTGCCAGAAAAAAAAACCTGTCATTCCGAGCACTAGCCGAGGAATCTTACTGAGTAAAAAAGGTATGTCACCTTAAAAAAAACCCTACTAAATAAAAAATCTAAGAAGAGCAGCTAACTTCTAGATTTTGTGCCCAATCTGGGGCTTCTTCGGTGTAATTATCAAAACCTTTGTGCTCGTCAAATGGATTTTTTAATAAATTAAACAAGGTGTTAATTTCGCTGTAATTCTTGTCATCTTGTGCTTTGCGAATAGCAACTTCTGCTAAGTAATTACGCAAAATAAATTTAGGATTTACTTGGTTCATTAACTCAGTGCGTTTTGTGTTTTTATCTTGGTCGATGCGGGATTGGTAGGTCTTTAGCCATTTTTCATAGATTTTGTCATTGGATAGGTTTTCTAAATTAGATAGGTTACGAAGGCTATTGGTATAGTCTTTTTTATATTGATGCAAAATATTGAAGAAATCTCCAATTAATTGATTGTCATTATCATCTTTTGCAAATAAACCGAATTTTTGACGCATTAAAGTCGAATAATAACGCACCAAATGTTGTTGGTAGGTAGATAGCAGGGTTTTGGCTTGTTTGTCGGTAATTAGGCTGCTGAGTGCGTCTGCTAAACGCGATAAATTCCACAGTCCGATACTGGGTTGTTGGTCAAAAGCGTAACGACCTTCGTGGTCGGAGTGGTTGCAGATGAAGTGTGGGTCGTAGGTTTCTAAAAATCCGAAAGGTCCATAGTCAATGGTTAAGCCTAAAATTGACATATTATCAGTATTCATCACACCGTGTTCAAACCCTTGTGCTTGCCAGCCAGCAATCATTTTGGCGGTGCGTTTGACGACTTCTGCAAAGAAATCAATGTATTTATCATCGCCTTGATACTCGGGATAATGGTGTTCGATGACAAAATCGGCGAGTTTTTTAACTTCTACTTTTTGCCCACGAGATGCAAACAGTTCAAAATGTCCAAAGCGAATATGGCTCGGTGCGGTGCGCAAAACAATTGCACCTGGTTCGATGTTTTCACGATAGACTTCGGTACTGCTATTGACCAAAGTCAAGGCTTCAGTGGTGGCAATGCCTAAGCCTTGCATGGCAACAGAACATAGATATTCACGAATGGATGAACGCAGGACGGCACGCCCATCAGCACCACGAGAGTACGGAGTTTGCCCTGCACCTTTGAGTGAAAATTCGTATCCGTTAGTTTGCCCAATTAAGCAACTGCGACCATCGCCTAATTGTGGGGAAAAGTAACCGAATTGATGCCCCGCATAAATGCTGGCAATCGGCTGAGTATCTTGAAATTTTTGCTCACCTGATGCGACTTTTAATAAAGTGGCATCGTCTAAATCCAAACCAATCTTGCGATAAAGTGTTTGATTTTTATGAATTAAAACAGTGTCTTTTAACGGCTGTGTTCGAATGGGAGAGGAAAACGCCTCACCCAATGTAGCAAAGTCTAGCAAAAAATTAGGCGTGATTTAACATACCTAAAAGCGTGTCTTTTAAAGACAAGCGTTCTTTCTTCAAGGTGTTCAAATATTCATCAGAAGTCGGAGTGATTTCTTGCTCGATACGCACAATCGCTTTGTCAACGCCTTCGTATTCAAATGCCAAGCGTCTAAAGTGTGCGTTGCTCATTTTAAGATTGTGGATGGCATCTTTTTTGTCTGGAAATTCAGAAATAAGTGGGTGGTGGTTTTGCATGGTTTTTTCTCCTTTTATTGTAATTTTTTTCTTAGTAATTGATTAATAATTTTTGGGTTGGCTTTGCCGCCAGTGGCTTTCATAATTTGACCAACGAAAAAGCCTAAGATTTTTTCATTGCCTGATTTGAATTGTTCAACTTGTGGGGCGTTGTTGGCAATAATTTCATCAACAATGGATTCAATCTCGCCTGTATCGCTCATCTGCTTCAAACCTTTTGCATCAATGATTTCATCAGCACTGCCTTCGTCATCCCACATCGCTTTAAATACATCTTTGGCAATTTTACCTGAGATAGTATCATCGCCGATGCGGGTAATTAACAGCGATAAATCTGATGCCGAAACAGGTGAATTTTGTATTTCGATTTGGTCTTTATTTAACAAAGCACTCAACTCACCCATTGCCCAGTTGGCACATAATTTAGTATTGGATTCATTACCTTTAAGCATCGTTTCAAAATAATCTGCTAAAGGTTTTTGTGCAGTTAGGACATCGGCATCATAATCACTTAAGCCAAAATCTTGAATGAAACGGGCTTTCTTTTCAGGGGGTAATTCGGGTAATTGACTTTTAATTTCAGCCAACAACTCATCTGAAATTTCAATCGGTAATAAATCTGGGTCAGGAAAATAGCGATAATCATTGGCTTCTTCTTTTGAACGCATTGAGCGGGTTTCGTGTTTGACGGAGTCGTAGAGGCGGGTTTCTTGTGCGACTTCACCGCCCTCTTCTAAAATATCTCGCTGTCTTTCCACCTCAAGATTAATGGCTTTTTCCAAAAACTTAAACGAGTTAATATTTTTGAGTTCTGCACGAGTGCCAAGTTTTTCCTGCCCCAATGGACGGATGGAAACATTGGCATCGCAACGGAATGAGCCTTCTTGCATATTGCCATCACAAATATCAATATATTGCACCAAAGCGTGAATTTTCTTAGCATACGCCACCGCTTCTTTGGCACTACGCATATCGGGGTCAGATACAATTTCCAATAATGGGGTGCCTGCACGATTGAGATCAACCGCAGTGTAATCATCAAACATATCGTGGACTGATTTACCTGCATCTTCTTCAAGGTGGGCACGGGTAACGCCGATGGTTTTCACTTTGTCGCCGATGGCAATATCAATCTGCCCTTCGCCCACGATTGGCCAATCGAGTTGCGAGGTTTGGTAGCCTTTTGGTAAATCAGGATAAAAATAATTTTTCCTATCAAAAACATTGCGCTGATTGATATGCGCACCAACTGCCAAACCAAATTTAATACCCTTATTCACCGCCTCTTTATTCAACACTGGCAACACACCCGGCAAACCCAAATCAACCGCACACGCTTGCGAATTTGGCTCAGCACCAAATTGAGTGGAAGCCGATGAAAATATCTTAGATTTTGTATTGAGTTGAGCGTGAATTTCAAGCCCGATGACTGTTTCCCATTTCATAATTTAATTTTTAAATGTTTTCTGATAAACAAATTCAGGGTCAAGGTCAATTTCCTTGTCCCACTCTATAGTGTCAAATGCAACACAAACACTGTTAAAAATAGCTGTGTTTTTGATGCGTTTGAACACACCAAAATCTAAATAAGGTTTCATATCTAAAATCCCTTGTTCATCATTATTAAAGACAACATTAAGTTGGTAATCATCTAACGCTTCAACACTTTTAATAGCAATATTCATAATTTTTATTGTAAAGGTGTAATTTCAAAAGGCGGTTTTCCATTCATCACTAATGCCCAATTTTTACCGAGTTCTTCTTGATGAATTTCTGCCCAAGCCAATATTATTTTTCTTTGTTTATTGGGTAAATTACTGTCTATTATCTCACAAGTTTCAATATTAACGGTTGCTTTATATTCTGCATAATAAGCATGGAAATGTGCTGGTGGATGCTCTCCTGGTGCGTAATACATACGAATAAAAATTCCATAAAACATTGAAATAGTTGGCATTGCTATTCCTCTGGCGCTTGATTATGATGGTCAGTTTGTTGCTGAAACTGGTGGGCGATGTTCAGCAACTTTGATTCAGACCAATAATTGCCAATGAGTTGCAAGCCGACGGGCATTTTGTCGGAGAAACCTGCGGGGATGCTCATTGCTGGTAAGCCAGCAAGGTTGGCGCTCAAGGTATAAATGTCTGCTAAATACATTGCCACTGGGTCTTTGATTGCGCCTAAATCCCATGCGGTGGTTGGGGAGACGGGGCCCATGATGACATCGACGCCTTCGAAGGCTTTTTTGAAATCGTCGCTGATTAGGTGTCTGATTTTTTGTGCTTTGAGGTAGTAGGCGTCGTAATAGCCTGCGGATAGGGCGTAGGCGCCAATCATAATGCGGCGTTTGACTTCTTCGCCGAAGCCTTCGGTGCGAGAGCGGACATATAAATCTTCCAAATCTTTTGGATTGTCGCAACGGTGGCCGAAACGCACGCCGTCCATTCTGGACAGGTTAGATGAGCATTCGCACGGGGCAACGATGTAATAAGTAGGGATGGCGTAGGCTGAATTGGGTAGGGAAATTTCTTTAACGGTTGCACCCATGGCTTCAAATTCTTTGACAGCTGCCATAACTTCGCTGGCAACACCGTCGTCTAAGCCGTCTGAGAAAAATTCTTTGGGTAAACCGATGGTTAGGCCTTTGATTGAGTTGTTTAGATTTTCTGTGTAATCTTCAACATTGCGCTCTGCACTGGTGGAATCTTTTTCGTCAAAACCTGCCATGGCATTTAAAGTCAAAGCGGCATCTTCGGCGGTTTTTGCCATTGGACCTGCTTGGTCAAGACTGGATGCATAGGCAATCATACCGTAACGAGAAATGCGTCCGTAAGTGGGTTTTAGACCTGTGATGCCGCAAACACTGGAGGGTTGGCGGATAGAGCCACCTGTGTCTGTGCCTGTGGCAAATGGGGCGAGTCCGCCTGCAACGGCTGCAGCAGAGCCACCTGATGAGCCACCTGGTATTTTATTATCCCCCCATGGGTTTAGCGTAGCACCATAATAAGAATTTTCTGTGCTGGAGCCCATCGCAAATTCATCCATATTGGCTTTGCCGAGCATTACCATATTGGCTTGATTGAGTTTGTGGCTGACGGTGGCATCGTATGGGGCGACGAAATTGTCTAACATTTTAGAGCCAGCGGAAGTTTTTATTCCGTTGGTGCAAAAGATGTCTTTGTGTGCGTAAGGAATGCCCGTTAATATGCCCGATTTGCCTTTAGCAATTTTGTCATCGGCGGCTTGCGCTTGGTTCATTGCTACTTCGTCAGTAACGGTGATGAAAGCGTTGAGTTTTGAGGCGTTGATGCGCTCTAAATAATGTTGGGTTAGTTCGACAGAGGAAAATTCTTTGTCTTTTAAGCCTTGTGCTAATTGTGCAATCGTTTTGTTGTGCATATTATTCAATCACAGTTGGGACGAGGTAATGTCTATTGTCTGTTTTAGGGGCAATTGCTTGAAAGGCGGCTGAATTGTCTTGTTCTGTTACTTTGTCTTCTCTCAGGCGTTGGGCCATATGCAAAGGGTGCGCCATTGGGGTAATGTCGTCGGTGTTAATCTCAGAAAGTTGTCCTGCAAGCGTTAAAATATTATTGAGTTCTTGCGTGGTTTTATCCAACTCATCGCCCTTGATGCCTAATTTAGATAAGTAGGCAACTTGCTTAACTTGGGCGTTGTCAATCATGGTGCTTATAAAAAGGGAACGGTATTAAATAAACGCATCGGCTTGGAAAATGAAGAGCGTAATTGTGCAATATCTTTTTGCATCCACAACATTGATTTTTGCATGCCAATCATATTGTTGTTCATCTCTTGCATATTCGCAAGCATCGGTTTTAGTGTGCTCATCTTGGTGTTAATTTGCGACATATCCTGAGAAATATCATCCAAACGATTAAGTTTGTGGGTAATGCCTGCCATATTTTTATTCATACTGTGCATATCGTTACGCATACTGGCAACAGAGAGGTTCATTTGCGAAACGCTTTTTGCAACGCTATCAATACTGGTTACCATTGAGGTCATATTGCTGCCCATTTGCGGGTCCATCGATTTTGCCAATCTTGTCATATCTTGGGTGATGGAATAAATAATAAAGAAACCACCAGCTGCTAACAACCCAAAAACTACTAATGCTGGCATAAAAAAGCGTTCAAATTTAGTATCCGTGCGTTTGTCTGCATGTGATTCCACACTTTCTAACATCTTCTCTAGGTCAGACATTTTGGTGGTAATCATTACATCATCTTCGTGTATTGCTTCCTTTTCAATATCTTTATTACTCATAAGAAATCCTTAATTGTTTGCTCTAAATTGCGTGGTTGATAATTGTTGCTTATAAAAGCTTGCCCTAATTTTTTCATTAAAATTAAACGCACTTCGCCGTTAATCGCTTTTTTATCAACGCTCATCGCATCTGTAAAATTCTGATAGTCTATTTTACTGTTGATAGTTGTGGGTAGATTGGCTTTTTGTAATAATTCTTTAACCTGTTTTGTGTCATCATTATTGATAAAACCTTCTGCTTCTGATAACTGGGCTGCCATTAACATCCCTACTGCAACAGCTTCTCCGTGCAAATACACGCCATAGCCTAGAGTATTTTCAATCGCATGCCCAAAAGTATGCCCAAAATTAAGCAAAGCGCGTTTACCTGATTCTAATTCATCTTGAGCAACAATATCGGCTTTATCTACGCACGATTGATACACAGTTTCGGTGATTAATGCCTTATCTCGTGCCATTAAATCGTCAATGTTTTTTTGTAAATACGCAAGGAAATCTGCGTTGCCTAATAAGCCGTATTTAATCACTTCTGCCATCCCTGCTGAATATTGCTGGTCGTCTAAAGTATCTAAAGTATCAACATCAATCACCACGCATTTTGGCTGATAAAAAGCACCAATCATATTCTTACCGAGTGGGTGATTAACGCCTGTTTTACCGCCCACGCTGGAATCTACTTGTGATAATAAAGTGGTTGGGATTTGGATAAAATTCACCCCGCGTTGATAACTTGCCGCTGCATAACCCGTCATATCACCAACCACACCGCCGCCTAAGGCGATTAAAGTACAAGAGCGGTCAAAACGCGCTTCTAAAAGTGCGGTAAAAATTTGGTTAACGGTGTCTAAGGTTTTGTATTCTTCACCGTCGGGCAGGATGACTTCTGCAACGGTGTAATCGTTTAATAGTGACTTAACTTTATCCAAATAAAGGGGTGCGACTGTGATGTTACTGACAATCATTATTTGCTTGCCACCAATGTGTTTGGTTAAATAATCAGATTGCGACAATAACTCTTGCCCGATATAAATCGGGTAAGATTTTGTGCCTAAATCGAGATGCAAGATTTTCATGAGGGGTTTAATTTGTTGTTGGTAAGAATTTTCATTTGAGTAATAGCGGTTTTGTTGAGTTTTTCAATACGCCTAGATTGGGGTAAATAAGTTGAGAAATATCAGCATAATCACGAATATTACCTTCTTTTTTAGGATTTTTACTACGCCATTGTTTGGCGGTTTGTCCAAATAAAGCAGTATTTAGAATATCCGCTTCATTGGCATAAATATAACTAATTTGTTGTTGATTAAGTTGCTCAGGAATTAAGTTGTTTTTAATCGCATCAGTGTGAATTTGATAGTTTATTTTTGACAAATTGCGTTTAATATTCCAGTCTAGTTGCTTGAGTTCTTGGTCTTTTAGGCGTTGAAATTCTTTAATGAGGTAGATTTTAAATTTTGGTGACACCCAAGAAGCAAATTCAAAAGCAATATCTTTATGTGCATAAGTGCCGCCATATCTGCCTGCTTTTGCAACAACGCCAATAGAGTTGGTTTTTTCATTCCATTGCTTTACTGACAAAATAAAACGATTCAACCCTGCTTGATTTCTAATTCCCTCGAATTCGGGGGAATTAAAATCTGAATTATGCACACTTTCCCAAATGCCCAAAAACTCAATAGTATTTTTATTTCTTAACCATTTTTCTATCAAAGATACGCCATTTTCAATATTACGCACCATATCGGTCAGCGATATATATTCAACATTATCAATATATTTGATATTGATTTTTGTCTCTAATACGGCTATTTCTTGGGTTTTAGACATTAAGCAAACTTCCTTATCTCACCACCACCTGCTACATTTTCTACGCAACGCCCACAAAGTTCTGGGTGCTCGCTGTTCTTACCAATGTCTTCACGATGATGCCAACAACGCACGCATTTTTCATGTGTGGATTGCGTTACTTTGATGAAGGTGTTTTCATCTGCTTTGACACAATCATCTGTCTTGTCACTCAGCGGATGAATTCTGGCATAAGAAGTGATGAAAACAAAGCGCAACTCATCGCCTAACTTTGCCAGGGCTTGATAAGTTACTTCGTCACAATAAATATCCACTTCGGCATCTAAAGATGAGCCGATGGCTTTAATGTTACGCATTTCTTCCATTTGCTTACGCACGAATGGGTTAATGGTGCGTGCGACATCAATTGCTTCGTTGCTATAATCTGCACTGAATTCTGCATACCATTCTTGCAAGAAAATGCTATCGCTGTTCGGCTCAATCGTCTGCCAAATCTCTTCTGCGGTAAAAGATAAAATAGGTGCCAACCAACGAACCATCGCTTGTGTCATATGGTGTAGGGCAGTTTGTGCAGAACGGCGGGCAATCGAATTTTCTTGCGTGGTGTATTGCCTGTCCTTGATAATGTCTAAGTAGAAACCACCCAAATCATTGGTGCAGAAATTTAGAATTAATTGCATTGCATTGTGGAAATTATAGTGTTCATAAGCAGTTAAAATTTGCGCTTGCAAATCTGCTGTTTTTGAAACAATCCACTTGTCTAAATCCAACATTTTATCACTACCAACCAAGTGCTCAGATGCTTCAAAACCTTGCATGTTCGACATCATAAAGCGCAGGGTATTTCTAATGCGACGGTAACTGTCCGCTGAGCGCTTCAAAATTTCATCGCTCACCGTCATCTCGCCCGTGTAATCAGTGCCAGCAATCCATAGACGCAAAATATCGGCACCGAGATTGTTAACCACTTTTTGTGGAAGCATCACATTGCCGAGTGATTTAGACATTTTCCTGCCGTCTTTATCAACCACAAAACCGTGTGTCAGAACTTGTCTGTATGGGGCTTTGCCATTAATTGCCACCGATGAAAGCAGTGAAGACTGGAACCAACCACGATGCTGATCAGAGCCTTCTAAATACAAATCAGCCACATCCGCTAAACCTGATCTGGCTTTTAAAACAGCATAATGTGAGACGCCAGAATCAAACCAAACATCTAAAGTGTCAGTGGTTTTATCGTAGTTTTCCGCATCATCGCCTAAGAAATCAGCAATATCAGATTCAAACCAAGCTTCAATGCCACCCTGCTCAATCTTATCTGCAACTTGTGCGAATAATCCTTGCGTGTTTGGGTGTAATTCGCCTGTTTGTTTATGCACGAACATCGTAATCGGTACGCCCCAGAATCGCTGGCGAGAAATACACCAATCGGGGCGATTGCCAACCATTAATTCAATGCGTTTTTTACCCCAATCTGGAATCCAATCGACTTTAGGAATTTCAACATTCACCGCATCACGCAAGCCATTTTGCGTCATTGACACAAACCATTGTGGGGTTGCACGGAAAATCACCGGCGTTTTATGACGCCAGCAATGTGGATAAGAATGAGTTAAAGGTTCGTGCTTTACCAGTGTACCTTTTTGCTCTAAAATTTCAATCACACTGGCATTCGCTTTAAAAATAAATTGTCCTGCCAAGAGCTCTGTGTCTTCAAAAAATACGCCTCGCCCATCAACAGGGCACTCAACTGGCAAGCCATATTTCAACCCCACGGCAAAATCTTCCTGTCCATGTGCAGGGGCAGTGTGGACAGCGCCTGTGCCAGCGTCAGTCGTTACATGATCGCCTAAAATCACAGGTACTTGTTTATCATAAAATGGGTGTTGCACTTTTAACCCTTCAAGTTCACTACCTGTAAACGACTTATTGCCAATACTGCCTTCAACGCCATAACGACTCAGTGCATTTTCCGCAAGTGCTTGCGTGAGGAGTAAATATTCATCGCCTACTTCTGCCAAAACATACGCCAGTTCTGGATGCAAAGCAACCGCTTCATTCGCAGGCAATGTCCACGGTGTCGTCGTCCAAATAACCACAGAAACTGGCTTATCAACGCCAAATACGGCATTATCGACAAAGGTAAATTTAACATCAATCGCATCGGATTGTTTGTCTTTATACTCTACTTCCGCCTCTGCCAATGCTGAGCCACACTCAGTACACCAATGCACAGGTTTGTAACCCTTTGAAACATGATTATTCTCAACCATCTTGCTCAAAGCACGAACAATATTCGCTTCATAACCAAAATTTTTGGTCAAATAAGGATTGTCCCAATCGCCCAAAATACCCAAGCGTTTGAAATCTTGTCTCTGCTTTTCAACTTGCGTATCGGCATATTTACGACACTCGGCTCTGAATGCATTGGCATCAATTTTATGCCCAACTTTGCCTTTTTTCTTCTCAACATTTAACTCAATCGGCAAACCATGACAATCCCAACCCGGCACATACGGCGCATCAAAACCCGACAAGGATTTAGACTTAATAATCATATCTTTCAGTACCTTGTTAACCGCATGCCCAATGTGAATATCACCATTCGCATACGGCGGTCCATCGTGCAAAATGAACTGTGGCTTGCCTTTATTTTTCTCACGAATGCGTGCATAAAGATTATCATCTTGCCATTGTTTTAGGAAGCTTGGCTCACGATTAGCGAGATTTGCCTTCATTGCAAATGAAGTTGCTGGCAAATTCAAAGTGGATTTATAGTCAGACATAAATACTTAAAAAATACTAAAAGCGTTATTATACTTGATACCACTTCAATTTAACCCTCCAAATCAAACGACACCTTTCACCAATTTGCAAGAGGTTGTAAGAGGTTCAACCTCTTACAAAGAACTGGGGTTTTTAGGTGTTCGTATTGATTGACTTTGGGTTTGTCCGGTGGGTATATTTCACCGAAACGAATGTGAATTAAGCGTGAGACTTTGAAGCTTAATGCCTCCCACGAGTGGAACACTTCTCATTTGCATCTTTCTTTGTAAGAGGTTGAACCTCTTACACTTCTTACATGGGGTTACGCTTTTGAGTGGCGTCTAATAGTAATTTCACTTGTCCAGGTTTTAGGTATTCGTACTGATTGGCTTTGAGTTTGTCTGGTAGGCGGATTTCACCGAAACGAATGCGGATTAAGCGTGAGACTTTAAAGCCTAATGCCTCCCATAAACGACGCACTTCTCGTTTGCGACCTTCTCTGAGGACTACCTTGTACCAACTATTTGCACCTGTTCCACCGCCAGCGGTAACACGAGAAAATTTAGCGAAACCATCTTCTAATTTAACGCCAGTTGTGAGTTGTTTCAAGTCTTCATTTTCTACTTGTCCAAGTACACGAACTGCATATTCTCTATCAATTTCAGAGCTCGGGTGCATTAATTTATTGGCTAAATCGCCATTATTGGTAAACAGCAATAAGCCCGATGTATTCAAATCCAAACGCCCAACCATCACCCAGCGAGACTCTTTTGGCAATAATTCATAAACACTTTTACGCCCTTCTTCATCCTTGTTAGAGCAAATAACACCCGCCTGTTTATTCAAAATCAACACCTTAGTTTCTTCTTCCTTATAACGCCCTAAGTCAATTTTCCGCCCATCAATTTTAACCGTATCGGTTATCTCGGCCTTGTCGCCAATGCTTGCCGTTTTATTGTTAACCTCGATACGCCCTTGCTCAATCAAGCGCTCTGCCCAACGACGAGAGCCGTATCCTGCTGTAGCGATGAGTTTTTGTAGTCTATCCATTAAGAATCTCAACAAATCGTTCGAATTCAATATAAAGATTGGGATTCTTATTTTGTTCTCTAAGGCGTGTAATAAAAGGCTTGGATTGCTTGTAAATTGACAAAATCATAGTTTTTTGCGATTTTTTGATCATTTCAACATCATAAATGTTACTGCCTACACCAACAGAAATATTTTCATAATAATTTAACAAATTTCTAATGGCGATAGCATTCTCATCATTCTTATGGGCAGAATTAGCATAAATTGCTACATCGTCATCTTCATTATTATGAACTTTTAATAAGGTTTGCATACCACTTTTTAAAAAATCATCTTCTAAGTCCTTCATTAATAAAGAGATAGTTTTGTCTTTTTTGGTGGTATCCCTTTGTTTATTGATTGAACACCATGCAACGAAAACAGCCACTATTAAAGTGGCTGTTTGTATAATTTGAAAAATTTCTTGATTACTCAAGTCCATTTGATCCTTCTTGTGGTTTCATACTATTCTCCTGTTTATTATGTAAGCATTATAACACAACTAACTTTTAATTAGTAAGTAATCCCCATCGCTTCACGCACTTCTGCCATGGTTTCTTTGGCAACACTACGGGCTTTTTCAGAGCCTTCGTGGATGATTTGCTTGATGAGTTCGGGGTCGGCTTGATATTTGGCAATGCGTTCTTGCATTGGGGTTAATTCTTCTTTAATAGCGTCAATCACGGGTTGCTTACATTCGATACAGCCCATTTTTGCATTAGTGCAACCGTCCTTCACCCAGTCACAAGTTTGTGCATCGGAATAGACTTCGTGCAGTTGCCACACTGGACATTTTTTTGGGTCGCCTGCGTCAGTTAATTTCACTCGGGCTGGGTCAGTTGGCATGCGTTTAACTTTGGTTTCAATCTCTTCTGCCGTGTCGCGCAAAGAAATGGTGTTGCCGTAAGATTTACTCATTTTTTGCCCATCTAAACCTGGCATTTTTGAGGCCTTTGTGAGTAAAGATTCTGGCTCAGGCAAGATAATTCTACCCACACCTTCAATATAACCCAACAATCTTTCTCTATCACCTAAGGTAATATTTTGTTGCTCCTTGAGTAGAGCCTGTGCTTTATCCAACGCCTCTAAATCGCCTGTTTCTTGATAGGCTTTACGCAAAGCGCGATAAGATTTGGCTTGCTTTTTACCCATTCTAGTAATGGCTATTTCTGCTTTTTCTTCAAAATCAGCTTCTCGCCCATACACATAATTAAAGCGCCTAGCAACTTCACGAGTGAGTTCAATATGTGCCACTTGGTCTTCGCCCACTGGCACCAAACCTGCTTTATAAATTAAAATATCGGCACTTTGTAATAACGGATAACCCAAAAAACCATAAGTACCCAAGTCCTTAGTTTTCAGTTTTTCTTGCTGGTCTTTGTAAGACGGCACTCGTTCCAACCAAGACAGGGGCGTGGTCATCGATAATAATAAATGTAATTCTGCGTGTTCTGGTACTTTTGATTGCACAAAAATCGTCGAAGTATTTGGATTAATCCCCGCCGCCAACCAATCCACCACCATTTCTGACACATTGCCTGCAAGGTCAATTTTGTCTGAATAATGCGTGGTAAAAGCGTGCCAATCTGCTACAAAAAAGTATGAGTCTTGCTCATTTTGTAACGCCAACCAATTCTTCAAAACACCATGATAATGCCCAAGGTGCAGTTGCCCTGTGGGTCTCATTCCTGATAAAACTCTATTGTTCATTTATTATTCTCAATCCTTCTATGACTAAATTTTGGTGATATTCACCTTGCTCTATATGGGTTATTTCCTGCCCACCACCAGTAACCAAAATCTTACCCTTAAAATTAGCAGTGCGCCTATCAATATAATCACGCAACATATTTTCAGTCCCCATTTTCCACGACTTTTGACTGTCGTTACCAGTAAATTTTTTGCCCGCTTGTAATTGATACAAACCAGGGGCAATACCACCATCAATATGCTTGCCATTTTGCACGCTGTCAATGGTAACAAAAGTACCAACATCAATCACCATAAAAGAGTGTTCAGGATATTTTTCAAACCCTGCTACCAATCCTAAAAACCGATCAATACCCAATTGTTCCAAATTATAACCAAAAACGATGCCTGCAAGAGGTTTAGGTTGGACAATCGTTGGGTTGCTAAAATGCTCAATCAGTTGGTGATTTGCCACACAGGCAATGGTGCTGGCTTGGTGTGGAGGTATTGCGTCACTTTGAAAATCTTCAATATGAATACTTTGGTAATTGCCATCAATCTCCCAACTAACGGTGCTACTGCCAATATCAACAAACAGATTAGACGCCATTAATTAGAATGTGCGTATAAATACTGGCGGCATATCCGAGGGCAATAACAGGTGTCCATTTTAGGTGCGATACAAAGGTGTAAAGCCCTTTTGACTGCCCCATTAACGCCACACCTGCCGCAGAACCAACAGACAGTAAACTACCGCCCACACCTGCAGTCAAGGTGACTAACAACCATTGACCTTGGCTCATTTCAGGGTTCATTGTTAATACTGCAAACATCACCGGAATGTTATCAACAATCGCCGATAAAACACCAACCAAAATATTAGCGTTAGTGTGCCCGAGTATAGAATACATTGACTCGGAAGCAAGCGCTAAATAGCCCATAAAACCTAAGCCGCCAACACTCATAATCACACCAAAAAAGAACAATAAAGTATCCCATTCCGCCCTAGATACTTTTTGGAAAATATCAAATTCACCCTTTTGATGCTTATTAATAAAGAACGATGCAATCATCAAATAACTAAGCCCTGTCATCATCCCCATCACTGGCGGTAAATGTAAGAAGTTATGAAAGGCTACCGCTGTAGCAATCGTTACAATAAACAAGAATACAACCCACATTCCACCCAATTTAATAGAAACCACTTCCTGTTCCATCTTAATCGATTCGTTCTTAATTGCAAAATGCATAATCGCTGCTGGCACAACAAAATTAATCAACGATGGGACAAATAGGGTGAGAAATTCAGAAGTTTCAATAATGCCTTTTTGCCAAACCATCAGTGTAGTAATATCACCAAATGGACTGAACGCACCGCCTGCATTAGCAGCAACAACGATATTAACAAAGGCAATAGAAACAAAACGCACATTATTACCACCAATCGCCATCACCACTGCACCCATAATCAAGGCGGTGGTTAAATTATCAGCAACAGGTGAGATGAAAAACGCCAAAAAGCCCGTTAGCCAGAATAGTTGCCTGAATGACAGTCCTTTGTTGGTCAACCAAACTTTTAATGCATCAAAAACTTGGCGCTCCTTCATTACTTCGATATAGGTCATTGCCACCAATAAGAATAAGAATAATTCAGAATATTCTAATAGGTTGTGTCGTAGTGCCACTTCAGCCGTATGTGGCATTCCTTGTGAAGCATACACCCAAGCAGCCATTGCCCAAATAAGTCCCGCACTTAAAATGACTGGCTTAGACTTTCTAAAGCAGGTAAATTCTTCCACCATTGCCAAAATATAAGCCGCAACAAATAAGACTAATGCCATATAACCAACCCAATGGCTAGTTAAATCAAGGGTTTTTTCTGTATTACCGCTGGCAAAAGCAAAAGCAGGGAGAAGCAATGGCAAGAATGCCAATATTTTAGTTAGTTTCATTGTATTTAATCTGAAAAATTAGCCAATTCAAGCAATTTAATTGGCTTGTTGTTAATAAAAAAATCTTGTTCTTTTTCAGCAATTTTCACAACTGCAAAGAAACAAGATTTTACCTGATTTAGCACCGTTCCGACTGTTTTTGTCTCATCTTCCAAGGTTATCTTATCAAGTGGCAACACTTCAAAATCACAGGTAAATTGATACAATCTTTTCTTCGGCTTGCCGAGATAATGCACCCGTGCTACCACCTCTTGCCCAGGGTAACAACCTTTGGTAAAACTCACACCCACTTCATCAATGTCAAGATTTAAATCCTGTGGGATGAATTTTTCAGTCGTTGCTAAAGTAACCTGTGCTGCTTCAATAGACGCTGTTTGCGCCTCAATTTGGGTAAAAATAATGTCTGCATTTAAAGCAAACATCGTCAACCGATTTTTTACCACCTCATATAAATCCATCGCAAAATCCAACAAGAAATCATCACCCTGCTTACCCACCCACATCAACGCAATAATGCGTCCTTGATGCTGACAATAAGCATTCAATTGCCACGCACCCTCAACAATCTTGTCAATATCGTTTGACAATTGTCCTTGTAGAAAAGATTGGGCATCTGCACCGCTGACTTTGAGTTTGGGGTTTCTTTTTGACATAAGTGGTAAATTATACAAGGTATCTTATATGAATGGGGGGAGGTCCTTTTGGCTACACTCAGAATAACAGAGAGGTACTATGTCATTTCGAACAAAGTGGAGAAACCTTTTGTTGAAAATAAGATTTCTCGGCTAACGCTCAGAATGGCAGAGAGTAAAGGAAATATCAGTATGCAGTAAGCAAAAAAAAACCGAGAATAAATCTCGGTTTTTTTTCAATCAGAACTTATCTTAATGCCATGCAATCATAGTCAATAACATAGGAATTGACAAAATAACATTAATCGAAGAAGCCAATGCTGCTCTTTTCTTCGCTGTTGCAATTTCTTCTGCTGTTGCTTCTTTCATGCCCAAAATCTTTTGCTGATTTGGCCAGATAATGAACCATACATTGAATGCCATGATTGTACCCATCCATGTGCCGACACCAATAACTTCATAACCTGGCGCTAAAGTAAATGCCAAGTGAATACCCGCCATGCCAGCACCACCGCTTTGTGCCAATAATGATAAACCGATTAACCAAGTTGTCGCTGCCGCCATACGGAACCAAAGCAATGCTCTTGGTGCAATGTACTTGCCAATCGCTGCTGGACCTGGTCCATCTGTGTCTGCTAAAGCTTGACCCATACCTGGCACTTGAACAAAGTTGAAGTAATAAAGCAAACCAATCCAAACAATACCTGCCAGTACATGTAATGCTACTGTCATTGCGTAATGGGACTCAATGCCCGTGAAATAAGCCACAAGCGCAGCGCCAACAAAACCAAGTGCAATTTTGCACTGAACTAAATTAATACGATTAAACATACTTTTCTCCTTATTGTTAAAGGTTGACTATTATAATGGGTTATTTACTCATTTGCAGTTAATTTTATTCCGCGGGTATAGCAAAGAAAATAACATACAGTAAAATAATAGAGATAACTATATATAGAATCTTATTCACCAGTGTCAGTCTTGATTCAATCGGGCAGTCTTGATGGCAATAATACAATGCCAACAGGGTTTGTGATAAATAATAAGTCGCAAATGCTTTGGAAGCCAAGGCAATAATTTCCAATAAATCAACACTCCAAACCAACAAAATTGCACAAACTGAAACACCCACATAGCTCATTTTGGTCGATAAACGCTGGTTACTATTTTCATTTAAAAGCCCACCTGCGCCGCCCGTATCGGCAATTGCCGCACTAAATTGACTCATTACCGCGGCCACCATCAACATCAAAGGCAATATTAATGCCGCTGAACCTGTAGCAGCAATAATATCTGCTAATTCAATATGCATTAAATTCATCTCTTGCACAATTGGCATAAATAAAATCACCGACACCACATACAAAATACCCGAAATTATTTGTGCATTGCGCATACTCGTAACTCGCACTTCTGTAGAATATTTTTCACCAATAAATCGTGAAGTTTCAAATCCTTGCACTACCAACAAAGCACCCGCCAACATCTGTATTTGTGTGGAAATTGGTCTTTGTTGATGCACAAATTCAAGCGTTTCACCCGCTGCCAAAAAATTCATTCCAAACACGCCCAAACCAATCAACAACGCCACCACAATAGACAATTGCACCGTCATTGACAACGATTCTAGCTTTTCTAAACCGCTCAAACCTTTGATATACCCCACTACTGCAATAAAAATAATAATGCCTGTTGTCATCCAGCGTTCGTAAATAATATTCTCAATACCGAGATAATTTAGCGAAAAAGAAGACAATAAGGATAGGTAAAAAGCCACTGCCACCATATAAGCCAATACCAAAACAACATTACCAATGTATTCAATTTCTTTGGCTCTTTTAGAAAGTGTGTCATTGTTAATTCGTGGCTCAATGTGTTTAATATTAAATCGAATCACATGCCCAATGCCATACGCCAGTAAGACAATACCCAAAACAGCAAGCGGTGAAAGTTTACCAACAATACTTGCCAACAACGGTGCCATAATTAAAAAACCACTGCCAACAATGGATGACAGCGGTGTCAGCATTGCCTGCCATTTTTCATTATTTCTTAATATTGGTCGCGATAATAAAAAAATCACAACCAATGAAATCAACATTAATAAACCACTAAAAACTACCTCTTCTTTCATCATTAATACACCTTAAAATATAGCCATAAAATTATACGCAAAACTCTATGCCAGAATTACCCGAAGTTGAAACTACCAAACGCGGACTTGAGCCTTTAATTGTCGATCAAATCGCTGAAAAGGCAATTTTATACCGAGATAATTTACGCTGGGACATCCCCAAACATCTACCGACAACCCTTGCCAATCAAGTAGTAAATAGTATTTCAAGGCGTGGCAAATATCTATTAATTCATTTTGAAATCGGCACGCTGATCATCCATCTGGGAATGAGTGGCTCGATTAAAGTCGTGGACAGCAATGTACCTCTGAAAAAACATGACCATTTTGAATTATCTTTTAGCAATGGAAAATCTATGCGTTTAAACGACCCACGCCGTTTTGGTGCTGTACTATTTTCCACCGACAACACCCACCCCTTATTAGACGGTTTAGGTGTTGAACCTTTGGAAGCGTTATTTAACGAAGACTTTTTACACGCCAAATCTCGCAAAAAACAACAAAACATCAAAGCCTTCATTATGGACAGCAAAATCGTGGTCGGTGTCGGCAATATTTATGCCTGCGAAAGTCTATTCTGTGCAGGCATCAACCCCGAACGCAAAGCAGGCAGCATCAGCAAAAAACGCTACGCCTTACTGACCGAATGCATTAAAAACATCCTCACCCAGGCCATCAAAGCAGGTGGCACAACTCTACAAGATTTTTCCTCTGTAGACGGGCAACCTGGCTATTTCGCACAAACTTTATCTGTGTATGGGTGTAAAAACGAAAAATGTACCCAATGTAACTGTAAAATAACCCGTATTACCCAAAACCAACGCGCCACTTTTTATTGCCCATCATGTCAGACATAAGCACCCCACAAGAAATGCTAGACAGTAGTTGTAGCACCAACTCAGAGCCCTTTGCCCTGCAAAATTTAGGCACTTATATGGAGCCTGAATTCAGCGAAAACTGCATTTTAATCATCGACCCAGGTATGAAAATTCACCCCCGTGCCTATGTCATCGTGCGTTACAACGGTGAACTATACTTCCGCCAATACATCGAGCGTGGTGCAAATAAACTCTTAATCCCTCTTAACACCCAACATGATGAAATAGAACTCAAAGATGAATTTGAAGTCGTCGGCTGCGTCGTTCAACAAAAACAACGCAAACAAAAAGCCTTACATTACTACCACCTAAATTCCACAACCAAAGAAATGGATTTCAGCATCAGTGGTAAAGAAAAGCAGAGGAGTGAATAATGCAAAAAATACTAAAACCTGTTCATATTAGCTGGCTACAACATGCCAAACAAAAGGGTGATTATGCCTCGTGTGATATCTCCACAGGCATCAAAATAGAACGAGATAAATTCTTAATCGGTGTGTTGTTATTTGCTGATGTGATTAAAAAAACCAGCCCAGAGCAAAATATCGGGCTGATGGTGCCTTCCAGTACAGGCGGCGCTATTACCACAATGTCGGTATTGTCCTTAGGTAAGACTGCGGTCAATCTTAATTTTACTGCAGGTAAAAAATCTTTGCAAGATGCAGCACAACAAGCAGATCTAAAAACACTTTACACATCCAAAAAATTAGTTATAAAACTACTAGAAAAGAAAATTGATATTATTAATTTTTTTCCAAATCTTAATATCATTTATCTTGAAGAGGTTAAAGAAAGCATCTCCATCTTGAAAAAAATTAAATTCTTATTTTTGTCTAAAATACTCAGTGCCAAAAGTATTGAAAAATTTCTCTTTAACAAGGTTGATGGCAATGATACCGCTGCCATTTTGTTCTCATCAGGTTCCGAGGGTTCGCCAAAAGGCATTGAACTCAGTCACAATAATCTAAGCGCCAACGCCAGACAAGCTGCTATTGTGCTTAACACACAACCTGGCAAAGATGTGATGATGTCCACCTTGCCAACCTTTCATTCATTTGGGTTTTTGGCAACCACACTAATGCCTTTAGCAGAGGGTGTACCGATTGCCTGCCACCCCGATCCTACTGATGTCGTTGCTATTGCCAAAGGTATTGAAAAATTTAAAGGCAGTATCTTGATTGGCACACCTACTTTTCTACGAATGTATAGCCTCAATAAAAGAATCAAGCCACAGATGTTATCCAGCCTTAGATTGGTCGTATCAGGTGCGGAAAAACTCAAACAAGAAACGGCTGAAGATTTTCAGAAAAAATTTAACAAAACTATTTATCAGGGCTATGGCGCGACAGAGACTTCCCCAGCCGCCGGTATCAACACTCCTGCTGCCAATAAATCTGGCACTGTAGGTAAGCCACTTACAGACACGCAATATAAGATTGTAGATATTGACACATTAAAAGAGTTACCCATCGAAGAAGATGGTTTGATTTTAATTGGTGGTCCACAAGTAATGAAAGGTTACTTAAAACAGCCTGATAAAACCCGTCAGGTTATTACTATGATTAATGGCATTCGTTGGTATAACACAGGTGATAAAGGACACCTTGATAATGACGGATTCTTAACCATCGTTGACCGTTATTCTCGTTTTGCCAAAATTGGTGGGGAAATGGTTAGCCTTAGCGCTCTTGAAGAGCAAATCCAACATTCAATGCATAACGCTGAAATGGAGTTGCTATCCGTTGTTGTTAGTGATGCAAAAAAGGGTGAAAAAATCGTGTTGCTGGTAACCGAAGATATTCAAATGGAAGATATTAAAAAGGCATTATTAGCCGATAATATTAGCGCCTTAATGCACCCATCCAAGATTATTAAAGTTGATGAAATTCCAAAACTTGGCTCTGGGAAGACTGACTTTGGTACAGCTAAAAAAATTGTTGAAGTTTAAAAAAATAATATAGAAAAAGAGCACATTTAAGAGTTAGCATCGTTATGTCGTTTGTCGTAACTTACATAAACATCGGTTGGACTGACCATTGGTAAGTGACTTAGTAGTTATTTCATTACTTAGTTAGTTGGCTTTTCACTACTCAAACTATCCAGATTAAGTGTGCCATCCTCCCTGAATTAGCCCCATCTCGGCGATAGGAAAAATACTTATTACTTTGATCAACAGTGCATTTATCACCACCTGTAATGAGCCTAACGCCCAAACCATTAAGAATAATACATGCCACTTGATAAATATCTAAGTAGTACTTCTCACCTTTTGGAATAAACGCCTTACCGAGTTTTTCGTCCTTAGCGACAAACTGCTCGAACACCTCTACACCCACTTCTAAATTCTTCGCTGAAATTGCCGGACCAAAATGTATTAACAAGTCTCTATCATCAAAAGACTGGACAAATGACTCGATTACCCCATTCAAAATCCCCTGCCAACCTGCATGCGCCACACCTACTTGTGTACCTGCCTTATTGGACGCAAAAATTGGCAAACAATCCGCCGTCACCACCGCACAAACCACATTTTTTTCACAAGTAACCATCGCGTCACCTTCGCAGTCATGTGATTGTGCATCTACGCAAATATCAGAATGGGTTTGATTTAACCATTTTGGCACACCAGGTAAATTAAAATGTTGTAATAATAGTGCACGATTATGCGTAACTGCATCAAGATTATCACCCGTATGTGTGGCAAGGTTAAAATTTCCATAACCCTCAACACTCACTCCACCCTCCAAATATCGCAAAGTTGAAAGGAATTTAACATTATTTGGAAAAAGAAACTGTGTCATATTTTTATACCTAAATGTAAGAGGTTCAACCTCTTACATTCACTCCATCAATATATCATCTTGAAGACCCCTTAGGTTCAAAGTTGATTTAACCGAATTTTCGGCAAAAATTTGATACTCTTCAGCTGAAAACCTATCCAAAATAATATCCTTATCACACATATCCGTGTAAGAGGTTGAACCTCTTACATACTCCAAGAAGCTGCTTCTATATTTTTCATCAATTACTATATAGTGCACTTTATGATTTAGATTGATATAGGCCGATAGATGGTCCAGATAGCTGTCATCCTCAACTAATACAGACTTAAATCTTCCTTGAAATAGCGCGCCACTACTTTGGTATTTTTTATTAAAGAACATGGTGTAACCTGTACTTAACTTTTGCATAAATTTTGAAATACCATTGTCAACATTTTGCATTAGCAGTAAATGGAAGTGATTGGGGTTTAATGCGTAGGCTACCAGGCTAACTATTTTTTCAACTTCTTGCGGATTTTTTCTCCGATATTGACCAGAATATCCAAGTGACTCTGTATGGTTAAAGAGTTTTAATGCATCTAAAAAATATTGCAAATCATTTTCATCTAGGAATACATCCCTTCTATTGTTACCACGATTATAGATGTGGTAATAGCATTGGTTAACAAGCGGTGTTTTTCTCATAAAAATTATTTTAACAAAAAAACAGGGGGAGATGTAAGAGGTTGAACCTCTTACACAGGGTCGTGCTTCTGTAGTGTTTTAATAAGGGTTTGCATGTCTTGCGGCAAGGGTGCTTTCCACGACATTATTTCTTCAGTAATTGGATGTGTTAGTGTCAGTTTTTTAGAATGCAACGCTTGTCGCTTAAAGTCTTTCAATGCATCTTTCAACACCTCATCGGCTTTTTTTGGAAAACGAATTTTGCCCCCATACATCGGGTCAGCCAACAGTGGATGTCCAATATGCGATAGATGTACTCGAATCTGATGTGTGCGTCCCGTCTCCAAAATTGCTTTAATGTGTGTGTGATTGGCAAATCTATCAATCACCCGATAATGCGTAATCGCCTCTTTACCCTCGCCTTCCTCAACCACTGCCTGCTTAATTCGGTCCTTAGGGTCGCGTCCAATCGGTGCTTCCACCGTGCCACCCGAAATCATATGTCCGTAAACAATTGCCGAATACTCCCTATCAATACTGTGTTCTTGAAAATTTTCCACCAATTTTTTCTGTGCCAATTCACTGCGTGCCACCACCATCAACCCCGAAGTATTTTTATCCAAGCGATGCACAATCCCCGCCCTATCCAACTGAGCAAGTGACGGGTCAAAGTGCAACAACGCATTCGCCAGCGTCCCCGTCCAGTTCCCTGCCCCTGGGTGCGTTACCAGTCCAACTGGCTTATTGACCACAATAATATCCTCGTCTGCATACACCACATCCAGCGGAATCTCCTCCCCCAACCAGTCATTCGATTTCTCTTTCTTAATCTCCAAAGCAACAATCTCACCACCCAATACTTTATCCTTAGGCTTGAAAGTTTTATCCCGAATAAACGCATTCCCCGCCTTGATCCACGCCGTAATTTTTGAACGCGAATAATCTGGCAACATAATCGCCAACGCACTGTCAATGCGTTGTCCAATCAAACGGTCTGGAATAATAATATTAAGATGACTCATAGCGATATTTTTGAATAAAAAACTACCGTCATTTTAACCGATAAAAAGCGTAAAATTCATCCTGTTCCTTGACTTTACGAGGAACCTCTGAACTTGGAGGTGTGGTTGCTTCTGGGTTTATGACTCCTTCACAGAGTCTCTTTGGTCTTGGCTTTCGGTCAGGGCCATTTTTTTTGGCTGTTTGATATGGCAATGGTCTCCTGCTAAATTTTTGGATTTAACTTAATATCGCCATTCAACAATTTATCACTCAGCATTGATAACAACCCACTTCTTGTAGTATTAAGTCGCTTGGCGTAAATGTCTAAATTTTTAATTTTACTGGCGGTCATTGAAATATTAATTTTCTTAGATTTACTTAAATTTTCGGGCTCTGGAATAGCATCTTTATTTTCTAACGAAACATCTAAATAACAACCAAAGGCATTTTTAACATCTGCCACTGCTTCGGACTCTGTTTTCCCATCACCCATCACACCATCAATATTTTTGTAATAAGCCAAATAGCCACCACCGTCATCTTCATTTACGGCTGAAACGATGATGTCATAGTCGATTGCTAAGTAATAGTCTTTATTTTTAATCATTATTTTTCTCCAAAATTTCTAACACTCTTTTGATGTAAATTATTTTAATGAGCCTCTTAAATGGGATGGTAATAGCTGAACAACCTTGTTTACGAAACACAAAATGATTACCGCCTGTATTGATGCATTTATAACCAGATTTTTCAAGTAACTTTTTTAATGCCTTAAAGTCAATATTCTTAGGGTTACTTTTCATTACGTCTAAGATTTTTTTTGCTTACTCATTTAAAAAGTAACCCTTATTTGGTGGTTAAAAATTATTATACACTATAATTAATCAGAATGATAACCCTAATCCAAAGATAGAAAGTGTAAATATAGCGTTAAGCCTTGCTATCACAGTGTTTTAAAAAAATCTTAGTGCCACCCAGTGGTTCCACGGCAATTTTTTGAAATACCCCAGGGTAGCCTCTCTTGGCTAAAGCCAATTCACCTTCTGCTGTGGTGGTAAGGGTTGGCATCAGATTTGCATTTTCTATTTTTTGGATCAGAATAAAGCAAAAATACCGACTAAAAAGTCGGTATTTTTGCTTTAATCTGGCGTCCCATAGAAGATTTGAACTTCTGTTGCTAGGATGAAATCCTAGAGTCCTGGGCCAGCTAGACGAATGGGACAAGCAACATTTTACACTTGTTTGAGGCGAAAAAAAACGGCTCAATTAAAAATTGAACCGTTTTGGTATATGGCATCGCCTAGGAGAATCGAACTCCTCTTACCAGGATGAAAACCTGGGGTCCTAACCGATAGACGAAGGCGACATAATTTTTTGCTATGGTGGAGCTAAGCGGGATCGAACCGCTGACCCCGACACTGCCAGTGTCGTGCTCTCCCAGCTGAGCTATAGCCCCAGAAAAAGCGGTTACTTAGCAAAAGAGGTAAATTATAGTCTGTCAGTCTAATTAGTCAAGTTAATTTTAGGAAAAATTGGGTAAAATATTGTTATGCTAAAAACTTACACAGAACAAACCTTTACTTTAGAAATTTTTTACCATAGAGGTGCGTTGGAAAATTCTATTCATTTTATCTTTGACCACGCTTCAAAAAAATGTGCGATTATTGACCCTGCTTGGGAAGCCGATTTATTTATTCAACACATTACTGATAAGGGTTATACGCTCACGGATATTTGGCTGACGCATTGGCATCCTGACCATACGAATGCGGCGGATGAATTGGTGGATAAAACGGGGGCAAAAATTACGGTGGGGGTGAATGAGTTGCCTTGGTTGAATGTTGCCCACGAGGTGCAAACTGTGGAAGATGGCGAGGTGGTGCGGTTAGGCGATACTATGGCGACGATTATTAATACGCCAGGACATACGGCTGGGGGGATTTGTTATTCTTTGGATGGGCATTTAATTGTAGGGGACACGCTGTTTGTATATGGGGCGGGGCATTGTTCATTGCCTGGGGCGAATGTGCGTGAATTTTATCAGTCAATGCAAAGACTTAAACAAGTGGATGATAATGCAATGCTACATTGTGGGCATGATTATGGATGCAAAATTGAAACGACGATGGGCGAGCAAAAAGCAGGAAATGCGTGGCTGGTGATTGATGATGAAGAAGATTTTGTCAAATTTGTAGAAGGTATGTCGCAAGGATTGGTGTCTTATCCAACGGATGCATTGACCAAGATAGAAATTCAAGCAATGTTATGATTGGCTTTTTTGGCGGTTCGTTTGACCCTGTGCATTACGGGCATTTAAAAATGGCTCGTGCAATTAAAAAAGAATTGGGCTTAAATCAACTTTTTTTGATGCCTTGTAAAGCACCCGTGCATAAAAAAGGGTTGCAGTTTTCAAATCAACAACGCCTTGAAATGTTAAATCTCGCACTTGTTGAGTTCAATGAATTGCAAATTGATACCCGTGAAATGGATAGAGAAAGTGCCTCTTGGACAATTGACACACTCAAGGAAATTAAAGCAGATTACCCAAATGAAACAATCTTTTTAATTATTGGTGCAGATAGTTTTGATACGCTCAATACCTGGAAAGACTACCAACAATTTAAAAATTATGCACAGCTGGCAGTATTACCTCGCTCACCCCTTGCAAGAAGTGTAAGAGATGTAAGAGGTTCAACCTCTTACAAGGGGGTGTATTTTGCTAAAATGCCATTGGTTAGTGTTTCATCTACTGAAATTCACGCTAAAATAGGCGGTCATCAGGATTTATCTGGGTTGCTGCCAGAATCACTTATTAATTACATTAGGGCATTATGAATTTAGAACAACAATTAAAAGCCGTTACCGACATTATCGAAGAACTGAAAGGCGAAAATGTCGTTACCTTGAAAGTCTTAAAACAGAGTGCGGATATTGAAGCGATTGTCATCGTTACAGGGCGTTCCACCCAGCATGTACGCGGTATTGCCAACAATGTAAAAATCGAGGCGAAGCGTCTTGGGATGAAAGTCGTCGGCATTGAAGGGGCAGAAACTGGACACTGGATGCTGATTGATTTAGCCGAAGTGGTGGTGCATGTGATGACGGAAAAAACCCGTGAGTTTTACAAATTAGAAAAATTGTGGACGGGTGCGGATGATGAATCTGACAGGGCGCAAATCAAGGATAATAACGCATAAATGCGACTCAATCTAATTGCGATTGGGAAGAAAATGCCTGACTGGATTCAGACGGGGATTGAGCATTATCAGAAGCAATTACCCCGAGAAATGAATTTTAATTTGCTAACGCCCGAGGGGCAAAAACGCAAAAATACCAACATTGAACAAGTCAAAGAAGCAGAAGGCGAATTATTATTGAAAGCTTGCACAGGTTCAAATATCATCATTGCCTTTGACGAACACGGCAAGCAAAATACCACCAAAGACATTGCCAAAGCGATGAAAAATTGGCAACAAAACGGGGATAATGTATCCTTGTTGATTGGCGGTGCTGATGGCTTGAGTCAAAATGTCAAACAAAAAGCAACGCAATTATGGGGCTTATCCAACCTCACCTTACCTCATTCAATGGCACGATTATTAGCTGTGGAGCAAATTTATCGTGCCCATTCTTTATTAACCAACCATCCATATCATCGGGAGTAACTTATGAAATTAGAATTAATCAGTTTTAAACTTTGTCCATTTGCACAACGCGCAATTATCTCACTTAATCAACAAAATATTGATTTCAAAATGACCTATATCAACCCGATGGATCCACCTGATTGGTTCAAAGAAATTTCGCCAACTGGGCAAGTGCCTTTGTTAAAAGCAGACGACACGCCAATTTTTGAGTCGCTAGTGATTACTGAATTTATCAATGAAATTAGTGCGGAAAGTTTTCACCCTAGCGATGTTGTCAAGGCAGCGAACAATCGCTCTTGGATTGTTTATTCGTCGGATATGCTCGGCAATATGTTCAATATTATTACCGGAGATGAAGAAAAATTCAACTCAGCAAAAACCGAATTAATGGACAAATTCGCAAAAGTCAGTGCAGCAAAAACCCAAGGGGAATTCTTTAATGGCAATGAATTTAATATGATTGATGCAGCGTTCGCCCCTATTTTTATGCGTCTTGCGTGGATTAACGAATTTACCGACAACGCAATATCGCTAAAAGATTTGCCCGAAATATCAGCATGGAGTAATGCAGTTTTAGCCTTGGATGTAGTTAAAAATTCTGTGGTTGAGGGTTTGGACGATGTTTATTTATCCAACATTGAAAACCGTGAAGGCTATCTTTCAACTTTACTTATTGATTAATTGTAAAAGGTCTTAACTCGTTAAGACCCTTTAATAATATAAAAGTTTCAACTAAATCATATTCACCACCACACAGGTGGCTTAGAAAATTGGACACATCCGCTGCGTGTGATAAAAATAATTCACCACCACACAGGTGGCTTAGAAAGCACTAGTTTCATTAAATCGCGACTTAGGCTTATTCACCACCACACAGGTGGCTTAGAAAAATTAGTTGGTGATAGACATGGCAATTCAAATGCTGCAAAAGAAGTGGGTTTATTTACATCTATTGCTAAACAGCCACCTGCTTTGATTAAGTACGTAGGTTAAAAAAAATTTGGTAAATTGCAGGATGAATATCACAGTTTTTTAGTCTAAAGCCTAAACACATCAGGCTGTTATGTGTGTCAGTTGCAAGTGTTATGGGCTGGAGTCTTTCGGATTTGATGGCGCTTAGTTTGGAAGACTTGGAGATTTGGTCAGAAAGCGTTTTAGAATTTCAAAAATTGGCGCAATCACAAAAAAAGTAGGAATAAGAACAAATGACAAAATTAATGCTAGAGGTATTACAGCCATTGCATCACCGAATTGCAAAGCAATGCCGTAGCACATTGCAAAGTAGAGTATTGTGAGTAATCTGGCGCTAGGCGTTGTCATTGGGGCTTCTGTTAGTATTTCTTACAAGTCTGTTATTCAATCAACCGATAAAAACATACGGCAACTTGGTAACAGTATAGCAAAAACTAACGCAAAGTTCAAGGAGGCTGATGATGTTATTAAATACAAGAACACTTTTCAGCTACTAAAAGGCAAGCAATTTACCACCACACAGGTGGCTTAGAAATCTCAGAGAAAGGATGAAAAGCAACAAATGTCACTTTAGTTAAGCATGCTTATTTTTATTATCTTTGCGTCTTAAGTATTCTAAAGCGAAACCTAAAAATACAACAATAGACAAAACAATGCCTGCCATTATGTAGAAGTTAGTCCTCATTATCCTCCTTTAATAAAATAAAAGATGTCATCACAGTTAAAATTATGCCTAGCCCTAATAAAACAATAAACTGAATCAATTTTACTTGCTCAAACACGATAGCAATCAATGTTGAACCAACATTCCCAATATGTTTGATTAGTCTATAAAAAACGCCTCTCAACATTATTTCAAACTCCAAACTTTCTGATCACCATTCCAAGCATAACCTTGGTCTATCAATTCAGCTTTGCGCTGTTGAAAGTTTTCATCGTTTAGTCCAACCCAATCAACCACACCATGTCATTCAACGGGGCAATAATCGCCAAGCTATATTTTCCCAAAGAGCCGATTATTTTTTAGTTTTTTGACCCCTTGATTTTCTTAATTTTTTTACAATACCCCAGGGTAGCCTCTCTTGGCTAAAGCCAATTCACCTTCTGCTGTGGTGGTAAGGACTAGCGTCAGATTTGCATTTTCTATTTTTGGGCTAGGGGTTAATAATTGCCAATACATTTTCAGGGGGTCGCCCAATCACGACACCTCTTTCGGTTCTGACAATCGGGCGTTCGATCAAGATTGGATTATCAATCATTGCTTGAATTAACTCGTCTTCGCTAAGGGATTCATCGGCTAAATTATTGTCTTTATAAGGGGCTTCGTGGGTGCGCATCAATGCTCTTGCGTTCATATTTAAATCTTTGAGCAATGCTTTGAGCTCGTCAACTGTTGGCGTGTCGTCTAGATAGTTAATTACTTCAAAATCCACGCCTTTTTCTTCTAAAATACCTAAAGTCAATCGGGATTTTGTACACCTTGGATTGTGATAAATTATTGTACTCATTTGGAATTATTCGCTATGAAAAAAATCTTTATTATACTCGCTCTTATTTTACCTTTAGGTGCTGTTCAGGCAATTTCTTTGGACAGTCTTTTTGCCAAAAAAACCGCTCACTTGCCTGAATTTTCAGTTGTGGATATAAATGGCAAAACACATAATAATGACACTGTTAAAGGCAAATATTTGGTGATTAATTTTTGGGCAACTTGGTGCCCTCCATGCTTAAAGGAAATTCCTGCTTTTGTTGAGTTTTACGATAAAAATTCAGCGATGGTGGAAATATTAGGTATGGATTATGAGCAAGCCAATAAAGAAAAAATCAAAGAATTTACTGAAACTTTTATGGTGAATTACCCGATTATCTTATCTGATAATAATAATCAGTCAGAATTTAGTAAATTTGGCGAAATTGTTGGCATGCCAACTACCGTTGTTTACGCACCTGATGGCTCGTTAGCTGAGTATTTTATGGGTGAAATTAGTATGAAAGATTTAGAAAAAGCAACCCATATCAAGTAATTAAAGTTTTGGAGGCTAAGTTTTCATCCCTAACCAATCGTGGTACGAGATAGCCACTGAGTTTTTTACTTAAAGTTTTATGCAATTTAATAGCGTCTTCATCGCTGACTAGAAAATGCTCTGCACCGCTAATCTTGTCCAATAGGTGCAAATAATACGGCAGAATACCCAAGTCAAATAACGCCAATGAAAGTTCGCTCAACGCCGTTATAGAGTCATTCACACCTTTAAGTAGAACCGATTGATTGAACAAAGTAATATTGCTTAATTTTCGTATCGCTTGGGCAAACGCATCTGAGAGCTCGTTAACGTGGTTAATATGCAATACCAGCACTACATTTAACGGGGTTTTATCCAATATTTGCACCAACTCAGCCGTCAATCTGCTTGGTGTAACAACTGCACTGCGTGAATGAAGTCGTAGGGTTTTAATATGAGAGATGTTTTCAATTTTCTCAATCAAAGAGTGCAGTTTTTCATCGCTCAAACTCAATGGGTCACCGCCGCTCAATATGACTTCATTAACTTCTGTATGTTGGCGAATATAAGCCTCAATTGCCACCCAGTTACTAACAGCATCATGTTCGCTATAATCAAAATTCTGTCGGAAACAATACTGGCAATGAATCGCACAAACCCGTGATGCAATCAATAAAACCCGATTGGGGTATTTGTGAATCAACCCCGCAACAGGAGCGTTGCTTTCGTCTTCTAAGGGAGAGGCGCTAAACCCGATTTGTTTTCGGATGGGTGCGCTAATGACTTGCCTTAATAAGGGATCATTGGGATTGTTTTTATCAATGAGATTGGCAAATTCTAAGGGGATTTTTATTGGAAAAGTTTGGTCTTGAAACTGCTGGGTTTCAAAAAACGCATTGCAACTATCCGCCCCTTTGAGTGCATTGCGTGTGTTGTGTTGCCAATGATTACTCATAATAAAAAGCCCCGAAAAACGGGGCTTTTTTAATGTTTTTAATCAGTGGATTAACAGAAGTTTCCGAAGTTGGCATCTGTTTGTTCTTTGCCATCTTCGTAACCAGATTCCCACTCATCAGTAATTCTCTGCTCTTCAAGTTCTGGATTGTTTAAAAAACCGGCTACCCAACCCTGAATATAGTTGTCGTTTACGCCCATTTCTTCCATTTTTTTTACACCTTCGTAGTAAGTCATTGCTGATACTCCTTAATTTTATAATAAATAATGTCTATAATTCTCACTCTACAAACCCATTTTTTTAGATGGATATAAGAGAAAGGTAATATTATAACCATTTATAAACAAAATACAATAAAAAAATAATGAATTTATCTGAAATAACCAATGGACTTAACGATTTTCAATCTCAATCTGTTACCCTAGAAGAGCGTCAAAATGCTTTGATACTTGCAGGTGCAGGCTCTGGAAAAACTCGTGTGCTGACGCATCGTATCGCCTATTTAGTCACGCAAAAAAATGTGCCTATTGATGCAATTTTAGCCGTAACTTTTACCAATAAAGCTTCCAAGGAAATGCGGGAGCGACTTGAAGTACTATTAAGAAGACCGATTAGAACGATGTGGGTCGGTACTTTTCACGGCTTGGCACATCGATTATTACGCACTCATGCAATTGAAGCCAACCTCAGCCCACAGTTTCAAATTCTTGACCAACAAGACCAGTATCGTATCGTTAAACGCCTGATGAAAGAAAATGGCGTGGATGAGTCAAAATTCCCCGTCAGAAAAGTGCAATGGTTCATTAATCAGCAAAAAGACGAGGGCATTCGCCCTGGCGATATTGATGCAGGGCATAATTATTTTGTTAAAAGAAGTCTTGAAGTTTTTACCCTTTATGAATCCCATTGTAATGCCAATGGCTTAATTGATTTTGCCGAATTATTGGTGCGTAGTTATGAGTTATTAAGGAATAATTCTGAGTTACTGTCGCATTATCAAGAACGCTTTCAGCACATTTTAGTCGATGAGTTTCAAGACACAAATACCGTGCAATACCGCTGGATTCAGCAATTATTTAACGGTAAAAATACGGTTTTTTGCGTTGGCGATGATGACCAATCTATTTACGGCTGGCGTGGGGCAAAGATTGAAAACATCACCAAACTTGAAACCGATTTTGCACCGATTCAAACCATTCGCCTTGAACAAAATTACCGCTCAACTGGCAACATTCTCAAAGCTTCAAATGCCCTAATTGCCCGCAATTCAAACCGCATGGGCAAATCTCTATGGACAGATGCAGGCGATGGCGAATTGATTAATTTATACGAAGCACGCACCGAGATTGACGAAGCCGATTATGTCGTTAGCACCATTCAAAAACACATTAATGACGGCGTGCCCGCCAATCAATGTGCCATTCTTTATCGCTCCAACGCACAATCCCGAGCCTTTGAAGAACGCTTGATTAAATACAATGTGCCTTATATTATTTACGGTGGTTTGCGTTTTTTCGAACGGGCTGAGATTAAAGACGCTTTGTGTTATTTACGCCTAATGGAAAACACCGAAGACAGCGTGGCATTCGAGCGCATCGTCAATTTCCCAACCCGTGGTATCGGTGCTGCTACCGTTGAAAAGGTGCGTGAATTTGCCACAATGAATCAAACGGGTTTATACCAAGCGGCACTGGGCATGGCATCAACTTTACCAACCCGTGCTGCCAATGCTTTAATCGGATTTACCCAGTTAATCGAAGAAATGCAAGACCATGCACAAAATTTAGACTTATCTGAAAAAGTCGCTTATTTAATCAAAAAATCGGGCTTGTTAAACCACTATGAAAGCGACAAAAGTGACAAAGCAGGTAGTAAACCTGCCAACTTGGAAGAACTCATCGCCGCCGCCGAACAATACAGCCACGAAGAAGACAGTGAAATGAACGAAGTTACCGGCTTCCTCTCACTCGCATCGCTCGATTCCAGCGGCGACAGCAGTGCACCACCCACGCAAAATGTGCAATTAATGACCATCCACTCCGCCAAAGGCTTGGAATTCCCTTTTGTATTTTTATCGGGTATGGAAGAAGATTTATTCCCCTCAAGACAATCTAAAGAAGAACCTCATTTAATGGACGAAGAAAGACGCTTATGCTATGTCGGTATGACCCGTGCAATGAAAAGACTGACCCTGTCATTCGCTATCAAACGCTTCCTCCACGGACAGTCCAATTACGCCTATCCTTCCCGATTTTTATCAGAATTTCCAAGAGAGTATTTAAACGAAATCAAACAAAAATATGGTGCAACCCAACAAAATTATCAAGAAGACGACCTCTTTAATCAAGACATTCAACCCGAATCAAAAGGTGAATTATCCATCGGCAGAACCGTTAAACACGCTAAATTTGGCTATGGCACCGTGCTTAATTTTGAAGGCGACGGCGACAGTGCCAGAGTGCAAGTGAAGTTTAAAACGGCGGGGACAAAATGGTTGATTAGTGCTTATGCTAATTTAGAGTTTGTTTAGGGCACCCCCAAAAACCCCAGCACAATTTATACCCCTCAAGGGGGTACTGAAAAGAGTGAAACACATAAAACAGCCCTTTTTCTACCTAAAAAGGCGTCAAATAGCTGGCTATTCTCCTTATTTTTAGGCAGAAAATGGACTATTTTCTGTACTCCCTAAATTGTGCTGGGGTTTCTGGGGGTGCCCTTTAGTTTTTTGATATTGACTCGGTGTGCAACCATAAAATTGAGTAAATTTTCGACTAAAGTGACTGGGGTCACTAAATCCAGTACCATAACAAACTGCGGTAATCGATTGACCTTTTTGCAACATTTCTGCTGCCATTTGCAGTCGAAGTTGCCAATAAAAATTACCCGGTGTACAGCCTAAATGCTGCTTAAATGCTGTATATAGTGCACTTCGACTCATACAAGCTTTTTGAGTTAGTTGGTTTATATCAAAAGGTTTGGAGATATTGCTTTTAAGATACTCTATTACGGCAGTAACGCCGTTAGAATCGGGTGCATTATGTGCATAATTCAATAGCATATCTCTACTTTGTTGTCTTAGCAGGCGGGTAACCAGTTCTGAAATGCCAAAACCCACCAAAACTTCTTTGTCTGGATGATTGCTCGTAAACAGATCAACTAGTCGATTAAGCAGATTTTGTGTGTCAACCGCATGGTGTAGGTGCATATTTTCAGATTGGTATTCCCAATCCTTGTTAACTATGTTAGCAGGGAATAAATCCTGCATCTTTTCAGAAATTTTATTAATTTTGTCTTTGGATATTTCTACTGTTAAACAGGTTGTTGGTGTGTTTTCTCGTGCATCTGGAAAGTCAATTTCAACGCAACCGCTCGGTTTTATAATATAAGACTCGTGTGGTAAAAATATTTGTGATTCTAAATTATCCAAATTATGCATAATTTTTTTGCCTGTAATCATACTGCAGTACATAACCTGATCAGCACTGAGTACAACTCTATTTGCCTTTTTATAAGTATCGTAGATGCTTAGTTCACTATCGGGACCCAGAAAAGAAATTTTATTTTCAACTAATAATTCTCTATTTTTATATCTTTCAAGTGATGATATGTCCAAATGTTTTTTCACGATTAATAATCATTTAGGTTGTAAGCCTATTTTTTTAACCTTTTTTGGACTGTAAGTCAAGCATTTTGGACTGTGAATCAAGAATATCAACACATCACATACTATAATACCCCAACAATTTCAGACAACATTCTAAACTTTCTTATTTCGAACAAGTTAAACTAAACAAAAAAAATCGGAGTAAAAAACGAACCAAATACACCTCAGCAGAAGGTGAATTGGCTTTAGCCAAGAGAGGCTACCCTGGGGTATTTAAAACAAAATTAGTGCTTGAGTTATTACAAAATGAAAGCACTTTAGCACAGATTGCCAGCAAACACAATATTCTTCCACAGAATTTAGCAAACTGGAAGAAGACCTTCCTTGCCAACGCAGAGATTGCTATGGAACCATCAAAAGCAGTCAAAGAATACAAAGAAGCGCTTATTAAATCACAAAAGCAAAATGAGCGCTTAACTACACTCGTTGGCAAGGTAACTGTAGAAAAGGAGTGGTTATCAAAAAAGCTCGTCAGCTTGGGCTCATCTAATCTCAAACAATTAGTTGACCTCAAGCCATCCTTATTATCGGTTAATCATCAATGTCAATTGTTAGGCGTCAACAGAAGTGGGCTTTATTACAAGTCAAGTGTCAATCACACCAAGCAAACAATTAAAAAACACATTACCAAAGTGTTTGAACAAATACCCATCTATGGTGAAAAAAAAGTTCATCAACAATTACTTGAAGAGGGTTGCAAAGTCAGTTTAAACACCGTTGCACGCTATCGCCAAGAGTTAGGATTAAAGGCAGTATTGGCAGTTAAATCACTCCATACTACAATACCAATCAAAGCACATAAAAAATACAGTTATAAGCTTAGGGGCTTGATATTAATCAGGCTAATCAAGTGTGGTCTACAGACATCACTTACATCAAGATTGCAGGCGGTATGGTTTATATGGCTGCTGTTATTGACTGGCATTCAAAGGCTGTATTATCACATAGAATATCCAACACTATGGATACACAATTGGTAATGGGTGTATTAAATGATGCACTAGATAAACACCCACATCCAGAGATATTTAATACCGATCAAGGTGCTCAATATACCAGTGAAGTGCATACCAAACGCTTAAAAGATTTAGGCGTTACAATATCAATGGATGGAAAAGGTAGGGCTACAGATAACATTTGCATTGAACGCTTCTGGCGAAGTGCCAAATGTGAAAGAATTTATTTAAACGAGTATCAATCTATTAGTGAGCTAGTCGCTGATGTAGATGATTATATTGAGTTCTATAATCATCGAAGATTCCACGAGACATTGGAATATAAAAAACCAATGAATGTGTATCAAGAAAGTGTAGAATTGAACCAGAAAAAGAAGAAGGCTTCTATATAAGAAAATTTAAAAAGTTGTCAGAAGTTTTGGGGTAATGTAATGTATACTATACTACGATACGAACATTATAAAATATAACTAGGAGAATACTATGATTTACGCACAACCAGGATCTGAAGGCTCAGTCATTACATTTAAAGCACGCTATGCAAATTACATTAATGGCGAATGGACACCGCCTGTTAAAGGTAACTACTTTACTAATGGCTCCCCTGTTACTGGAGAAGGTTTTTGTGAAATTCCTCGCTCAACCTCAGAAGATATTAACTTAGCACTTGATGCGGCCCATGTTGCCAAAACTACCTGGGGCAAGACCTCTGTGACAGAAAGATCAAATTTATTATTAAAAATTGCTGACAGAATTGAAACAAATCTTGAAATGCTTGCTGTTGCAGAGACTTGGGATAATGGCAAAGCCATACGAGAAACTCTAGCTGCCGATGTGCCACTTTGTGTTGACCATTTTCGTTATTATGCTGGATGTATTCGCTCTCAGGAGGGTACTATGGGGGAGTTAGATGAAAACACAGTATCTTATCAATTTCATGAGCCACTTGGTGTAGTTGGTCAAATTATCCCTTGGAACTTCCCTTTGTTAATGGCAGCTTGGAAACTTGCACCTGCATTGGTTACAGGTAATTGTGTTGTGCTAAAGCCTGCTGAACAAACACCTGTATCAATTTTAATACTGATGGAAATTATTGGCGACTTGCTACCACCAGGCGTTTTAAATGTTGTCAATGGTTATGGTAAAGAAGCTGGGCAAGCACTAGCCACTAGCACACGCATTGATAAAATTGCTTTCACTGGGTCAACCCCAGTCGGTTCTCATATTTTAAAATGTGCCGCTGAAAACATCATTCCTTCAACTGTTGAACTGGGCGGAAAATCCCCCAACATATTTTTTGAAGATATTATGCAACAAGAAGATGACTACATTAGCAAATGTGCCGAAGGGGCTGTATTGGCATTTTTTAATCAAGGAGAAGTTTGCACCTGCCCTTCTCGTGCCTTAATTCAAGAAAGCATCTATGATGAATTTATTGCCATTATTATTGAACGCTCCAAGAAAATTATTCGAGGAAATCCACTTGATACCGATACTCAGGTAGGCGCTCAAGCCTCTCAAGAGCAATTTGATAAAATTATAGACTATATGGATATTGGAGCCAAAGAAGGTGCTGAGTTGATATTGGGCGGTGGTGTCGCTCAGGTTGGTTCTGAATTTGGAAATGGCTACTATATTGAACCAACTTTATTCAAAGGTAATAACAATATGCGTATTTTTCAAGAAGAGATTTTCGGCCCTGTAGTATCTGTTGCTACCTTTAAAGATGAAGCAGAAGCTCTGTCCATTGCTAATGATTCTCAGTTTGGCTTAGGTGCGGGCGTTTGGACTCGTGATATGAATCTCGCTTATCGTATGGGTCGTGGCATTCAAGCTGGGCGCGTATGGACAAATTGCTACCATTTATACCCCGCACACGCTGCATTTGGTGGTTACAAGAAATCAGGCATAGGGCGCGAAACACACAAGATGATGCTAGATCATTACCAACAAACTAAAAACTTGTTGGTTAGTTATAGCGTTAGCCCCCTTGGATTTTTCTAAAAAAATATCGCCCTAATCCAAAGATAGAAAGTGTGAATAGGGCGTTAATCATTGCTATCACAGTGTTTTAAAAAAAATCTTAGTGCCACCCAGTGGTTCCACTTTGAAATACCCCAGGGTAGCCTCTCTTGGCTAAAGCCAATTCACCTTCTGCTGTGGTAGTGAGGGTTGGCGTTAGATTTGCATTTTCTATTTTTGGATTTGGGTTAAAGACTTCTTGATTTTTTAATGGCATCGTATGCCTTGTTAATCTTCTTTGATTGCTCGTTGGCAAAATCCATAAATTCTTTAGGCAGTCCTTTTGCTTGAATTTTATCGGGGTGATATGCGCCTATTGCTTTCCTGTAGCCTCTTTTTATTTCTTTATCGGTGCTGGTTTGGGTGCAATTAAGCAGTTCGTAATGTTCGTCTATGCCACTTGTTTGATTGGTATTACTTGAAGATGTGTTGCTATATTTGTGATAAATGTTGCCATTTAATCCTAAATATTGAGGTATTTTTCTTAAAATATCTTCTTCTTGAGGGTGAATTACGCCATCAGAATAGGCGACATCCCAAAGCACGGCGTAAGTAATTTCTCGCATTTCCTTACTTGCCACTGCTTGATATTGGCTGGCATATTCATAAATTGAACGCTCGTCTGATGATGCATTTCTAAAGGCATTGATGGCTATTTTTTTATCTTCATTGTTCAGTTTTATGGTATCCATAAACCGAGTAACGGCATCAATCTCTTCTTTGCTGATGATGCCGTCTGCTTTTGCTATTTTTGCAAGCATTGAAAAGAGGGAGTTGAGAAACTGCCCTGTCGCCTCATTTTGTTGGTTGGCAAAAGAGGATTTCATGGCAGATTTTACGACCCAAGCCATTGCGGCGCCAATTAATGCACCTGTGTATCCGCTAATCGAATAACCAAGAATGGCTGCTAAAAAAATCATTTATGCAAAGGTCTCAGTTTAGTGTTTTTTTCAAATCGTCAACAGAAACACTTTGTACTGTTTGCTCATCGGTATAAACTGGCTTCATTTGCGTGTGGGTGCCGCTGTCTTTTTCAATCGCAACTTGTCGAGAAACGACCACATCTAAACAATCGGTAATCATTTTTTGTGTTTGTTCTGTGAGTGGATGACGCATACCTGGCTTGGTCATGGTGTCTTTGGCGACGGAAATAAGGGTTTTTCTAACGGCGCTGAGTAAGCGAATTTCGAAGTCTGGGGTTTCTTTGCTCATAATAATTCCTGAATGGCTTGTTGATGAATTTCAAGCGCTATTTTATACGCATCGGCAATGCGCCCTTTCATTGTTTGTAATTTTTCACTCTCTGGCCACGGCTCATCAATCACTTCTGCGACCAAATCGGGGCTGTTGCAAATCAGCACCATATCGCAACCGCTTTCAAGCGATACTTTGACACGCTCGTTAATGTCTTTAATAAAATGTGCGCCTTGCATGGATAAATCATCGCTGAATACTACGCCATTAAAGCCGAGTTGTGCTTGCAAAATTTCTTTAATCCATTTTGATGAAAAACCTGCTGGCTTTTTATCGACTTCGGAATACACCACATGGGCAGGCATTACTGCGTCTAAACCGTGGTTTGTCAGGTCTTTAAAAATTGACATATCTCGATTAATTTCTTCCAGCGGACGCTCGTCAACTGGCAAATCTAAGTGCGAATCTGCCACCACAAAACCGTGTCCAGGGAAGTGTTTGCCCACGCATTTCATTCCTGCCTCGTGCATACCTGCAATCAACGCACCTGCTAATTTAACCACAGCATCGGGGTTGGAGTGGAAGGCTCTGTCGCCAATCACCGAGGAGTTGCCGTGGTCTAAATCCAGCACGGGGGCAAAAGAAAAATCAATGTCAATTGCCAACAATTCTGCTGCCAAAACGAAGCCACAAGAAAGGGCTTGTTCCAAAGCCAAGTTTGGGTTTTGGTCGTAAGCCTCACCGAGTTTTGCCATTGCTGGCAAACGGGTAAGCCCCTTTTTAAAGCGCTGCACTCTACCACCTTCATGGTCCACGCAAATCAATAAATTTTGATTCGCCAAACGCATTGATTTAATCAATTCTCTCACTTGTTCAATACTTTCAAAGTTTCGTGAGAATAAAATCACCCCGCCAATACTCGGCTTTGCCAATTGAACTTTTTCCGCTTCCGTGAGTATCAAGCCCGATACATCCATCATTATTGCACCCATCATACAAAAATATCCTTAAATTTTCTACTAATCCAAACCAACATAATCAAACTTGGTATCACCATTAAAGCCGTTATCGCAAAGAATACCACCCATTCTCCGCCAAAATTTTCTACCCAATTTTGCGCCTCTAAACTGTCCACCATCCAACCACTACCGCCTGCAAATAGCGTCCTGCCAAAATTACCTGCGGATGCCATTAATGCGTATTGCGTTGCGGTATAAGCACGATTGGTTAAGTGGGAAATGAATGCCACAAAGGCAACCGTTGAGAAAGCGGCGGTGAAATTATCCAATAAAATTGCCGCTGCAAAGACATTGGTATCTGGACCTACGAATGCCAAATAAGAGAAGATTAAATTGGTGGACGCCATTGCCACACCACTAATCATCAGCCCACGCACCAAACCGTAATGCACGGTAATGACACTGGCAACAATGGAAAAGAATATCGTTAATACCGAGCCAACTAACTTGGAATAAGTGGCAATTTCTCCTGTGGTAAAGCCAATTTCTTTGTAAAAAACCAATGACATTCTGCCCAAAAATGCCTCGCCGATTTTAAAAAAGACAATGAACAATAAAATAACCAAAGCGGTTTTGCCAAAACGCACAAAGAAGTCTTTGAGTGGCTCAACCACGGTGGATAAAAACCATGCGCTGGTTTTTTGCCACAGCCCGTGCCCGCCTAATAAATTTTCGTACTCTTGCTGTGCTTTTTCTTGTACAGCGTAACGCTGACTTTCGGGCTCATCCAACCACAGCGTATTTAAAATAAAACCCACCGCAAACACGCTGATAATCAAATAAATTGACGACCAATCTTTGCCAAAATCGGACAAATATAATGCCACCGCCCCAAGAAAACCATAACCAACCCACCAGCCAGAAGTCGCCATTGCCGCCGTCGCAGGCAACTTGTCTTTTTCTTCTAAACTGAACGCATCAATTCGATAGGCATCAATCACGATGTCTTGCGTACTTGACACAATGGCGACCGACAAGGCCAACAAACTTACCCACATTAAGCTGTTTTTTGGGTTGGTAAAAGAAATGGCAATAATCAACAAAAGTAACAAACTTTGCAACAGCAAAAGCCACGAACGACGCTGCCCAAATCGCTTAGTCAGCACAGGAATTTGCACTCTATCCAACAAAGGTGCCCATAGCCAATTAATTGAATACACTGCAAAAACCGAACCAAAAAACCCGATTGCTGTGCGTGTCAATCCCGCATCTTTGAGCCACAAAGTCATTGCCGAGCCGATAATCACCCACGGGAAACCACTGGCAATGCCGTTTAGAAAAATGAACAGCATTCTTTTGTCTAGGTAGGTTGCGAGTAGTTTATTCATTTAAAATGCGTGACTAGCACTGCTCCCAAGGCATCCCATCATGTCGCCAGCCATTAAGATTGCCCCTTTGATTGTTTTCATCCAAATCCCCTTCAAAGCCACTCGCCACATGTGCAACATTAGTAAAACCATGTTCAATTAAACATTTCCCTGCATCATTTGAGCGATAACCACTACGGCAAATTAAAATAACTTCGGCTTTTTTATCAACCCCAAAACGCTCAAAAGCCGCTATAAATTGCACTTCATCAACTTCCCACTCGGGTTCATCCAACCAAGGAATTAAAATACAATCAGGCGCTCGTCCAACAAATTTATTTTCTGCCTCACAACGCACATCAATCAAAACAGCGTCCTGATTGGCTTGTAAGCGTTCAAAGGCTTTTTTTGGAAGGTGGTGTATTAACCGGCTCATGATTTTATTATAACAACATTTTCACCCACTTCAACTGCATTAAACATCGCAATCAATGCTTGATTACGCATCCGAATACAACCCTTTGAACCTGGTACACCCATCAGCACTTCATCAGGTGTGCCATGAATGTAAATATAGCGGTCTTTGGTGTTTTTATTATGCACTTCAACACCTTCTAGCCAAAGAATGCGCGTTAAAATCCAATCCCTATCAGGGTTTTCATCCGATAAAACTTGCGAAAAAATCTCACCCGTCGGCACTCGCCCAACCAACACCGCCCCTGCTTCTAGTCCATCGCCAATTTTCTCAGCAATTTTGAACTTGCCTGTCGGCGTGCAAAACGAACCCTCTGTTTCACCAACACCATTCTTGGCACTGCTAATCGAATAAGTTTGACTTTTAAAGGTCAAGGTTTGGTTGATAATATTGATTTTTATCATTTTGTAAACAACGCAATAGATTCAACATGTGCCGTCTGTGGGAACATATCCATCACTCCTGCGGTTTCTAATTTATAACCCATTTCAATTAATTTTTCAGTATCTCGTGCCAAAGTTGCAGGATTGCACGACACATAAACCAAGCGTTCCACACCTAATTTTGGCAATAATTCCACGATTTCAATTGCCCCAGAACGGGCAGGGTCAATCAGTGCTTTATTGTATTTTTTGCCTCGAAACCACTCAAAACCTTCCACTTCTTTAAACAAATCTGCCTTGTAAAAATCCGTATTATGAATGTCATTTTTCCGTGCATTTTCTTTGGCACGCTCAATCAATCCAGAATCGCCTTCAACCCCCACAGCGTGTTTGGCATAACGGGCAATCGGCAAAGTGAAATTCCCCAAACCACAGAATAAATCAATCACTTCATCGTCCTCATTTAACTCTAACAAATCAATTGCCAAAGACACCATTTTTTGATTGAGTTTGAAATTTACCTGAGTGAAATCCGTTGGCAAAAATTCCATCACAATACTGTGTTCGGGATGAGAATAACTCAACACAGCCGCTTCATTCAACGGCTTAACCGTATCTTCTCCACCGCTTTGCGTATAAAAAACCACACCTAATTCCTGCTCACAATCCGACAATATTTGCTCATCTGCTGCCGTCATCGGCTCTAAATGTCGCAAAATCAACACCGTGCTACTCTCAGAAACCGACACTTCCAATTGTGGAACTTGCGATTTTATCGACAATTTTTCAATATAATTACCCAGCACCACAAGATTATCGCCCAACAGCGGATGCAAAACCTCGCACCTATCCATATTCGCAATCCAGCCCGATTTTTTCTCCCGAAACCCCACCAAAACTTTATCCTTTTTGGCAACAAATCGCACCCCCAACCTCGCCTTACGCCGATACCCCCAATCCTGTACTTGCAAAGGTTCCAGCCAATTCTTAGGCTCAACTTTTGCCTGCGAAGCAAATGCCTCTTTTAACCAATCCCATTTCGCCTGAATCTGATCACTACTGGACAAATGCTGAAATGAACACCCGCCACAAATCCCAAACACCGCACATTTCGGCTCAATCCGCTTATCCGATGCCGTCAAAACCTCCAGCACATCCGCCTCTTCAAACTTCGCCCGTGAAAAAACACGCTCCGCCCTCACCTTCTCCCCCGGCAACGCCCCACTGACAAAAATCACCTTTTCATCAATATGCGCAATCCCTCGCCCCTCGTGAGAAAGCGATTCTATTTCTAATTCATAAAATTTCGGTTTTGGTTTTCTTCTTCTGCCCACTTATAGACTCCCTAAAATATTTTGCAATTCCAAACTGGATATATTTTCTTTTTGTGACTTGGAATAAACCGACATTAAAACAATCCTATCGTTTCTTATCTGATACACAATCATCCTAAACCCACCACTTTTTCCAGAATTATTTGATGAATTTTTTACACGCTTTTTATATAAACCCTTACCCAATGAAGTGCCTAAATTTCTATTTTGTATCTCGCCCACTGCCACCTGTAAATCACTCTTAAAACCTTTGTATTTCTCTGATAATTGCTTCGCTTCCTTAAGAAAAGTATCCGAATAATCAATCATCCAATTGATGCCACAAATTTTCTATCGGGTGCGTTTTCCCTTGCTCAATGTCATCAAAACTATTTTTAATAGACAACAATATATCTTCCAAACCCGGTGTTACTTTATTCTCAAACATCTTATATTTTTGATAATCCATCACTACCACGAAAGGCTTACTTTGCTTGGTGACAAGCACATCCGACCTCAGTGCATTTTGCAAAAATGAAATATTTTGTTTTAAATGACTACTTGATATTTTTTGCATAATTGTCTATTTTGTCCAAAATGTCCATTTTAGTCTAACTATTCATTTATGGGGTGCTTTTCACCATTCTTAACAATCTTATCCGCTATCGCATCTTCAAGATTAATATCCAACTTATCCGCCAAACGAATCAAGTAAATAATCACATCCGCAATTTCTTCCCTCACATGCTCACTTTCACTCGAAGCCATAATCGCCTCAGCTTGTTCAGGCGTAAGCCACTGGAAAATTTCCACCAATTCCGATGCCTCAACCGACATTGCCATTACCAGGTTTTTAGGATTGTGAAATTGATTCCAATTGCGTTCATCGGCGAAATTGGCGAGTTGTTTCTGTATGTTTTTGATGTTCATTTTCTTGTTTAATTGTTTTTATATTCTAGACATCCAACAGCTCAACCCAATGTTTCACAGGGACTTTAGTGCCTGCTTGCAAGTGCATCAAGCAACCAATATTAGCAGTAACAATCATTTCTGGGTTGCTAGTTGTTAAATTTTTGAGTTTGTTGCTTTGGAATTGTTTTGAGAGTTTTGGTTGAAAAATTGAGTAGGTGCCTGCGGAGCCACAGCACAGGTGTGCGTCTTTGACTGGGGCGGGTTTGTAGCCAATTTTTTGTAGGATTGAGGTGACTAATCCGCTGAGTTGTTGCCCATGTTGCAGGGTGCAGGGTTCGTGGTATGAAATGTTGACTTTGGCTAATTTGAGTTGTGATAAATCTTCGTTTGCCAGGAGTTCGGCGATGTCTTTTGTCTTGTTGACGACTTGTTGGGCTTTTTGATAATAAGCATCCGATTTGTCGAATAAAGTTGGGTAGTCTTTGACCATCAAACCGCAACCGCTGGCACTGGAAATAATGGTTTCTGTGTCTGCCTTCAGCCAGTTATCAATGTTGATTTTTATTTTTTCACGAGCTTCATCATGTGCATTTAAGTGCTGATCGATAGCACCACAACATTGTTTTTGTGGGGTCTCTGTAATTTCATAGCCTAATTTGGTGAGAATATTTTTGATGCTGTGATTGATATTTGGTGCTAAAGTTGGTTGAACGCAACCCCCTAATAACAAAACTTTTTTTGCTGATTTTTTAGGGGTAATGACAGGCGTTTGAATTTTAGAATGTCGAAATAAAAACCCGACACTATTAAATAAAACAGGCGTGGTTAAAAATCGACGCACACCAGAGCGATAAACTTTTTGCCACAAGGGGCGTTTTTCCTCAACGAGTTCCCTGCCAATATCTATCAACTGCCCATATTCCACCCCCGATGGACAAGTCGTTTCACACGAACGACAAGTCAAACATCGGTCTAAATGTTGCAGGCTATTGGTCGTGGTATCGTTATTTTCCAACGCCGATTTAATTAAATAAATTCGTCCCCGTGGCGAGTCCAACTCATCGCCCAACAGTTGATAAGTCGGACATGTCGCAAGGCAAAATCCGCAATGCACGCATTTGCGAATGATGTCGTTGGCTTTTAGGTTTTTTATGTCAATGGTTTGCATTTTCTTCGTTAAATTTAATTGTTATTTTTATAAATCTTGTCACGCCTATTAACTTCAACGACCAAAACAACACATTCTTGGTTAAAAACGCGATAAATCATTCTATACCCAGCAGATTGTAATTTTATTTTATAGTGCCCTTTCAAATCCCCATGTAATCGATATTTTTCTAATAATGGGTTGTCTAATCTTTTAAGCAGTTGTTTTTTGAATTGTTGTTTTATTGTAGGGTTTAATTTGTTAAAAGATTTTAATGCTTTAGGCATAAATTTGAGTTTATAAGGCATTAATATCTACGCTAACCGCTTGAGATAAATCCATTTTAGCAATACGCTCTAATGCCTCTTTATCGGCTTTCATTTCTAATAATCCATCTAAAATATCTGGCGGAACCAAATAAGAAATTAACTCACCATGATTAAAAATAGCCGTTACTTCATTTTGTGCCTCTTTGATAATTTGACTAGGATGTTTTCTTAGTTCAGAAATATTACTATATAAAGGGGCGTGATTAACATTCATAATTTAACACTTAATAATGGACAAAATAATAGGTGTTATTATGCCCTAATTTAAAAATAGAAACCAACTTTTTCAAATCAGTCATTACCCATTGACGAAATTTGATGCTTTGCGATAACTGTTCTACCACGCTGAAAAGCACAGATATTTGTTCCGTAGATAACTAAACTGTTTCACCTTCAAAATGTGTTTCAATTTTGACTTTGCCATCTTTAGCTTGGTAAATAATTAGTGGGGCGTTATTCATTTTATTTTTTACTTGCTTATTTTGTTGAAAATTAAGAGGTTTTAATTCCTTCAAAAAAATATTTCAAAACATACTTGTCAAAATCATCTAAAACTTTAACTTGTTTAATAATTTTTTCGTAAGTTATTTCATTAAAATTATCGATAATAGAATGTAAATTCCTGTCGTTATTTTCTATATTTACCAATCCTGATAACTGTATCTTTTTAGAAATCATTCTTGGTAGTCCGTATTCTTCAAGTAAATATACATTTTTTGGTAAAAAAGCATAATGAGTTTTTATCACAAAAGAAGATATATCTGTTTTTAAATGTGGCAACATTTCTTTCTGCAAAATATTGACACAATTAAATGCATTTGAAACGTTAAAACTCACTTTTTTTTCTAATTCAAAAAATTTATCGGCTGTAATATTAAGTTGATTAATTAAATTTGGAATATTTGTATCCCAACTCGAAGAAGATATTTTGATAAAATCTACTAATTCTCGATATGGGGCTATTTTTGCCATTTTTAACACCTTATATAAAAAACATTCCCAATTTTTTGTATTAGTAGTATTCAAATAGTTAAGTCCTTTCCATTCATCAGGCTTTTCTTTCATATCATCTACTAATGCTTCTATTAAAGTCCAATTATTTTCTTTGAAAAAAGACTGTTTTTGCAATTTTTTATAAGATTCCTCACCTAGTTGATTACTCATTTTTATATGAAAACTGACAACCTCTTTTTGAAGTTTTTCATTAGTCAATTTTTCTATATTATTTTCATCTATTAATTCTTTTGGCATTTCTAAAGATAATTGTATACTTTCTTTTTCTGGTGGCTTTTCAAATAAATATATTTCACCAATAAAATGCTTAAACATTCGCCCGCCACGACCAATTAAATTTTTATAGCCAAAATACTTTAAATTCGATATTCCATTTTTTTTACCCCAAAAAATTACATTTTTTGCTGATGTGTTTACTCCCTCAATTATGGACGATGTAGAAATTATATTTTTAAGTCCATTATCTTCATCAAATAATTTAATTTGAATTTGACTTAATGAACGATGTAACCTGCCATTATGCACCCCTGTTCCTTGCTTAATTAAATCAACTAGATCCCAATTCTCAGAGTAATTTGTAGAAATCCACTGTGAAAAATTATTAAGTAGGCTATTGTCCAAATCAGAAACACTCTCTTTTATAATTTTTGACAATCTATCTATTTCTGGAAATGTCCCAGCATAAATTAAAGTTTTATCTTTTGTATTGTTTAGTATTTTTAATAATTCCGATTTTTTATCATTGTTTTCAATGGTTTTATAGATGTCATGAATATTTAAGAAAACAGTATTGAAATAAATGGGTTTTATTTCCATGTTCTCTGTAAATGGGTTTGATTTAATCCCTGAAATATTTGGCGCTAAAAAATATTTTTGTTTTGCTTTTTTACCTAATTCTAAAATTGTCTTTAATAATGGTTTTGACCGTTCTTTATCAAAATCAGCACTAGCCTTGTAAAATTCGTCAACTACAAGCATATCTAACTCTGCTATTTTATCTACATAATGCAAGGCTCTTTCTTGCGGAAAAATGAAAATATTTTTTTCACCTAATTCCACCTCTGAGGTAGTGATAATTTTATATTTATTTGAAAATTTCTTTTGTAGTCTTCTTCTTGTTTCATCAGTCAGTGCAATTGTTGGAACAATGATTGCGATATTTTTAGGTTGTTTCAATGCTATAAAAGCATCAACAATAAAGCTTTTTCCAAAACTAGTTGGGGCAATAATTGCTAGGTTTTTTCCACTTATTAAATCTTTTAAAACAGATGATTGCTCTCTATGTAATGTTTTTATTTGACCTCCAATATCAACTTTGAAAGCCTCATAAATAAAATTTTCTTGCCAAGAAGATGTTTTTGTATCCAAATACGGATAAAGCCCAAGTTGTCTAATCAAGTGATTAATAAGTTCATCGTATGGAATTTTTTGAATTTTGCAATAATCTAATAATTTAATTAACTCCTCTCTTGCTCTCTCTTCTTTTGAAGCAATAAGGTCATTTATTGTTTGGCAAGTTTTAAAAATATCCATTTTTATTGCCCTCTGTAATGATTTGCATTTGCTACAAAAGCATCAGCAATAACTTTTTTATCTGGAATTGGAAACAATATTAAGTGAAACTTAATATCTGCATATTTAAAAATATCAGACATTTTCTCAACTTGCTTTTTAAAATATTTATTGGCTTCATCCCGATGAAAAGAAATTATTTTATTTTTATACTCATCTGTAAGATCCTTCGTTTTCTTTGTAATAGCACATTCATGTAATAATAAAATTGGGATATTGATTTTTGTCTTTATATCGTCAAGTGAGTTTTCACCACTTAGAGTTGCTTTTATCTTTTCTATTAACTCGTCAGATAAACCCATTTTATCAATATCAGAAATTGATGTAATAATGCTATTTTCTTTTTTTATTTGCTCGTCATTTCTAAGAAAGCTATCAACAGAATCAACTGCACTAATAATTGCTCCATCAATATTTTTATAAAATTTAGCCTCACCAAACCATAAAGAAAAGTCATTATCTTCAATAACAATATGAACACTATCTGCACCCTTCGCATTATCATTGGGATTTTGTTTATAAAAAATTTTAGGCACAACAGGTAATGCAGAATAATGTTCTTTCATAATGCCATAAAGTAATATTTCACACAATTCACTGCCTTCGCCAATCTTATCGTTATCAGTTATACGCAATTTCTTTGCAGATTCCACCAAAACAGAAATAGGTTTATTTATAAGACTATCTCTTTCTACCTTTGATAATGCTGTTTCCGAGATATTATTCCAAATATAATTTTGAAATTTTTCATACCTCCAGCTTCCACTTTCAAAATCATTAATCAAACTTAATACATAATTGTTATCAATAATATCTGGATTATTTGTATTTATTAAAACTTCAAATGTTATCATTCAATACTCTCCATTTTATCGTCAAATATGTCATCTAAAACACTCCTAGGATCAAAAACAGTTTTTAACCTTTGCTCAACCTCATCACGCAAAACAGAATTAGCCTGACTTTTTACAGGTGGCAATAGTTTCCCCACATAAGCACTCGGCAAGACTTTAAAACTGATTTGAGTGATGATTGCCAAACGCCCTTTTGAGCCGACTAAAAGGCGGGCGACATCGTAGCCGGCGACATTTTTCATGACTTGACCGCCGAAGTTTAGGTATTCGCCAGTGCCGTCGATGATTTTTATACCTAGAACGCTGTCGGAGATATCTTGTCCGCCGTTGGCATAGACGCCGCCGATGCTATCGCTGTCGTTTTTGGTGTAAAAAGTTAGGGCTTGGTTGTTTTGTGCGAGTTGTTTTTTGATTTCGCCGATGGGGGTGCTGGCTTTGACGGTTATTACTAATTCTTCGGGGTAATATTCTATCACGCCTGAATAATCAAGCCATTCGCTATTAATGTGCAAGTGCTCGGATGCTTTGACTAGGGTTTGGAGTTGTGTAATTCTGTCTGTTGAATTTTTCATTAAAATCGCTCCAATTCTGGGTGGGGTAATTTGCCGTGATGGACATGCATTGCCCCTAACTCGGCACAGCGATGGAGTTCTGGGATGGCTTTGCCGGGGTTGAGGAGGGATTTGGGGTCAAATGCGGCTTTAATTTTGTGGAAAATTGCTAATTCTTTGGGGTTAAATTGGTGGCACATTGCGTCTAATTTTTCCACACCTACGCCATGTTCACCCGTGATTGTGCCGCCCATATCAACGCTGAGTTTTAAGATTTCTGTGCCAAATTCTTCGGTTCTTTCTAACTCGCCTTTGACATTCGCATCATACAAAATAAGCGGGTGTAAATTGCCATCGCCTGCGTGGAAAACATTGGCGACTCTGAGTTGATATTTTTGTGATAATTCGTTAATTTTTTCCAACATATCTGCCAAATGACGGCGAGGAATGGTGCCATCCATACAATAATAATCGGGGGATAATCTGCCCACCGCAGGGAATGCCGATTTGCGTCCTTTCCACAAATCTAATCGCTCTTCTTCGCTCTCAGATACCCTCAACGATGAGGCACCTGATAGGACTTTTAAAACGCTATCAAGTTCCGCTTGCACTTGCTCGGTTGTGCCGTCTAATTCACACAGCAATAACGCCTGTGCGTCAAGTGGGTAGCCGACATTGGCAAAGCCTTCGGCGGCTTCAATGGCAAAACTGTCCATCATTTCCAACCCAGCAGGAATCACCCCCGCCTTGATAATATCCGCCACCGCATTCGCACAATCACGCACGGAGTCATAGGCTGCCATTACCACCCGTGCCAGTTCGGGTGTCGGGGTGAGTTTGACGGTGATTTCAGTAACAACCCCCAACAAACCCTCTGAGCCATTCATCAATGCTAACAGCCCCAAACCCTCATCATCACGACTCAAATTCAATTCCTCGCCGTCAATTGTGAGTATTTTCAAGGCTTCAATATTATGCACTGTCAACCCATATTTCAAACAATGCACCCCGCCTGAATTTTCTGCCACATTGCCGCCAATCGTGCAAGCAATCTGACTCGACGGGTCAGGCGCATAATATAATCCAAACTCCGCTACCGCCTCACTAATCGCAATATTCCGCACCCCTGGCTCCACCACCGCCAAGCGTTTTGAAGCATCAATCGACTTGACTTTATTGAGTTTTGATAATCCCAACACCACCGATTTTTCAAGCGGCATCGCCCCACCCGCCAAACCCGTCCCCGCCCCACGAGTTACCACTGGCGTATTATTCGCCTTGCATATTTTTAATACTTGCTTAATTTGTGCAATATTCTCAGGCAATACCACGGCTAACGGCTTTTGTCGATAAACACTCAGCCCATCACACTCAAAGGGGCGAGTATTTTCTTCGCCTGTTAGGACGGTGTTTTTAGGTAGGTTTTTTTGTAGTTGTTGTATGGTTTTCATTTGTTTTATCCGCCCATTAAAGGTAATAATCTAGCCAAAACTTCATTAACTACGCTTTGACTGGACTTGGTAATTAATTTCGCTTTTCTGTTTTTGTAACTCAGCGTATTGACAATAGATGCCGCGACAACACTAGGATTATCCAATCCATCAATAAGCACTTCTGTTGCACCGCCACGAATGCTAGTGCTGATGGGTGAGCAAATAATTAACCCCGTTTTTTGTGCATATTCTTTAGAGGATAATATTAATGCGGGGCGATATTTGCCAATTTCTTTGCCTTTTGTCGGCTCAAAATCAAGCCAAATAATATCGGCTCTATCGGGGATATATTTATTCATATGGGGCTGTTGAATGTTGAGAGTGCGACTTAGGGAATGCAGAAAATAGTGCATTTTTTACCCAAAAATGAGGAGAATAGCCAGCTATTTGACGCCTTTTTGGGTAAACCCTCCTAGAGGACTGCTGTGTGGCGCTAGAAAGGGGCTGTTTTATGTATTTCATAAGTTGTGCTTTCAATATTCAACAGTCCCCATATTCACTTGGGAGTAAATCAACGGCTAAATCAGCGTGGGCATTATTGCTGTCCATTCCTAACAATAATTCTGCCTCGCTCCATTTTTTCTTTTTAGATTTAATGGCACTAAACCCATCCTCTTTAACCTCAATAGAAAGAATATCCCCCTCTTTAAGATTGGGTATCGTCCTCAATGCACCCGACATTCTTATTGCTAAGCCATTACCCCATTTTTGCACCCTGCTTTCTATACGCATTATACTTTCCTAGTTGTATCTACAATGTAGATATATTATAACCAAGGCAATTTTCTGTTGTTGTTATAATTTGAAATTTTCAGTATAATAAACTATTAAAATTGCAATTTAAAAATTGTGGTTTTATCGTTATGTTTAATGCTTTCAATTTAAAACGACTGACATTAAATATATTTTTAGTTAAAGTTGCTCAAATATATTGATTGTTAATAAGATACACATAGTTATTGATATATTTTGTAACTAATAAATAGTTATGTGTCTTACGGAGTCTGAACATGAGTAAAAATCTCACTGCTTGTAAATCTTGTGGAAAAGATGTTTCTAAAACAGCAAGAACTTGCCCGCACTGTGGGCAGAAGAATCCTGGTTTTAGCACTGCTATTGGTTGTTTGATAGTTATTGGAATAGCTGTAGGAATTGCGGCATTAATTTTGTTGTGAAAGATTTTTCTAAAATACCAACACTATCTTGCTATGCTGACTGGCTTATAAAAGCCGAGACGGAGCTGGATAGGTTTGAAGAAACTTACAATATCTACGATGCAACAAATTGTCTTTTATCGCTAAATTGCCTCCCTAGTTGGATAGGAAACTCTGATTCTAACGAGACAATGAAAAAATTGGCAAATGAAAAAGAAGACGTCATGAAATTTCATGAATTAGATTCCAGCAATCTTGGTAATATTGATAACAAGTTGAGATTGATTAGATTATTTTGTAATCATGCTAAGCATAGCAAGCCAAAAGGTAGTTTTGTTAGTATCAAGCAAGGAGTTTCTATACCCACGAAACTGCCAGCAAAGTTTGAGTATTTGTTTTTTGGAAAAGATAGAGTCGAAATAATCGACCTGTGCAATAAAGTGATAGAGTTTTGGAAAAAACACATAACAAGGCACTCCACCTGACCGCTAACGCGTCAGGTGAGTTTGGTCGTAGGAGATAAGGGGACACAAACATTAATTATTTAAAAACATCTAACAAATCATTCAAGCGTTATATTTTTAAAGTTATTTTATCTTCCACAAACTGATACACCAACGATGAAAGTATCGTTTGATAGGGGATATTTGCCTTGGCACTTTTTCTTTTTAGCATTAACATATCTCGTTCTGCGATTCTTATATTGATGTTTTTAGTTTTATTAAGATAGTTTTTAGCGGCGGTTTTTGCTATTAATAATTCTTCTTCAAAATTATCTACTTGCTCAAAACTATTCGCACTTTCAATTGCCTCTAATAGGTCTTGTTCATATTCGTCTAAAATCATAATTTATCCTCGTATAGTTTGTGCATTTTTCTGCTTGGAATAATGGTTTTTAAAAATATTTCATTGTCTTTTTTAATATATGAAACAACATAAACATAGCCTATCATCCTAATCACATACATAAATTGATTAGGATATTTTATTGAGTTTGGGTGCTTAATATTATCCAATATTTTACCTTCATAAATAGCATTCACAACATCTTCAAAACAGATACCTCTACCTTTTACTGAAATTTTATTTTTAGACTTATCCCAATTAAAATTTACATTCATATTGCAAAATTATAATATATATATTTTAAGTATCTTTTGTGATAAATATGAGTAACTATAAAATTAATGAGATTCCTGCATTGGGTATGGATACCGGATAAAAGTTAAATTTTATTCAGTTGGTAATTTTTACAAAGCCAGTCCTAGCAGGGTTAATACAGGTTTTGTAAAAGTTATCAAATGGATGAAAGTTGGCTTTTAGGCGGTATTCATACCCAATGCAGGAGTCTCTTAATACACTTAAACAAAATGCGTAAATTTTTTGCCCAACTAATTTATAATGTTTGATTTAATTTTAAATACGATAATACTATGAAATCATTTAACCCACCAGTTCGAACTTTAATGGGCCCTGGCCCTTCTGATGTGCATCCAAGAATTTTGTCAGCGATGGCACGACCTACCATTGGGCATCTTGACCCTACTTTTGTAGGGATGATGGACGAGACTAAGGAAGCATTAAAATATGCTTTTCAGACTGAAAATGAATTGACGATGCCAGTATCTGCACCAGGGTCTGCGGGGATGGAGACTTGTTTTGCGAATTTGGTTGAGCCGGGTGATAAGGTTGTGATTTGTATTAATGGCGTGTTTGGAATGCGTATGCAGGAAAATGTAACGCGTTTTGGCGGTGAGGCAATTATCGTTAATGATGACTGGGGCACAGCAGTTTCTACGGATAAAGTTGAGCAAGCGTTAAAAGATAATCCTGATGCAAAAATATTGGCATTTGTTCATGCTGAGACTTCAACAGGTGCGCGTTCAGATGCGAAAGCACTTTGTAAAATTGCACATGATAATGACTGTATTACCATTGTTGATGCGGTTACTTCATTGGGTGGTTCTGAGTTGCGGGTTGATGAATGGGAAATTGATGCGATTTATTCGGGCACGCAAAAATGTTTATCGGCGATGCCAGGTATTTCGCCAGTGAGTTTTAACGAACGCGCTTTGACTAAAGTTCGCAATCGCAAAACGCCTGTAACTTCTTGGTTTTTAGATTTGAATTTGGTGATGGGTTATTGGGGCGAGGGTGCAAAACGCACTTACCACCATACTGCACCTGTGAATACTTTATACGGTTTACACGAGTCATTGGTGATGCTCACTGACGAAGGTTTAGAAAATTCTTGGGCGCGTCATCAAACTAATCATGCGTTATTGCGTGATGGTTTGGAAGCAATGGGGATTAATTTCTTGGTGGATAAAGCCGACCGTTTACCACAGTTAAACTCTGTGTTCATCCCAGAAGGTGCTGACGATGCGCAAGTGCGTGCGACTTTATTGAATGATTACAACTTAGAAATTGGTGCAGGACTGGGGGCTTATGCAGGTAAGGTATGGCGTATTGGCTTGATGGGTCATTCTTCAAGGAAAGAAAACATTACACTGTGTTTGGCGGCACTTAAAGAAACACTTGGTAAATAGGTTTCTTTAAACCATAAAAAAGGCGGTCAACAGACCGCCTTTTTATTGCCTGAAATGTAAGAGGTTGAACCTCTTACATTGTTACTTAATTTTTGCTAGTAGTTCGGTTTCGGTTTCAACACGGTCTGGGTCAGATAGACAGCAATCCACTGGGCAAACTTCTACACATTGTGGTTCGTCAAAATGACCGACACATTCGGTGCATTTATCGCCGTCAATTTCATAGATTTCATCGCCCATAAAAATTGCTTCATTTGGGCATTCTGGTTCACAAACATCGCAATTGATACATTCGTCGGTAATTAATAATGACATATTGAACTCCGTATAGATTTTATTTACTTTATGGGTGCATATTTTAACTGATTAACGGGTGTATCTTTGGTAACATAATGACTTTATTTAAAACACTTTGTCCATGATGATTGTGCGCGCCTTGTTTCTGCTTTTTGTTTTATTTGTATCCGTTCAATCTCATGCAAAATTAGATGATGGATTATATGCGAACCTGCATACCAATCAAGGTGATATCATTGTTAAACTTGCCTACGAAAAAACCCCGCTTACGGTGATTAACTTTGTTGGTTTGGCAGAGGGAACAAAGTTTTCCAATAAGCAACTAGGCAAACCTTATTACAATGGCTTGAAATTTCATCGTGTCATTCAAGACTTTATGATTCAAGGGGGCGATCCCGAAGGCAATGGCACAGGTGGTCCGGGTTACAAGTTTGCCGATGAAATTACAGATTTAACACATGATAGACCAGGTATTTTGTCCATGGCAAATGCAGGTCCAAACACTAACGGCTCTCAGTTTTTTATCACCCACACTGCCACTGTACATCTCGATGGTAAGCACACTGTTTTCGGTCATGTGGTCAAAGGCATGGGCATAGTCAATCGCATTAAGAAAGGGGATTTTATTCGTAAATTAAAGATTATTCGTGTGGGTGAGAAAGCTAAAAAATTCCAAACAGATGAAAAGGCATTTCAAGCGCACAACCAAAAAAACTTAGACAAAGAAAAAGCAAGGCAAACACAAAAATATGAAAAACTCATCAATTTTGTGAAAGCCAATTACAAAGAAGCAACTGCCACAAAATCAGGTTACTTTATGCAAATTAACCACCAAGGTAACGGTGCAAGACCCAACACAGGTAATATTGCAAAAATCAATTTATCCATTGATTTAGCCGATGGCACCAAAGTGCATGAGGCAGGAGAGCCGTTGACTTTTGCAGTAGGAATGAACAAAATCGTAAAAGCTATTGATGAATCAGTAAGTGAAATGCAAGTCGGTGAAAAACGCACTATTATCGCTCGCTATATGCAAGTTTTTAACAAGGATATAGCAGACAATTTACTGGTTATTCTTAATTTAGAGCTGCTATCAATCAAATAATATGTTTCTAGAAATTCTCAATTTTCTCACCCAGTTTGACCCAGGGTTCAATGTCCTGCAATACTTAACCACGCGTGCAATTTTGGCGATGTTGATGGCATTATTTATCAGCTTGGCTTTTGGCCGTCTCTTTATCAATCGGTTACAACGACACCAAATTGAACAGGTAGTGCGTGATGATGGACCAGAATCGCATTTGGCTAAAGCAGGCACGCCAACTATGGGCGGTATATTGATCCTATTCTCTTTTATCAGTAGCGTGTTAATTTGGGGTAACCTACACAATACTTACCTTTGGATTGTTGTTGTTACTGCGCTAATTTTTGGCGGAATTGGTTTTACTGATGATTACCTAAAAATCAAGAAAAAATCTTCCGACGGACTAAGTGCCAGACAAAAATATTTAGCACAGTCTTTGGGCGCGATTGGTATTGGTATTTGGCTGGTGAGCAATTCACAGCAACCCATTTCCACTGACTTGCTTATTCCTTTCTTCAAAGACTTATCCATACCTTTAGGCACAATTGGTTTGGCAATTTTTTCCTATTTTGTCATTGTTGGTAGCTCTAACGCGGTCAACCTAACTGATGGACTGGACGGCTTGGCAATTATGCCCGTTGTATTAATTCTCGGCGCACTTGCGGTTTTTGCTTATATCAGTGGCAACTACAGCTTTGCCGAATACTTACACATGCCCTTTATGCCGGCTGCCAGTGAAATGTTTGTGGTTTCTGCTGCATTGATTGGTGCTGGATTAGGATTCTTATGGTTTAACACCTATCCCGCTGATGTGTTTATGGGTGATGTCGGCTCATTGGCATTGGGTGCAATTTTAGCGGTTATTGCTATTATCGTTCGTCAAGAGATTTTGCTGTTTATTATGGGTGGTATCTTCGTTGCTGAAACACTGTCAGTTATTATTCAGGTGGCTTGGTACAAACGCACCCAAACACGCATCTTCTTAATGGCGCCACTTCATCATCACTATGAGAAAAAAGGTATGTCTGAACCAAAAATCATCGTGCGTTTTTGGATGATTACTTTGGTTTTAGTTTTGGTTGCTTTGGTATCTATTAAGATACGATGAGCCAGTTAACGAAATGGGACGAACGCTATTTAAGCCTTGCCAAGGAGATTGCCTCTTGGTCAAAAGACCCCTCTACGCAAGTCGGTGCGGTAACAGTTGGCAGTAAAAAAGAAGTGTTATCCCAAGGTTTTAACGGTTTCCCTCGTGGTATTGATGACGCCAAAGCGCGTTATAACGACAGAGAAACCAAATATAAATTCGTGGTTCATGCCGAAATGAATGCGATTTATAACGCCACTTATTCAGGCACTTCACTCGATGGTGCGACCTTATATGTCCACGGTTTGCCGATTTGTTCAGAATGTGCTAAAGGCATTATCCAAGTCGGTATTAAAAAAGTCATTATCGAAAAATCCAAGGAACTGGATAATTGGAATGACAGCGTCAAACTTTCAAAAGCTATGTTTGATGAGGCTGGCGTTGAACTCATCATCAAAAAAATAAAATGAAAACAGCTAAAAGAGTGTTTCTTATTGGATTGGTATTTTCGCTACTTAGTTTGAATGTAGCGACCATTGTGAGTGCCACTGCCTACAATGCTTTATACAGTTTGCTTTCACATGTACCTATTCCTTCCTTATTTGATAACAGCATAAAAACAAAGCACAAAACATCTGAACTGAAAAATACGGCTCTTATAAAGAAACAGAAAAAAGAAATGAAGGAACTTAGAATTATAAACAAAGGTTTTATAAATGTTCACAAAAAAATACCCTCTATTGTCAATAGAATACGGAATCGTACTGCAAAAATCGCCATAACTGGTGTTGCTACAATACCTGCAGAATCTGTCCCTATTTTAGGTATTGTAACAATTTTAACAGCAGCAGGGATGGAAGTCTATTTATCTTGTGAGAATATGAAAGACTTGGATAAAATCAATAATATAGTTAACCCCAATAACCCCAATAATCAAAGTGATAAAGTTTGTGGTTTACAAGTTCCTACCATTAAAGAAATAAAAAGTAAAATTGGATTATGAACGAAGTTTCTAAATACAAATTTGTAGTACACGCTGAGATGAATGCAATCTATAATGCTACTTATTCAGGTACTTCGTTAGATGGTACTACTTTATATGTTTATGGATTACCTACTTGCTCAGAATGTGCCAAAGGCATTATTCAAGTGGGCATAGAACTCATCATTAAAAAAATACTATGAAAAAAATACTCCTTATTAGCACGATACTTTCACTACTCGCTTTAAATGTGGCCACACTTATTAGCGCTACCACCCACAATACCTTGTATGATTCGCTTTCCCGCCTACCCATTGTTGCACTGTTTAATAATGGCAATGGCATAGTGGAAAAGTACAAGGTGCTTAAACAAGAAGGCAAGGCATTGGCAGCAGAACAAAGCCAAATAATAGCTAGAAATAAAGCGCTCTCCAAAGAAAAAGATAAGATGATGGCTAAAATAAAGGCGCTTATGGAAAAGCAAAGCAAGATAGAAAATGAAAATAAAATGCTTGCACAGGAAAGAAAACAAATAACAACTAAAAATGAGACACTTGTAGATAAAAACAAAGGGCTTTCTGCCAATATTTATTACCTTGAACAGTCGGGAATAAACAAAAAAATTCGTACAGAAATAACTGCTGTTATCGAAAGAATACGACATCGCATTCGTAAAGCAACCGTTCTTAACATTAACTCAATGCCTGCAGAGTCTGTGCCTAATTTAGGTATATTCACAATTGTCAGCACAACAGCGGCAGAGGTGTATTTATCCTGTAAGAATGCACATGACTTAAAAATAATTGGCGCCATCATTGATCCTGACAACTTTACAGTTCGACACAATCAAGGCTGCGAACTAGAAAGACCGACTGTTAAGGAGTTACAAAGGAAAGTTAAGGAATTGTGGCTACATGAGTGAAGTCTCTAAAAGGCGCACTTTTGCGATTATCTCCCACCCTGATGCAGGGAAAACCACGGTAACTGAAAAACTGCTTTTGTATGCGGGTGCGATTAAAACAGCGGGCAGTGTGAAGGCGAGAAAGGCCAGCACCCATGCAACTTCTGATTGGATGGAGATGGAGAAGGAAAGAGGCATCTCGATTACTTCGTCGATTATGCAATTTGATTATGATAATCACATCATTAACTTACTTGACACCCCAGGGCATGAGGATTTTTCTGAGGATACTTACCGCACCTTAACGGCGGTGGATTCGGCATTGATGGTGATTGATGTTGCCAAAGGTGTGGAAATGCGCACGATTAAATTGATGGAAGTTTGTCGATTACGGGATACACCAATTTTGACTTTTATCAATAAATTAGACCGTGAAGGCAAAGCCCCGATTGATTTGATGGATGAAGTAGAAACGGTTTTAAATATTGAATGTGCGCCGATTACTTGGCCAATTGGGATGGGCAAGGCGTTTAAAGGGGTGGTGCATTTATTGGAGGACAAGGTTTATCTATACGAAGCGGGGAAGAACTCTGAGATTGGTGAGGAAATTATTATCAAGGGTGTTGATAATCCAGAATTAGATGAAATTTTAGGCGCAGATGTTGTGCTTGAGATGCGTGAGGAAGTGGAACTTATTCGTGAAACGACCACGCCTTTTAATGTCAATCAATTTTTAACGGGCAAACAAACCCCTGTCTTTTTTGGTTCAGCCATTTCAAACTTTGGCATTCAAAACCTATTAGATGGCTTTCTTAAATACGCACCAACACCAAAAAATCGTGAATCCAATGTGCGTGAAGTCAAACCTGATGAGGGCAAACTCACAGGTTTCGTGTTTAAAATTCAAGCGAATATGGATCCAAAACACCATGACCGCTTAGCCTTTATGCGCATCGTCAGTGGCGAATATAAAAAAGGCATGAAAGTCCTGCAAGTTGCCACGGGCAAGCAAATCAAAATTGCCAATGCAGTAACCTTTATGTCGCGTGAACGCTCTTCTGCCGAAGTGGCGTATGCAGGGGATGTGATCGGCATTCACAATCACGGTGGCATCAGCATTGGCGACACCTTTACTCAAGGCGAAAAACTGAGTTTTAAAGGCATTCCAAACTTTGCCCCCGAGTTATTTCGTCGTGCCGTTTTGAAAGACCCGCTCAAAGCCAAAGCCTTGCAAAAAGGCTTGGATCAACTCTCAGAAGAAGGGGCAACGCAAGTATTCCGCCCACTCATCAACAACTCGCAAATTCTTGGTGCGGTCGGTATTTTGCAATTCGATGTGGTTGCTCATCGCCTAAAATATGAATACAGCGTTGATTGTCAATTTGAAACCATTGCTGTTGCCACAGCTCGTTGGATAACAGGCGATGAAAAAGATATTGAACAACTCAAAATCAAAGCTGGTAATAATGTTGCGATTGATTCTGCAGGCGTTTTGACCTATCTTGCACCATCTATGGTTAATTTACAGCTCACTCAAGAGCGTCATCCTAATATCATTTTTAGCGCCACACGAGAGCATTAAATGTTGTCAGAAATTATCCTTGCTGCTGGGTGTTTTTGGGGTGTAGAAAAGAATTTTAAACAAATATCGGGTGTGGTTGAAGTGGTTTCTGGCTATGCTGGCGGTGATTACGCTCACCCAACCTACCAACAAGTATTAGACAACAGAAGCAATCAGCACACCATCAACCACACCGAAGTGGTGAAAGTAACTTACGATACAAAACTGGTTTCTACCGAATTTTTAATCAAAAATTTCTGGGAGCTCCACAATCCAACACAAACTGATGGACAAGGTAATGACAAAGGTAATAACTATCGTTCTGCAATTTATTGGACAACAGATGAACAACAACAGATTGCCTTACAAACCAAAAAAGAATATCAAATATTGTTAAATGAGAAAAATTTTGGTGAAATTGTAACCGAAATCAGTATCTTAGATAAATTCTGGCGAGCAGAGAACTATCATCAAAATTATCTAACCAATAATCCAAATGGCTATTGTCCTAGCCATAAGACTGGGGTGAAATTTGCCAATAAAGGGATTATCAAGGGGAAGGTTAGTGATGCTTATAATACACACCTAAAAGAGCTTATTTTGACACCCTTACAAGGCAAAGAGATTGTGGTGATTGAGTCCGATGTTTACTGCCCGTTTTGTGTTGCCTTCAAGCAAAAAGTGTTGGATGGTTATCAAGGCAATATTCCACTTAGAAATGCATTTGCACACAATCTTAAAGGCTACACCCTCAAGACCCCAACCTTTGCCACACCAACCATTTTATTCATTGAGGATGGCGTAGAGCAAGTAGGCTTTCAAGGTTACTTGTCCCCGCAAGAATTTTACCAAGCCTTAGGCAAATTCAAACTTGGCCATTCATCTGCCTTTGACATTGCCTTTAACCAAGGTACAGAAGGTAGATTCTGCCAACAATATGATATTTTTAAAGGCACTCCCGACGGTATTTTTGTTGATAAATTATCAGGCACTCCATTATTTGATACTGACGACCGTTTCAACTCCAAAAGCGGCTGGCTCAGCTTCACCAAAGCTATTGATGGTGCAACAATTGAAAAACCCGACAATAGTTACGATATGAATCGCATTGAAGTCATCGCAAAACGCACAGGAATTCATTTAGGACATGTATTTGAAGACGGTCAAAATGGACAGCGTCGTTTTTGTATTAATGCAACTGTATTAGATTTTGTGGCTGATAAAAAAGACTAAACTTGCCTGCTCTATGGCATTTCGTGCCTACTCCCTGTCATTTCGCATCTCCTTCATGTCATCTTGTGCCTCCTCCACATCATTCTGACCACCACCAACCCTGTCATCTCGACCGAAGCGGAGAGATCTTTTATTAACTCATAAGATTCCTCGACTAACGCTCGGAATGACAAGATTGGTGGCGCTCGGAATGACAAGATTGGTGGCGCTCAGAATGACAAAGTGGTGGGCGTTTGAAATGACAGGGTAGAGCGCTCGAAATGACAGAATGGCACTTTAAATGATAGGTAATGCTCGAAATAACAGACTGTGTAACATCTGAAAATAATAAAATAGTTTGCTCTTTTTACAATTATAAATTATTATTTTTATAAACTCATATTTTAAACTGAGCTACAAGAAGGGTATTTTCATAACTATTTTTTAATATTGATACACAACATTATTACTCTATCAAAAATTATATCTCTTCCTGCTCGTCATTTTCTTCATCTTCAGCCTCAGCAATCTTGGCCACCGATACCAACTTCTCATTTTTAGCAATATTAATCAGTGTAACGCCCTGAGTATTACGACCGATGATGGAGACATCTACGGCACGGGTTCTGACCAAAGTGCCTTTATTAGAAATGAGCATCATTTCATCTTCATCGGTCACTTGGATAGCACCGACAACTTTGCCGTTACGATCCGAAGTTTTGATGGAAATAACACCTGAGCCGCCACGGGCTTGGGCACGATATTCATCGAGGTTTGTGCGTTTTCCGTAGCCTTTTTCAGTGGCAGTGAGAATTGGGCTTTCGCTGTCGGCAACGATGGCGGAGACGATTTCGTCGTCTTTGAGTTTCATACCTCGTACACCAATGGCTGTTCTTCCGACAGCACGAACATCGGATTCTTTGAACCTGATGGACTTACCATTTGCTGAAAATAACATAATGTCATTTTCACCCGAAGTGATTTCAACGCCGACTAATTTGTCGCTATCTCTGAGCTCAATGGCAATAATACCGCCTTTTCTTGGGCGAGAGAAGTTCGTTAGCGAGGTCTTTTTACAGGTGCCGCTACTGGTTACCATAAACACAAACTGGTCATCGGTGAACTCAGACACTGGCAAGATAGCGTTAATGACCTCTTCTTTTTCGAGTGGCAATAAATTAATGATGGGCTTGCCTCGTGCGGTGCGTGATGCCATTGGCAATTCATATACTTTAAGCCAGTGGACTTTGCCTGTTGATGAGAAACACAGCACGGTATCGTGGGAATTTGCCACAAATAACTGGTCAACAAAGTCTTCATCTTTCATTTTCGTCGCTGCCTTACCTTTTCCGCCACGGCGCTGTGCTTGGTAATCGCCCAATGATTGTGCCTTCACATAACCGCCGTGTGATAGGGTTACCACACGCTCTTCTTGGGCGATTAAATCTTCCAAAGTTAAGTCAATTTTGTTTTCTAAAATTTCAGTCATTCTATCATCGGCAAAATTATCACGCACTTCCACCAACTCTTCACGAATCACTTGCATCAATTTTTCAGGGGTTTGCAAAATGTCTAATAGGTACTTGATTTGCTCCAACAGCTCATTAAATTCATCGAAAATTTTGTCTTTTTCTAAACCCGTTAAACGATGCAATTTTAAATCAAGAATTGCCTGTGCTTGTTTGAGTGATAACTGATATTCACCATTAGCTTGCAAACCTAAATCAGCCGCTAATTCTTCTGGCTTAAACAGCGCCATATCACGCTCACCAATCAAGTCCTTAATCACACTCCCTTCCCAAGTTTTTGCCATTAATTGCTCTCTTGCATCTGTTGGGCTTGGTGCGGCTTTGACTAATTCAATAATTTCATCGATATTACTTAATGCAACCGATAAACCTTCTAAAATATGTGCACGACTTCTTGCCTTGTTGAGTTCAAAAATAGAGCGGCGAGTGACAACATCACGGCGATGAGCAATAAAGGCATCTAAAATCCCTTTCAATGTCATCAACTTCGGCATTCCTTTATCAATGGCAACCATATTGATACCAAAAACCGTTTGCATTTCGGTCAATTTGTAGAGATTATTAAGCATCACTTCTGGCACTTCACCACGACGCAATTCAATCACCATGCGCATACCATCTTTATCCGATTCATCTCTCAAACCAGTAATGCCATCCACCTTCTTATCCTTAACCAATTCAGCAATTTTGCCAATCAACTTGGCTTTATTAACCTGATAAGGTAATTCTGTAACAACAATACTTTGCTTGTCTTCACCTTCCACATGTGAAACAGAGCGCAAATAAATTTTACCTTTACCTGTTTCATAGGCCTGTCGAATGCCTGATGCGCCATTGATAATACCCGCTGTTGGGAAATCTGGGCCTGGCATAATTTCTAACAATTCATCAAGGCTTACATTTTCATTATCAATAACTTTCAAACATGCATTAATCGCCTCACCTAAATTGTGTGGTGGGATATTTGTTGCCATACCCACCGCAATACCTGACGAACCATTCACCAGTAAAGTTGGCACGCGCGTTGGTAGCACGCTTGGCTCTGATTCCGAACCATCATAGTTGTCAATAAAATCAACCGTTTTTTTATCCAAATCACGCAATAATTCATGCGAGAGTTTTGCCATACGAATTTCTGTATAACGCATTGCCGCTGCACGGTCTCCATCGACAGAACCAAAGTTACCCTGTCCATCAATCAAAATGCTACGCATTGAAAACGGCTGCGCCATACGGACAATCGTGTCATAAACGGCAGTATCGCCGTGAGGGTGATATTTACCAATCACATCACCAACGATACGGGCAGATTTTTTGTAGGCTTTATTGTAGTCATTACCCAACACATCCATCGCATACAAGACACGACGATGCACAGGCTTGAGCCCGTCTCGCACATCCGGCAAGGCACGACCAACGATGACGCTCATGGCGTATTCTAAATAAGAATCACGCATTTCATCTTCAATAGTAACTATGGGGAAATTAGGCTCGAAAGTATCGTCTAAATTTTGAGGGTTATCAGTGTTGTCAGACATAATAAAATAGCATGATTAAATTGGCTTTTATTGTACCCTAAATAGGCTATTTTTTGCAAATAAATAGGTAAATTATTTATATGAAAAAGTTATTAATAATCAACAATTTAACTATTTCTTTTTTGAACAGAATTTGCCAATGTTTTGAGCAGTTTTTCAGTGTCACTCCAATTAATACAGCCATCAGTGATACTGACACCGTATTCGAGTGATTTTAGTGATCCGACTGGCTGATTTCCTTCATTCAAATGTGATTCAATCATGACGCCCGAAATTTGCTCAGAACCTTCGCTGATTTGCTTGGCAATATCTGCGCCAACTTTAATTTGATTTTTGAATTTTTTCTCGCTGTTTGCGTGTGAAAAATCTACCATTAGCCGTTGTGGCAGCTTGGCGGCGGCAAGTTTTTCAATTGTTTTCTTAACATTTTCACCGTCAAAATTTGTCCCGTCTATGCCACCACGTAAAATCACATGACAATTTGGATTGCCTGCCGTTGTATAGCGGTTAATCATACCTTTTTTATTAATTGACCAAAACATATGCGAACTGCCAGCAGAAACGACCGCATCAATCGCCACCTGAACACCGCCATCTGTGCCATTTTTGAATCCAACAGGGCAAGATAAGCCTGAGGCTAATTCACGGTGTGTCTGGCTTTCTGTGGTGCGTGCACCGATGGCACCCCATGAAATTAAATCTGCGATATATTGTGGAGTAATTAGGTCTAAGTATTCTGTTGCTGTTGGTAAACGCATTTTTGCCAAATCGAGTAACAATTTACGGGCTAAATCAAAGCCTTTTTCCATGTTGTTGCTGTTGTCAAGGTCTGGGTCATAAATCAAGCCTTTCCAGCCAACGGTGGTGCGTGGCTTTTCAAAATACACACGCATCACAATGAACAAATCATCTTTCAGCTCATCTCTTAATTTTGCCAGTTTTTTAGCATATTCTATCGCCGCCCCAGTATCATGAATAGAGCACGGACCAACGATAACCAACAATCGCTTATCTTTGCCTTTAACAATATTGGCAATCGTTTGGCGTGCATCCACAATAAAATCGGACTCAGGCTTTTTCACCTCATGTCGCTTAATATACACCATTGGCGGGGTAATCGATTCCGCCTTAGTGATACGAATATTGCTGATTTTCTGTAATATCTTTTTTAACATAAATTATTTGCGATTTTCAATCACCGCATAAGCCGAATGATTATGAATAGACTCAAAATTTTCCGACTCTAAACGGTAATAATCAATGTTGTCGTTCGCATTCAAGCCCACTGCTATATCACGCACCAAATCTTCAACAAAAGCAGGGTTATCGTAGGCTCTCTCTGTCACCACTTTTTCATCTTCACGTTTTAAAATCGCATATAACTCACAGGATGCTTCTTTTTCCGCCAAGTCAATCAAGTCTTCCACATGCAAGGCTTTACCCTTGGCAATTCTCGCTTTAATAGTAATGTGCGAACGCTGATTGTGGGCACCATATTTAGAAATGCTTTTTGAACACGGGCAAAGGCTGGTTACTGGCACCACGACTTTCATCATTACTTCGGTCACACCTTCATTCAATATCCCATACAAAGTCACCTGATAGTCCATCAGCGATTCCACACCTGAAGAAGGGGCTTTTTTATTACGAAAAAAAGGAAAATTAACCGTCACATGTGCTGTTTCAGTATCTAATTTTTCATGCACTTTGTCAATAATTTTGCCAAAATCACCACTATTAAATTCACAAGGCCCCGCATTCAAAATCTCAATAAAACGCGACATATGCGTGCCTTTCACATGCTCTGGCAAAGTTACCGTCATCGTGAAATTACCCACCGTCGGATTTTTATTGCCATCACGGTCGATATAGGTAATTGGGTGTGAAATATCTTTAATACCCACTTTATCAATCACAATTTTGCGAGTGTCTGCGTTATTTTGTGTATCAGGTAAATTACATGTGCTCATTATTTTGGCTCCGAATAGGCAACAGACGCCCTTGGTGTTTCCCAGATAATCACCTCAGAAACACGAACATCTTGATTATTAATAAGTTTTCCAACTTCTTGAAACATATATTTTGCAATATTTTCAGCCGTTGGATTGAGTTTGTCAAAAGGTGGAATTTCATTCAAATACTGATGATCCAACCGTTTAACAACCGTTTTAGTTTGTTTTTTAATTTCACGAAAATCAATCGCAATGCCATTCACATCAAGCTCTTGAGCCTCAACAGACATTTCAACCCCCCAATTATGTCCGTGCAAACGCGCACAATCACCAGGATAATCTCGTAAGGAATGGGCTGCACCGAAGTCGGTGACAATTTTTAAGACGAACATATAATTATGCGACTAATTCGGAAAAATTGAAAAAGGGTTATTATACCGACTACTCAAACAGTATTACACCTTGAATTAAGTGGACTTTGAATGAAAATAATTAAATAAAGCAATGACGGTAAATATGGAAGAAAAAATACCGATGAATGGGATGGATGATGCGAAATAACCCACTAAAGTAATCATAAATATATCTAAGTTGTAGAAATTGACAATGTTTTTATAATCCTTTTTTGCAAGGTAGTTTGAGCCAACATCATAGACGAGCATATAGCGGAAAAAACTGTATAAAACGGCAAAAATTAGCAAGGCATTGACCAAAGGAATAAACATCAATGGTATTAGTAAAACGAAGGTTAAAAAATGAAGGGCAACAATGCCGAGTATTTTAAAAATAGCAGTAAAGAAATTATCAAATCCTTGAATATCTTCAATCGAACCACCCCTTCTTTGGATTAAAACTTTGACAATAGAGGGGGTTAAAAGTCCAGCAATAATTAGGCTGAATAAAACGCTGGCGTAAAAACCTAAAAAAGCCCCTATCACTGCCAACAAAGCAACAACAATCCAGATAACAATAGAGGCAATGTAAATGCCAACCAAAGGAATGGCACCTAAATTGGTTTCAATAGAGTTGGAAATATCGGCTTCATTGTAATGATTTCCATAATTAAAGAGGGAATCAAGTAGGTAAAAACCACCGATATAAGCGATTAATATACTGACGATAATCACTAAAAATAATTTAAATATTATTTCTTTGGTAAAAAAGTCTTTAACAGAAAGTGAAAGAATTTCTACTAAATTCATTTAGTCAACCGCTTCAATTTTAGAGAGGTTTTGATAGCCTTTTGGCAATAAGTTTCCACGCTTGGCGCGGGTGCTGATATAGTTAGTTAAATCTTGAAACTTGATGGTTAAATGGCGTTTTCCTGCGGTAACTTTTAAGTTTTGTGCCTCTAATAAAACACAAATACTAACGACAAACTCTTCACCAGATTTCATTTCTTTTGATGGAATTTGAATGAGCTTATTGCCTTTGCCCTTTGACAAAATCGGCAACTCAGTGATTGGAAATACCAATAAACGCCCGCGATTAGTAGTAACAGCAACAAATTGATTGTCTAAATCATCAACTTTAACAATTTTCATTACTTTTGATGTACCTGGCAATGATAAGGATGCCTTTCCTGCTTTTTTCTTTGATAATAAATCACCGATGGTGGCAATAAAACCATAACCTGCATTAGATGCCAGCAAGATATTTTGCTCATCATCGCCCATAATCACATCCACAAATTCAGCACCCATTGGTGGGGTTAATCGACCTGTAAGTGGCTCACCTTGTCCTCTAGCACTTGGTAAAGAGTGTGCGCTGAGTGAATAAGAGCGCCCCGTTGAGTCTAAGAAAATGGCGTTTTTATTGCTACGACCTTTGGCGCTGGTGAGGTAACTGTCGCCTGATTTGTAGTTCAGTGCGCTGGAGTCGATGTCGTGCCCTTTGGCGCTACGCACCCAACCTTTGTCGCTTAATACCACGGTAACATTTTCAGCGGGCATCATATCGTCTTCGCTGAACGCTTGAGATTGGGTGACGCTTGGCTTGATGCTTGAACGCCTATCATCGCCGAATTCCTTGACGATGGCTTTTAATTCATTTTTAATGAAAGTTTTTAGGCGCATTTCGCTGGACAATAATAGCTCTAATTTTTCTCTTTCGAGAGCCAATTCTGCTTGCTCGCCTTGGATTTTCATCTCTTCTAACTTGGCAAGATGGCGAAGCTTTAATTCCAAAATTGCTTCTGCTTGTATCTCGCTGAGTTTGAAGCGTTCCATCAAAACTGGCTTCGGTTTTTCTTCGGTACGAATGATTTCAATTACTTCATCAATGTTCAAAAAGGCGATTAACAAACCTTCTAAAATATGCAATCTGGCGAGAATTTTATCCAAGCGATGGGTCAGACGATTGGTCACAACTTGGGTGCGATAAGTCAACCATTCTTTCAGCATTGGCACCAATGGCTTAACTTGCGGCTTGCCGTCTAAACCGATGACATTCATATTCACACGGTAGTTTTTTTCCAAGTCCGTGGTGGCAAATAAATGCGACATCAATGCCTCAATATTCACACGATTTGAACGCGGAACGATGACGATTCGGGTCGGATTTTCGTGGTCGGATTCATCACGAATATCCTCTACCAAAGGCAATTTTTTCTTACGCATTTGGTCGGCAATTTGAGTAATAACTTTCGAGCCAGAAGTTTGATATGGCAAAGTTTCAACTACAATTTCACCCTTTTCTTTCTGGTAAGTTGCACGCATTTTGACACTGCCGTGTCCTGTTTCGTAAATCTGCTTAATATCCGCCGCAGAAGACACAATATCCGCACTCGTTGGATAATCTGGGGCAGGCATAATCCCCATAAGTTCGTCCAATTCGGTCGATGGCTTGTCCAATAATTGAATACATGCATTCACCACTTCGGTCAAATTATGCGGCGGCACATCCGTCGCCATACCCACGGCAATACCCGAAGTGCCATTCAATAATAAATTCGGCACTTGCGCAGGCAAATGCTCAGGTTCTTGCAATGAGCCATCGAAATTATCCGCCCAACTGACCGTGCCTTGATTGATTTCTGCCAACAATAAATCGGCATAACGAGAGAGTTTACTTTCGGTATAACGCATTGCCGCAAATGATTTCGGGTCATCAGGTGCACCCCAGTTTCCTTGCCCATCAATAAACGGATAGCGGTAAGAAAACGGCTGTGCCATCAATACCATCGCCTCATAACAAGCACTGTCGCCATGCGGGTGGAATTTACCTAAAACATCGCCCACTGTTCGAGCAGATTTCTTAAATTTAGCCGTTGATTTCAGTCCTAATTCACTCATTGCATAAACAATACGACGCTGAACAGGCTTTAACCCATCGCCCACAAACGGTAGTGCACGATCAAGAATGACATACATTGAGTAATCAAGATAAGCGCGTTCGCTGAATTCTGCGACGCTTTGTTGCTCAAGACCGATTTGGTTCATTTTTCTCTTAATAAAGGGTTGAAAGTTTGGGTTATTTTAATGCAACTGCTCAACAAAAATAATTTTAATTACAATTAAAACAATATTTCTTACATAGTTTTTTTAATTTTTGACCAATCAAAGAATACTAGGAATGGCATTTTGATTCTTCTAATCACCTTAGGTATAACCAATAAGACCTTACGCAGGCAGTATAAGATCCTTTGACTGCGCTCAGGATGACACGAGAAGAGTGGTTGCCGTGAGTGTGAATACTCGCCCGAGTATAATCAAGTAATATTTACAGGCAAAGCCCTTCATTTACATTCAGGAAAGCAGTAGAAGACACTAAAAATAACGGCTTATACCATTTATAAAAAATAAATTAAAACAAAGCCTCGCCATAATTTTCTTGATAAAGTTTTTTAATCCCTGCTAAATCAAATTTGTGATTTTGCGTACCGAGATGGGCGATTTTAATTGCGCCTAATAACCCTGCCAATTGACCTGTAGTTTTCCAGTCCATATCGTTCATTAAGCCATATAGCAAACCTGCACGATAAGCATCACCACAGCCAGTTGGGTCTTGGGTGGCAGTGACATTGGCAGGGGCAATGTTGATAATTTTGCCATTGGTGTGGATTTCACTACCTTCACCACCTTTGGTGATGATGAGAGCTTTGACTTTTGAGGCGATGGTGGCTAAATCTAAGCCCGTTTTATCTTGCAACATTTGTGATTCGTAGTCATTGACGGCGACGAAAGTGGCTTGTTCAACAAAAGCGGTTAACTCTTCGCCTGAAAACATTGGCATGCCTTGACCAGGGTCAAAAATGAAGGGGATTTCGGCGTCTGCAAATTGTTTGGCATGTTCAATCATGCCGTCACGACCGTCGGGTGAAACAATGCCAATGTCCACGGTGCCAGCATCGCTGACTTTGTTAAGGTGTGAATCGCTCATTGCACCGGGGTGAAAGGCGGTAATTTGATTGTCATCCATATCAGTGGTGATAAACGCCTGTCCAGTATAAGAGCCTTCGATAATTTTCATATGTGTGGTGTTCATTTGGTGGTCCTTCATCCAGTTCATATACGGGGTAAAATCCTCACCAACAGTTGCCATCGGCACAGAATTAGCACCCAATAAATGTAGATTGTAGGCGATATTACCACCACAACCGCCAAACTCTTTGCGCATCGTCGGCACTAAAAAAGAGACATTGAGCATATGCACTTTATCGGGCAGGATGTGATTTTTGAATTTATCTTGAAAAACCATGATGGAATCGAATGCGTAAGAACCGCAGATTAGGGCTGTTTGTGACATATATTTCTCCTTTTGTTATTTTATTTTTACACGGGCCTTGCCCGTGTAAGTGGCTTTATCTTAATTGTGTTGGGATAGGGAAGTGTACATTTTCTTTGGCACCGCTGATTTCAATGACTTTGGTGGCGCCAAAGTTTTGCAAATAATCAATGACCTCTTGCACTAAAACTTCTGGTGCTGAGGCACCTGCGGTAACGCCGACGGTATTAACGCCTGTTAGCCATTGATCGTCAATCTCGCTGGCACCGTCAATCAAGTAGGCATTTTTTTGCATTTTTGTGGCAATTTCACGCAAGCGGTTGGAGTTGCTGGAGTTGCTGGAGCCAAGTACCAATAATAAATCTGAATCTTGCATTAATTTTTTTACCGCATCTTGTCGGTTTTGCGTGGCGTAGCAAATGTCGTCTTTTTTCGGTGATTTAATTTCAGGAAATTTGATTTTTAAAGCATCAACAATCTGCTGGGTATCATCTACAGAAAGTGTGGTTTGTGTGGTGTAAGAAATCTCGCCATTTAAATCAAGTTGTGCCACATCGTCCACCGTTTCAACCAAATTAATACTTGAACTTTGATGGGATTGTCCAAGTGTGCCTTCAACTTCGGGGTGTCCTTCGTGACCGATTAAGATGACTTGGTGTTCTTGTTTTTGCTTGCGTACCACTTCTTTGTGGACTTTGGTTACTAAGGGGCAAGTAGCATCATAAATAATTGCACCAATTTTTTTAGCTTGCTGACGCACTGCTTGAGAAACGCCGTGGGCACTAAAAATCACCACTTTTCCTGAGGGCACTTCGTCAATTTCTTCGACAAAAATAGCGCCTTTGGTTTTCAAGTCATTGACCACAAATTTATTATGTACCACTTCATGACGCACATAAATTGGTGCGCCATGTAGTTTTAACGCACTTTCAACAATTTCAATCGCACGGTCAACGCCAGCGCAAAAACCACGGGGATTGGCTAACAATACTTTCATAATTTTTCCAACACTTCTACTTGAAACGACACATCGCACCCTGCCAGTGGGTGATTAAAATTCACGGTGATATTATCACCATCAATTTTATCAATACAACCGACATAAGAATCGCCTGCTGGCGTTTCAAATTCAACACCATTTTTAACTTCAATGGCTAATTCTTTAGGAAATTCAGCACGATTCATCACTTGAATGGCTTCATTATACGACGCACCGAAAGCTTCATCAGCACCTAATAAGAAAGTGCGCAACACGCCCACTTCGGCTTCTTCAATGCAAGATTCCAAACACAAATCAAGTTGCCCATCGCCGATTTCAAACTCAAAAGGCGTGTCGCCCGATTCGTCCACCAACTCGCCACTGGCGTGGGTCAGTTTGTATAAAATTTTATATTTAGCCATGTAAGGCTTGCAGCACCGTATGCACTTTATCGCGTAATTCATGACGATGGACAATCATATCAATTGCCCCTTTTTCAAGCAAAAATTCACTGCGTTGAAAGCCTTCTGGTAACTCTTCGCGCACCGTTTGCTCTACTACTCGTGGGCCAGCAAAACCAATCAGCGCATTTGGCTCGGCAATATGAATATCACCCAACATCGCAAAACTGGCAGAAACACCGCCCATCGTCGGATCGGTCAATACTGAGATGAAAGGGATTTTTTTATCGCTTAATAATTTCAATACTAGCGAAGTCTTACTCATTTGCATCAACGATAATAAACCCTCCTGCATTCGTGCACCACCTGAGGCAGAAAAACAAATTAAGGGTGCATTAGTTTCCATACTCAATTGCGCTGCACGCACAAATTTTTCACCCACCACCGAACCCATTGAACCACCCATAAATTTGAATTCAAACGCCGCAACCACAATTTTCATGCCGTGCAAAGTGCCACTTTTCACAATCAACGCATCTTTTTCATCGGTGTCTTTTTGTGCTTGAATCAAACGGTCTTTATATTTCTTTTGGTCTTTAAATTTCAATGGATCCACAGCAACTAAATCACCCGCAATTTCTTCCTGCCCCTCTTCATCAAGAAATGCATTAATCCGCACACGGGCCGAAATACGCATATGATAATCGCACTTCGGGCATATATAATTCAAGTCTTTTAATTCTTCCGAATACAGCGTAGTTTCACACTTTGGACACTTGTTCCACAGACCTTCTGGAATGTTCTTTTTAACAACATTGGTAATTGAAGGTAATATTTTTTCTAACCAACTCATTTGATTGCTCCTGAAATTTCATTGGCTAATGCGCCAACACTTGCCACCATTTTATCTTTATCTGCACTGTATTTTTCAATAAATGCAACCAATGCCGAACCAACAATCACCGCATCTGCCGACTCAGAAACTGCCTTAGCCGTTGCCGCATCCTTAATGCCAAAACCCACGCCCACGGGTAAATCAATAAATTGACGAATACGCACAAGGTTAGATTTAACCGCACCCACATCCAAATGCCCTGCGCCTGTTACGCCTTTTAAAGAAACAAAATACACAAAACCTGAGGCAATTTTTGCCAAAGATTCTAAGCGCTCATCCGTCGTTGTCGGCGCAACTAAAAAGATAAAATCAATATCATTGTTGCCTAAATTTTTCTTTAAATCATGCGCTTCTTCTGGTGGCATATCCACTACCAACACCCCATCCACACCGCTTTTGCCTGCCTCCTCAGCAAATGCTTGATAGCCAAACACTTCAATCGGATTAAGATACCCCATCAACACAATCGCCGTGGTGTCATTCGTCTGCCTAAATTTCGCCACCAAGTCCAACACATCACGCAAACTCACCCCATCAACTACCGCTCGCTCATGCGATTTGGCAATCACAGGCCCATCCGCCATTGGATCAGAAAACGGCACACCCAACTCAATTACATCTGCACCATTTTCCACCAGCGTTTGCATGAGTTCAAAAGTATTATCCAATCCACTATCGCCCGCTGTGATGAATGGAATAAAGGCTTTTTTGCCTTTAGTTTTTAAGTGGTTAAATATTTGGGTTATTCTTGGCATATTCTTGTGGTTAATGTTGATAACTTATTACAAATTTCATCGGTTTTACAAATTACAAAAGGCTCTTTCTTTAAATTTTCTGGTAAATACTTATCTAATATAGTGCTTTCTGTGCCATTAGCGACTACCAAGTAATTTATTATTGAAACAAGGTTGGGGTTTATTTCTCTTTGAATTATCCCTAAAGACCTTGTAAATTTATTTTCAAGATTTGATAATAAACTTTCTTGTATTTCTTCTTTGGCTTTCTTCTTTGTTAATAGATAGTTCACTTTACTTTTTATATCTTTTAACTCTATCAATATAGCACCTTGCTCAACAATCTCAATATAGTCCACCTTATGTTCTTGCGCATAATTTGTTGTCAAACTTTTAACAAATCCATCGCCATCGTCAAATTTAATTGCATTGCAACTTGCACTTTCTATACCTTTTACATTCTTAGCATGGGCGATAGTCATACAAAATTCTGTTAAATCATTCATTTTCTGGATTATATAATTCACTTAAAAATAAATCCTCATAGGCATTCATTAATTCATTTCTAGATTCTATTAAATTTTCAGTAATATCATCAGAATCAAATTCAAATAAACCACCTTCCTTTGTAAAGTGATTAACCGCAATAAAGTCACTACTCTCATCTTTGGTATGGACTTCTAGCGCCTTAATCATGTCCAAACTATGCGTTGCCATCACCACATTAACACCACTTTTTGCTAATTGAATCAATACTTTGGCTAATAAAACTTGCCAAGCAGGGTGTAAGTTGGTTTCTGGTTCATCAAAGAATACAAACGAACCTTCGCTAATGACATTATTTTTTAGTAATGCCTGAATCATGCCTAAATTAGTCATACCGAAAGAAATTAAATTTTTATCAATGGCTTTTTCATCATTATTGATAAAAGATAAGCGACCATTGTCAAAAATAAACTCGCCACCAATTTCTGTTTTTAATTCAGTAGCTAATTTTGAAATAATCTCTAATGGAGGGTTGGTTGATTTGGTATTTAAAGTTTTATCTAAATCATAAAAATATTTTGATACGCCAGTTAAGTCTCCTGGCTTTTCTACTTTTTTTGCTTCGTTTAAAGCATCTCTAACACTCCAATAAGCAGGAGATTCAAAAAATACCACTCTTGAAAGGTTGGATATATCGTTAATAAAATCAGAATTTAATTCAAAATCAATAAAATTATCTGTATCAAAAGATATCTTAAACTCGCCAGTAGATAGGCTTGTTTTGTCTCCATCAAAAGAAATCAGTTCTGATATATTAGCTATTTGGAAATTTTCTTGTAATTCTTGTTTTAAAGATTTATCTAGTAACTTAATATATGCTTCTCTTGCCATTGTCAAGTTAGAAATTAAGGAGTTTAATTCTTTTGTTAAAAGATTAACAGAAAAGCGAACAGATTTAATTTTTTGCTTTGTTTCTAATCGGTTCAAATATTTTATAAATTTATTAAAATTTTCACTTTGTGTTTTGGTTACAATGGAATAAGCTTGAATATAAGCATCTATAGAGTAGTCTTTTATTTCCGACAATGAAGAGTAAAGCTCATCAAGATTTGATTTTAATAATTGGATGTATTTTTTATCTTCTTGACTTTTGCGCGTTAAAGAATTGTCAAAAATACTAATTCCTAAGCGGCTTTTTTGAATACTGTTAATAGCTTCAATGTAAAGTAAATTTTTATTAACAACACTAGAAATTGAATAAAGTGTTTTTGTAAAAAAACTCTTGCCTGTGCCATTTTCGCCAGTCAACACGGTCAAAGGGCGTATTTTGACTATACCGCTTTTAAGTTTTCCTAAATTTTTAACTTTAATGTCTAATTTATTCATAACACCTACCTCTGGCTAAATTTATGCACGCAATCCACCAAAACCTTCATATTTTCAGGATCAACATCAGGGGTGATGCCGTGACCTAAATTGAAAATATGCCCTGTGTTGCCTTTGAATTGGGATAAGACTTTTTTAACTTCTCGTTCAATGATTTCAGGTGTGGCATACATTACCGCAGGGTCAAGATTACCTTGGATGGTAACTTTATCGCCGATTTCTGCTTGCACATCACCGAGTTCCACCGTCCAGTCAATGCCTACGCCGTCGCAACCCGTGTTGGCGATGTGGGTTAGGTGTTTGCCGCCATTTTTACTGAATAAAGTGAGGGGAATATTGGGGTGTAATGCTTTGACGCCTTTGACGATTTTTGCCATATAATCGAGTGAAAAATCTAGGTAATTTTGCTTAGAGAGCACGCCACCCCAAGTGTCGAACACCATTAAACTGTCTGCACCTGATAAGACTTGCTGGTTTAGATAAGCGATGACACTGTTGGCTAACTTATCCAATAATAAATGTAGGGCTTTCGGGTCGTTGAACAACATCCTTTTGGTGTTGGCAAAAGTTTTACTGCTACCACCTTCAATCATATAAGTTGCCAATGTCCACGGACTGCCGCTGAAACCAATCAACGGCACACGATTATTAAGTGCTGTTTTGATGGTCGAAACTGCATCAAACACATAGGTTAAGTCGTTATTGACATCAACGGGTAGATTCTCGATGTCTTTTAGGGTTTTAATTGGGTTGCTAAATTTAGGGCCTTCGCCTTCTGAAAAATATAGGCCCAAACCCATTGCATCTGGGATAGTCAAAATATCAGAGAATAAAATCGCCGCATCTAGGTCAAATCTATCAATCGGCTGCATGGTTACTTCACATGCCAATTCTTTATTTTTGCACAGGGACATAAAATCACCCGCTTGTTTTCGCGTGACACGATACTCTGGTAAGTAGCGTCCTGCTTGACGCATTACCCAAATGGGGGTGCGGGAAGTGGGCTTTTTTTGTAGGGCGTTTATGTAGTCAAATGACATAGTTAATTGGGGTTGTTACAATAACGAGTGATTATAACAATTTCTTTAGTAATCTGGCGTAAAAAAAGCCACAAAATGTGGCTTTTTATTAGACAATGCTTGCTTATCGCTTAAATGCACCGTAACGAGATTTAAACTTCTCGACACGACCCGCAGAGTCCATAATTTTTTGTTTACCCGTGTAAAAAGGGTGGCAAGAAGAACATACATCTAAATGGAGTTCTTCCTTACCGATGGTTGAACGAGATTCAAAAGCGTTGCCACATGAACATACTACTTTTACTGCGTCATAATTTGGGTGAATATCTGTTTGCATAAAATTAATCGTTAAATCTTTAAAGAGAAAGCATTATATACTAAAATGCAGGAATGACAAATATAAATGCAATTATTCTCGCTGCTGGAAAAGGCACGCGAATGAACTCCACCAAGCCGAAGGTACTACAAACTTTATCGGATAAAACTTTGCTCGAGCATGTGCTGACTCAGGCACAGGCGCTTTGTTCGCAAGTGCATATTGTATATGGCTTCGGCGGTGAGCAGGTGCAACGGGCGATTAATGACCATTCAATCAACTGGGTTGAACAAATTGAACAATTAGGCACTGGACACGCTGTGGCACAGGCGATGCCCCATATTGAAAATGACACGATTTCTTTAGTTTTATACGGTGATGTGCCTTTAATTGAGCAATCTACGCTGAAAAAATTAATTGCCCAGGCGCAAGGAAATGGTGTGGCATTATTATCCATTATTTTAAAGAATCCGACTGGTTATGGGCGTATTTTGCGTAAAAATGATAAAATTCAAGCCATTATTGAACAAAAAGATGCAAATAATGAGCAACTTTCTATTTCTGAGGTGAATACAGGCATTATGGCGATCAATAGTGGCTTATTAAGGCGTTATTTGGGTGAATTAGATACCGATAATGCTCAAGGGGAACTTTATTTAACCGATATTATCGAAATGGCAGTGAACGATGGCAAAACCATCGCCTCCGTCATTGCCGATAATGAATTTGAGGTAGCAGGTGTGAATGACAAAGTGCAATTAGCAGAATTAGAAAGGATTTTTCAAAAAAATCAAGCGACGCAATTTATGCAAGAGGGCTTGACATTCAAAGACCCGTCCCGCTTCGATTGTCGTGGCATGTTGAATTTTGGGCAAGATTGTGAAATTGATGTCAATGTTTTAGTTGAGGGTAATGTTTCTTTGGGTAATAACACGACAATTGCACCGAATTGTATTCTAAAAAACGCTAAAATTGGCAATAATGTTGCTATCTTACCAAATTCAATCATTGAAGATGCCATCATCGGTGACGGTGCGTCCATTGGTCCATTTGCTCGCATTCGCCCAGAAACCAACATCGGCGAGGATGCTAAAATTGGTAATTTTGTCGAAGTGAAAAAATCCATCATTGGCAAAGGCTCAAAGATCTCACACCTGAGTTATGTCGGCGATACCGTGATGGGTGAGGAAGTCAATATTGGTGCTGGTGTGATTACTTGTAATTATGACGGCGTTAACAAACATCAAACTACCATTGAAGACGGCGTATTTGTCGGCTCAGATTCACAACTTGTTGCCCCCGTTACCATTGGCAAAAATGCCACCATCGGTGCAGGCTCAACCATCACCAAAGACACACCAGAAGAGCAGTTGACTCTGAGTCGCTCTAAGCAAATAAGTCTTAAAAACTGGAATAAACCCACTAAAAAATAATGTATTCTTTACCTCGTAATGTTTGGCTATTAACAAGCAGCTTGGCATTGTTTATGTCGCTCAGTGTTTTTGTGATTTTTATCGGCGGCATCATCGGCAATGCCTTGGCACCTAGCAAAAGTTTATCGACACTACCTGTGGCATTATTGGTCGTCGGTACTGCTAGTGGCATTATGCCTATCAACCGTATTATGGCTATTATTGGCAGGCATAAAACCTTTCTTGGTGTTTGTATTTTTACCCTGCTAAATATTTATTTAGCAATCACAGCATTGCAAACCCAGTCTTTTTATTTATTTTGCTTATCCAGTTTTTTATTTGGCGTTACCACGGCAACGATGAATCAATTTAGGTTTGCCGCTATCGAAAGCGTTGATAAAAATTTAAGTGCAACAGCCACTTCTGTTATTTTGAGTGGGGGTTTGATTTCCGCTTTTCTTGGCCCTGAGTTGGCAACCGCAGGTATGCATTTATTTTCCACTGAATTTGTGGGTTCTTTTGTTTTGCTAAGTGGGTGTTTTGTCATTGCATTTGTTTTGTTATGGTTTTATCAACCCGTTCAAACTACCGAGAAAGAGCAAGTAGTATCTAGCAGAAGTTTGTCACAAATTATCAAGCAACCGATTTTTATTGTTGCTATGTCAAGCGCTGCTGTGGGGTATATCGTAATGAGTTACATTATGACTGCCACGCCGATGAGCATGCATGTGATAGATGGCTTTTCCTTAGAGCACACCAAATTTGTTATCCAATCGCATGTCATTGCAATGTTTTTGCCTTCGTTATTCACGCCAATCGTCGTCAAATATTTTGGGCTTAGAAAAATGATGTTGGCAGGTGTTTTGTTTTTCTTTATTTGCATTGCTATCGCCTTTTCATCGCATGCACTCATGAATTACTGGGTGGCACTCGTTTTATTGGGATTGGGTTGGAATTTCTTATTCATCGGCGGCACCAGTTTATTGCCGCAATCCTACAACGAATCGGAAAAATTCAAAGTGCAATCAGTCAATGACTTTTTAATTTTCGGACTACAAGCAATCGCATCCCTATCTGCTGGATGGCTAGTATTTGGTTTTGGTTGGGAAATCGTCTTATTATCAACAGTCCCTTTACTGATAATGCAATTAATTATTTTGTGGCGTTCCTTAAAATTAAAGGGCGCCTCCAGAAACCCCAGTGCGATTTAGGGAATACAGAAAATAGTCCATTTTCTGCCTAAAAATAAGGAGAATAGCCAGCTATTTGACGCCTTTTTAGGCGGGAAAGGGGCTGTTTTATGTGTTTCACTCTTTTCAGTACCCCCTTGAGGGGTATAAATTGTGCTGGGGTTTTTGGGGGTGCCCTAAAGTATTAAAACTCAATCCCTTCAATTTCAGCAACCGTGTGAATATCTTTATCGCCACGCCCCGATAGGTTGACAATAATATGCTTATCCTTACCCATTTCTTGAGCAAGTTTGATGCCATAAGCAATGGCATGTGAGGATTCCAACGCAGGCAAAATCCCTTCAGTTCGGGTGAGTGTGTGAAATGCATCTAAGGCTTCTTTATCGGTAATTGCCACATATTGCGCACGACCACTGTCTTTTAAATACGCATGCTCAGGACCAACACCTGGGTAATCTAGTCCTGCACTGATTGAATGCCCTTCGATAATCTGCCCATTTTCATCTTCCATTAAATAAGTACGATTGCCGTGTAGGACGCCGATGCTACCAGCACAAAGAGGTGCTGCGTGTGCGGTTGGGCCTTTTTCTATACCATGTCCTGCCGCTTCCACGCCATAAATTTCAACAGATTTATCACCAATAAATTCGTGGAATAAGCCAATCGCATTTGAGCCACCGCCCACGCAAGCCACCAAAGCATCTGGCAAGCCACCGACTTGTTCGGCAAATTGTGCCTTGGCTTCCTTGCCAATAACGCTTTGAAAATCACGCACCATCATCGGATAAGGATGTGGTCCAGCCACGGTGCCGATGATATAAAAAGTGTCATCGATATTTGTTACCCAATCACGCATCGCCTCGTTCAACGCATCTTTCAGCGTTTTCGAGCCCGAAGTGACGGGCACAACGGTTGCTCCCAAAAGTTTCATACGGAATACATTTAATGCTTGACGCGCCACATCAACTTCACCCATATAAATCACACATTCCAAACCCAAACGCGCCGCCACCGTCGCCGTCGCTACGCCATGCTGCCCTGCACCTGTTTCAGCAATAATGCGTGTTTTACCCATGCGTTTTGCTAATAGCATTTGCCCAATCGCATTATTGACTTTATGCGCACCCGTGTGATTAAGGTCTTCGCGTTTTAGATAAATCTGCGCCCCACCCAACTTTTCACTGAGATTTTTCGCATGATAAAGTGGGGTTTCACGCCCCACATAATGCTTAAGGTCGTCTTTAAATTCTGCCAAAAAATCTACATCATCTTTATACTTTTCATAGGACTCTTTCAATTCAGTCACAGCTGCCATTAGTGTTTCTGCAATAAAAACACCACCAAATTCTTCGAAATGCCCCTTATCATTGGGTAAATTGTAATCACTCATAATTTCACTTGTTGGATAAAATGTTTAACCTTGTTCATATCTTTAATTCCCTTTGAACTTTCCACACCACTCGACACATCCAGTGCATACGGATTCACTTGTTTAACGGCATTAAAAACCGTCTCAGGATTCAAACCGCCTGCCAAAATAATCGGTAAATCAATCTCAACTTTTGCCAATCCCCAGTCAAATTGATTGCCCGTGCCACCATACGCTTCTTCGTGAAAAGCATCCAATAATAATCCGCTGGCTTGATGATATTCCTGTGCCATTTTGGCAATATCCATTTCCGCAGTTACTCGCAAAGCCTTGATAAACGGCATCGCATATTGACCACATTCCGCTGGAGATTCATCGCCATGAAACTGCAAAGTATCGAGTGGCACCTCGCACAATATTTCATCAATAAAATCCGAATCCGCATTCACAAACAACCCCACACGATTCACAAACGGCGGCAACGCATTGATAATTTCCACCGCCGTTGCCACTTCCACACACCGTGGCGATTTATCGTAAAACACCAAACCGACAGCATCTATACCGAGAAGCGATGCGGCTCGTGCATTCTCTGCATTGGTAAATCCACAAATTTTAACCTTGGGTTTCATTCTCTAATTTTGCCCTAATTGCATCCCTATCAACCCACCATTTTTCTTCCACCAGTTGGTCAATTGCCCCCGATAACTTCTTCAAAAACACCTCGGGCTTATCCAATTGCAGCGTCCTGTGCCACATATCAAAAGTCGTCTGGTCAGTCACATGCGAGTGCTTATCCGCCACACTGGCAAGCATTTGCGAAGTGAAAAAAGTCAAATCATCATCCGCCCCACACCGCATTGAAGTAACATAATGTGCCGCCGCCGCCGCAATCGCACGAGTATCTGCCTCTTCTGGCGACTCCTCCACCAAATGTTGCAACATTGCCACCGTAATCTCAGGGTCAATTGGAAAGGTAATCCCCAACCACAAAGCATGCCCAAGCGCCACCAATGCATCTGGACCTTCCGACAAAAACATCACATCACACGCCTCAACTGCCAACTCCCACAACCCATCATCCTGTGCCAGCGTAAACGCTGTAAATGCCTTCTCCCAAGCATCTGCACCCTTGTATCGTTCAACCTGAATCCGCCCAATTTCCAACAACACCTTAATTCGCTCTTCCGCTGTCGTGCCCTCATTCATCTTAGCAAGTTCGCCCTCAAAATACGCCAATCGTGCCGTCAACTGCTCTTCATTTGCATAAACATCTTCGCCGTCATCGCCGTCAAAAATATTCTCGTCCTTATTCAAATACTTAAATCCCATCTCAATCTCCTAATAAAAAGCTGCCTCTAAACGGTCTTCCCAATTCTCAGGCGTATCCCCATAATCTGGCTTCACATCCATCTGAAAAAACCGCTCATCTGACTGCCCTGCAATCGTCTTCAAAACCCCCACCAAATCCTCAAAAGAATCCAACGCTGGATTTGCAATCATCACTTCGCTTATTAATAACATAATTTTTTAATCGTGTAGAAAGTTAGTATTTTACTATTTTTTGTATCTCCATTTTCAAGCAAACATACGATGCTCGTATATTTTGCTAAAGCCTTGCCTTGTCTTTACCAATCAATCGCCTGAGCACATCTTCAACCCACTCAATACGCCCAATATCTTCGGACATTTCGTGACTGACAATAAGTTGATTTTGCCCTTTAATGCGATAGGTTTTGGGCTGAGTTTGTACCAAATTAATGATTTTTATGGGTTCAACTGTGGTTTTGTTGCCAAAGGTTAGGTGTGCTTTGTCATTGTATATTGATACTTTATCGATGCCGATTTTTTCGCAGAATAGTTTTAAGCGGGTAACAGCAAATAAATTTTTACTGGCATCGGCGAGCAGTCCAAAACGGTCAATCATTTCGATTTGTAAGTCTTTTAACTCAGTATTGTTTTTGGCGTTGGCGATGCGTTTGTATAAAACTAGGCGTTCATGGACATCGCCGAGATAGGTTTCGGGGATGATGCAGGCAAGTCCTGTGTCAATTTCAATTTCGTGGTTAAGGGGGTCGTTGAGGTTGATTTTTCTGCCAGCACGCATGGCTTCGACGGTGCGTTTGAGCAAGTCGTGATACATATTAAAACCGATTTCGCTGATTTTTCCTGATTGATTATCGCCGAGTAAATCGCCTGCACCACGGATTTCTAAATCGTGATTGGCGAGCATAAATCCTGCACCGAGTTCTTCCAAAGATTCAACGGCATCCAGGCGTTTTTTGGCATTTTTACTTAAGGATTGATGTGATTTAATCACTAAATAGGCGTATGCCCGATGGTGCGAGCGACCAACTCGCCCACGCAGTTGGTGTAGTTGTGCCAGCCCAAAATTTTGGGCGTTGTTAATGATGATGGTGTTGGCGTTGGGGATGTCAATGCCTGTTTCAATGATGGTGGTGCAAACTAAAACTTGAAAACGACCGTGGTAAAAATCGCTCATAATTTGCTCTAATTCACGCGTTGGCATTTGCCCGTGGGCAATACGCACACGGGCATTGGGCATTAATCCGCTGATGTTTTCTGCCATATTGTCGATGGTATCAATGTCATTGTGGAGGACGAATATTTGCCCGCCACGGTGCAATTCTCGTGAACAGGCTTCCTTGATGGTGGCATCACTCCATTCATTTACAAAAGTCTGGATGGCACTGCGTCCTTGCGGTGGGGTAGCAATGATGGAGAGTTCTCGGAGCGAACCGAGTGCCATATTTAGCGTACGAGGGATTGGGGTGGCAGTCATTGTTAAAATATCGCTTTCACCTCGCATTTTTTTCAAAGATTCTTTTTGCTTGACGCCGAAACGATGCTCTTCATCGATAATAATCAGCCCAAGATTTTTGTATTTAATACTGCCGTGAATGAGTTTGTGCGTACCGATAACAATATCCACTTTACCCTCAAGCAATTTTTGCTTAATTATTGTCTGTTCTTTGGTGCTTTGAAAACGGGACAAAGCGGCAATTTCAACAGGATATTTGATAAACCTATCTTTAAACGACTCAAAATGCTGATTAGCCAATAGCGTGGTCGGCACCAAAATTGCCACCTGCTTACCCGCTTCAACCGCCAAAAATGCCGCCCGCATCGCAATTTCAGTTTTACCAAAACCCACATCACCACACACCAATCTGTCCATTGGCTTTTGCGACTGCATATCTGCTAACACTTCACCCATGGTTTTGAGTTGGTCGGGGGTTTCTTCAAAAGGAAAACTGGCAACAAAGGAGGAATAAGAATCGTTTGGTTCGGGGAAAGAAAAACCCACTTGTGCTTGGCGTTTGGCATAAATTTCTAGCAATTCGGCAGCAATATCGTGCAAGGCTTCATGGGCTTTTTGCTTGGCCTTGCTCCACTGATTAGTGCCGAGTTTATGCAAAGGAGCAACATCTGGCGACGCTCCTGAATAACGAGAAATTAAGTTCAGCGAAGTCATCGGCACCATTAATTTTGACTCGTTGGCATACTCAAGCATTAAAAAATCTTGTGCTAATTCATCAAAAGTCTGAGTTTTTAAGCCTAAATAACGCCCCACGCCGTAACTTTCATGCACAATTGGGTCGCCGATTTGGATTTCCACCAAACTCTTGATGGCTTCGTCAAAATCTTTGTGCTTGGCACGCCGACGGCGTTGCTGTTTAACCACATCAGCACCGAATAAATTGACCTCAGTGATAATGGCAATATCGTCTGTCAGTAAGCCTTCGGTGAGTTCATCGTTGGTAATACAAAGGGGTTTGTCACTATTGATAAAATCTTGCCAATGTTCGACGGAGACTGGGGTGCGATCATGATTAATAAGTAAATCACTCAGCACACTTTGTCGCCCTTCAGATTCGCAGACGATTAAAATTCTGCCGTTGAATTTCTGTTCAAAATTAAGGAAATTACTCAGTGGGTTTTTGTTTTGTGCGTTAATTGTTAGCGGTGGCAACAATTTACTGGCAAAATTTAATCTGCCAGTTTTATCTTCCAGTTTGGAGCTGCCGATAACCAGTTGTTGGCGTTGTTTGATTTCCCCAAATAATTTATCTTTTTCAATAAATACTTTTTCAATCGGCAGTGGCAAGCGCTCGTAATTTTGACTGGCTTGTTGGTGGCGACTGTCAATTTCCTCATAACCCGATTCCAACAACTCGCCAAAACCTTGATTGGTAGCGATAATGGTGTCACTTGGCAAATAATCAAATAGCGTATTAGTGTGAGTAAAAAATAATGGAAGATAAAATTCAATGCCGCTTGGTAGGCGTAACTCGCTGACTTCGTCAAAAATAAAGCCGTTAGTATCGCCAAAAGTTGCTAGATAATTTTCTTTAAACACTTCAATACTGGCTTGATCGGTCGCAAATTCACGGGCGGGCAATAAAGACACCGCCTCAACTTCTTCGATAGAGCGCTGGGTGGATGCATCAAAAATACGAATGGACTCAATTTCTTGGTCAAATAAATCTATCCGATAGGGCAACTTTGCACCCATCGGAAACAAATCAATCAACGAGCCTTTAACGCTAAATTCACCATGCTCACGCACCGTCGTTACACGGTTATAGCCGATTTTTAACAAGCGTTGGGAGAAATTTTCTATCTCTAAATCATCACCATTTTTCAAGCTAAAACTGTATTGTTTACTAAACTCTATCGGACATAACTGCTGCGATAACGATTCCAAAGTAGTGATAACAATCCCGCATTTCAAACTCGGTAATTTAGACAGCGTATCCAGTCGGCTAGAAGTGATGTCTGGGTGCGGGGAAAAATGGTCAAACGGCAACACTTCCCAATTATCAAATCGCAAAACCTCTAAATCATTGTTATAAAAATTAAGTGATTTATACAATTGCTCAAAATGGCTAATATCATTCGCCACCACCAAAATAACCTGTGCTTGTGCTTTGGCAAATTCAATCAACGCCAACGCCTGTGCACTGCCATAAAGTGAGCCCCAATAAAATTTTTGACCAGATTTGAAAGGCGTAATACCCTGTGGATAAAGAGACTGCATAAGATTAATATTTTAAGGTTTCGACACCTTCATTTTTTAGCATTTCAGTCAGTTGAATAAGGGGCAAACCTACCAATGCATCAGGATCATCGCCCTCTATACGCTCAAAAAGACTACCACCTGCAAGCGTTTCCGACTTAAAACTCCCCGCACATTTATACGGCTGGTCTGCTTGCAAATAATTTTCAATCGTTTCCAAGCTCAAGACCTTAAAAAATACCTTAGATGTATGGATAATTGTTTGTATATTGTCGGTATTTGTATTTAAAAGTACCAAACTTGTCTTAAAAGTAACGACATTCCCCGAACTTCCTTGAAGTTGTTTTACCGCATTTTCATGCGTATGTGGCTTACCCAAAACCACATCACCCACCCTCATACCCTCATCAAGCGTTGAAATCTGATCCGATGCAATAATCAACCCACTCTGCGTCTTTGCCACTGCCCACGCCTTTTCCTGCGCCAATCGATACACCAACTGCTCAGGCGTCTCCCCGTCTTTGCGAGATTCGTCAATATCTGGAGAAACCGTATCAAATTGCAAACCCAACTGTGCAAGCAAGGTTTTTCTAAAAGGCGAAGACGAGGCAAGAATTAACGACACAGGCAGCAAAGTGTTTGTAAAATAGATCATTTTACTTTATTTGAAACAACCCTATGAGATTATCAATTATCGTCGCCATGGACGACAACCAGCTCATTGGCAAAAACAACGCCTTACCCTGGCACCTGCCCGCCGATTTAGCCTATTTCAAAAAAACCACAACAGGAAAAACTGTGCTAATGGGTCGCAAAACCCACGAATCCATCGGCTTCCCCCTCCCCAATCGCCGCAATGTCATCGTCAGCCGTAACCCCAATTTCCAAGCCAAAGGCTGCGAAGTCGTCCCCAGCATCGACGACGCATTAGCCCTTGCAAAAGACGACGACGAAGTCATGATAATGGGCGGTGCCTCATTCTACGAACAAATGCTACCAACCATTGACCGACTCTACATTACCCAAATCGAAGGCACCTTTGAAGGCGACGCCCACTTTCCAAAATTCAATCGAGACGACTTCATCGAGGTTTTTAGAGAATCCCACACCCCCGATGAAAAGAATAAACACGCTTATCACTTCACGATTTTAGATAGAAAATAAGGTTATAAATGGGGGTGTATAGAAGAAGGTATCAACAACTAAACCATATGTCCCATAAATAAAAAAAGCTTGTAGAAACACAAGACTTTTTATTAGTTGTCGTTTTTTTGCTGGTATTTTTCTATTTCACAAGGCGTATTTCAAAAAATACGAAGGCGCATAGTCCACCTATGTAACTGAGTATTTTTTGAAATACAACGCAGTAAAATAGGAAAAGACGACGCAAAAATGGTGCCGATGGCGAGAGTCGAACTCGCACGAGCATAGCTCACTACCCCCTCAAGGTAGCGTGTCTACCAATTCCACCACATCGGCAAAGATTTATTGTGGAATGTCGGTTGTTTCTGCGTCCATATTCGGAACATCAGAAACGGGCGCTGGAAGTGCTTGCTCCATTACGCTTGTTGGTTGTTCTGCTGTTCCCGTATTTTCATTGGTCGCAAGATAAGCCAAAGAGAGGCTGGTTATGAAAAAACCCGTTGCGACACTCGCAGTGAGTTTGTAAATAAAGGAATTTGCACCACGAGCACCGAAGACAGAACCTGATGCACCTGCACCAAATGCGGCACCTGCATCAGCACCTTTGCCGTGTTGCATTAGAATCAATGCAATTAGACCGAGTGCCAATAAAATATGAATAATTAAAATAACTTGGAATGACATAATTAACCCGCCTTACAAATGCTTAAAAAATCTTCTGCTTTAAGTGATGCACCGCCAATCAAACCACCGTCAATGTCTTCACAAGCAATTAATTCTTCTGCGTTAGCAGGGTTCATGCTGCCGCCATAAAGAATAGGGGTTGATTGTGCGATGTCTGCATTATTTTCTGCCAATAAGCGACGAATAAATGCATGCGTATCTTGTGCTTGTTGTGGCGTGGCAGTAACGCCGGTGCCGATTGCCCAAACTGGCTCATAGGCGACAATGATATTTTTGAAGGCTTCAATGCCTACTTTGTTAATCACAGCGTTGATTTGGCGAGTGACGACGGCTTCGGTGTTATTAGACTCTCTTTCTTCTAATAATTCACCGATGCAGAATAATGGGGTTAAGCCGTTATCAAGAGCCACTTGCACTTTGTCAGCAACAATTTCATCGGTTTCACCATATAAACTTCTACGCTCTGAATGCCCAACAACCACATATTCAGCACCAAAATCTTTAATCATATCTGCGCTGACTTCGCCAGTAAAGGCACCTGAGGCGTTGACATTTAAATCTTGTGCACCTAAATTTAACTGCGAATGAGTTACTAATGCTTCAACCTGAGATAAATAAGGAGAGGGTGCACAAACGATTACCTTTGAATTTTTTACATCGGGCAAACCTTTAAGAATGCCTAACACCAAAGTATTAACTGTTTCTTTTGAGGCGTTCATTTTCCAGTTACCTGCTACGATTGTTTGACGCATAATAATTATCTACTGTGAAAAATGAGCAATGTTACTCTAAGTAGTGTTAAAAATCAATCAATGCGATGATTTTGCACTGAAATAAAGCGCTAAAGAAACCATTAAAATGCCAAAGGCAAAATACACCAAATCAAGTGCTTCTTCAAAAGCCATTGACAGGGAAACTTCAAAAAATGTTACGACTAAAATCATCAAAATAACTTTAGCCAGTTTTGATTTCAAATCATCCAGTGAATTAATGACCAAAACCTTGGAGGATCTTTCGTTATCTTTGGCATCATCAATATCACTAATAAACAATTCATATAGTCCCAGCGAAAATATTAACAAAATCGTTGCCAGTAAAAATCCATCAATTGCACCAACAGTATGTGCCACCATTTCAATTTTTAAAATCTTTCTGGATTCAGCGTCTGCATTTAAATAATCGCCAATATGGGTTATTAATGTGCCAACATCAACAGCGGTAATCACAAACAAAAGCAAGGATAAAAGCAGTGATGCAATGACAGCCACAAGTACCATCAAGCGTGAATTCCATAATATTTTTTCAAAAATAATTTCGAGCATTTTCATAATTAAACTTCTACAATAAAAATATCTGTTTATTTTAATCTCTAAAAAACAAAAACAACGGCTAAAATAACAATTTTTAGTTATAATTTTTACAAAACCAAATACCTTTATGTCAGCAACCTGGAAAAAATCCCTTGAAATCCTAAAAGACACTGTGCCAGTAGGGCAATTCAGCGTCTGGATTCAACCAGTAAAGGCAATAGAGAAGAAGGGTGTTTTAACCTTATTAGCGCCCAATATTTCAACGGTAGATTATCTCAAAAAAAATCTAAAACAAAAAATTAAAGCTGCGGTTGCACAGCATGATAAAACCCTTGAAATTGAGATTGGCATTGAAAACCAGCAAAGCAAAAAAAATACAAGGCATTCGACACCACTATTCCCAGAATATACATTTGATAACTTAGTTATGGGTAATGCCAATCAAATTGCATATGGTGCAATTCGGCAAATTGCAGAAAATCCTAAAAAATCTCCTTACAATCCATGCATTATTTACGGAGGATCAGGGTTGGGAAAAACACATTTAATGCAAGCTGCAGGGCATTTAGTAAAAGCACAAAATCCAAAATCTAAAGTGATTTACGCACCTGTAATGGATTTTGTTAGAAATATTACCACCAGTTTGCGCCACAAGACTATTGAAAATATCAAATCTTATTACCAATCTGCTGATTTATTACTAGTGGATGATATTCATTTAATTGCAGGCAAGGAAAAATCTCAGGAAGAATTTTTTCATATTTTTAATTTTTTATTTACCACTAAAAAACAAATTATATTCACCTGCGACCAACCGCCAACAAACATTAAGTCTTTAGAGGACCGTTTAAAAACAAGGTTTGCACAAGGGTTAAACTTATCTTTGCTGCCACCTGAGTTGGAAATGCGTGCCGCTATTTTACTTAAGAAAGCAGAAAATGAGACAATTAATATTAATATAAATGAAGATATAGCGCTCTATATTGCAGGCAATATTACTTCAAATGTACGCGATTTAGAAGGTGCACTACTCAAACTTAAGGCATTTGTTGATTTCTCTAAACTGGATAATCTTATTATTACTAAAGAGGTTATTGATGTGGCTCTTGGAGACTTAATCAAACCTAAAATTAAAAACATTGATATTAACGACATACAAAAAGAAAGTGCTAAGCATTACGGTATCATTATGGCAGACTTGAGTTCAAAAAGCCGTAAACAGCACATTGTCTTAGCTCGACAAATGGCTATTTTTATTGCCCATGAAATGACCAACCTTTCCTTATCAAAAATTGGAAAACATTTTGGAAATAGAGACCATTCCACAGTTTTACACGCTATTAAAAAAATTAAAGAAAAGATAGTAAATGACTCTGAAACAAAGGATGAATATGAATTACTTAAGCTAAAATTAACCAATTTATAACCATTATCCACAGAAGCGTTTTACAATTAACTGTAGATAACTTTAACAACTTTACAAATAATTGAAATTTACAAACATTTGTCATTATTTTTACATAAAATAAGACCTTATTATCAACAGTTTAATTTATTGTTTTTTAAAAAGAATTTTTAGTTATTAACAAAAAAATGACTTACTAATAATAACAATAATTATTTAATTAAAGAGAATTTTATGAACACACAACTCAGCGTCAAAGAATTATTAGAACCTTTACAAACTGTAATCGGTGTTGTTGAAAAAAAAGCAACATTACCTATCCTTTCACATGTATTTATTCAGCTTAAAGATGGTGAGCTCATACTAACCACAACTGATATGGAAATTGAATTACGCGCATCAAAAAAAATTCAAAGTCAAGAAAACATCAGTTTTACAATTTATGCAAAGGATTTAATTGACATTATTCGTAAACTTAAAGAAGATACAATTATTGAGTTTATTATTGAAAAATCAAAAGTTTATATAAAAACTAATAATAATTCATTTGAACTCAATACATTTGATACGCAAGAATTTCCTTCTTTACCAGAAATTGAAAACAGTGAAATTATCCATATAAAACGACTTGTTTTAAAGGATTTAATTGAAAAAACTTCTTTTTCAATGGCTAATCAAGATATCCGTGCTTATTTAAATGGTTTATATTTTGAAGTTGATAAAAATAATATTATTGTAGTTGCTACTGACGGCCATCGTTTAGCAATTGGTGAGATTAAACATGATAATAGTTTAATGGATAAAAAAACTGTTATCTTGCCAAGGAAAGCAGTATTAGAACTAACTAAGATTCTAAATAAGGATGAAAATTCAGAGGTAAATATTAATCTTACAGATAATTATTTTTATTTAACCAATAATAATACAACTATTATTAGTCGTCTTATTGATGGTAATTTTCCTAATTATTCTCAGGTTATTCCAACAGATCATGAAAATACCATTGTCATTAATCGTCAAAACTTTTTAGATAATTTACAACAAGCATCAATTTTTGTTGAAGAACGCACTAAAGGTGTGAAATTAGCTTTTAAAGATAATCAAATTAATATATTCTCACATTCAGAGCGTGGTCAAGCTAAAACTAAAATTAACATTGATAATTTTAATAAAGAAATAGAAATTACCTTTAATATCCATTATCTTATTTCAATTTTAGAAAATCTAACTACTGATAATATAAATATGGTTATACCAAATGGTGAAAATCAATCTTGTTTATTAAGTAGTATCGGTGATGATACTTATCAATATGTTGTTATGCCAATGCGAGTTTAGTTAACGCCTAAATATTTTTTATATGGCTGTTATTAATAAATTATCCATTCATCAATTTCGTAATTTAATATCTCAATTTATTACACCTTGTAAAAATATTAACCTATTTATCAGTGATAACGCTCAAGGTAAAACAAATTTAATTGAAGCAATTTATTATTTAGGCCACAACCGATCATTTAAAACAAAAACTCTTAAAGAAATTATTAACTTTAAGTCCAGTGTTTTTCAATTAAATGCTGAAATTAATGAAAATAGAATAAAATTAGAAAAATCAAAAATCAAAACCAGTGTAACTATTAACCAAAAAAAAGTTGCTAACGCTTCAGAACTTAGTCATTTATTACCTATTCAAATTATTACACCAGATAAAGGATTTATTGTTAATGGTACGCCTAAAAATAAACGCTCTTATTTAGATTGGGGAGTGTTTCACGTGAAACCAGAAACTATTAAAAATTTTAAAAATTACAACAAGGTTCTGAAAAATATTAATACATTGCTTGGGAAAAATCAAACTAATGAGTTAGATTTTTGGTTTTTAGAATTAGCAAAATCTGCTGCTATAATTAATAAAAATAGATTGAACTACTTACAACAATTAAAAAAAACTTTATTTTCTGACAAAATTAAAACTTTAGAAGCACTAATTAATTCAAAACAAAAATTCAATTATAAATTTTCATCAGGTTGGCCAAAAGAAGTAGATGCAACCAATGAACAGAGTATTTATCAATATTTACAAAAACATACATCTTCTTTATTACGAATCAAATATTTAAATTACGGTTCTCACAAAGCCAATATTAATTTTACTTTTGGCGATAGAAGTGAATGTTTTTTTTCAAGGGGCGAACAAAAAACCTTATCTATTATTTTTTGGTTAACACAAGTTGTTTTACTAATTAATCTTGGTACTAAACCCATTGTTTTAATCGATGATTTATCTTCTGAATTAGATAACACTAAAATTAATATTATTTTGCAACACTTAAAGGCATTAAAAGTACAAACTTTTATGACTGATATTAGTCATAATTTACCCGCCATAAAAACAGTAGAATGTACTGTTTTTCATATTAACAAAGGGGAAATAACCCAATCCGATTAACGACTAAATAAGCGTAAAAAACTCCCTGTGATGGTATAATAAATGTAATTAATTTCAAGTATATTAAGGTAGTTATGTCTGAAGAACAATCACAGAGTTATGAAGCCTCAAGTATCAAGGTTTTAAAAGGTCTTGATGCTGTTAGAAAACGCCCAGGAATGTATATTGGTGATACTGATGACGGCACTGGTTTACACCATATGGTGTTTGAAGTTGTTGATAATTCAATTGACGAAGCGTTAGCAGGACACTGTTCTAAAATTACCATTAAAATCCATGAAGACCAATCAGTTTCTGTCACTGATGATGGTCGAGGTATTCCAACTGATATTCATCCTGAAGAAGGTATTAGTGCAGCGGAAGTTATTATGACCGTTCTGCATGCTGGTGGTAAATTTGATGATAATTCTTACAAAGTTTCAGGTGGTTTGCACGGTGTTGGTGTTTCGGTTGTAAATGCTCTTTCAGAAACTGTGCATTTAACCGTATATCGTAATGGCGAAATCCATGAACAAAGTTACAGTTTAGGAGTGCCAGATGCACCAATGAGAGTTACCGGTAAAACTGATCAAACTGGAACAACCATTCACTTTAAACCGAGCGCAGATATTTTTGCAATTACAGAATTTAAATACGACACTTTGGCTAATCGTGTGCGTGAATTATCATTTTTAAATTCAGGTGTAAATATTGAAATTGAAGAATTAGCCACCGAACGCAAAGATATATTTAAATATGACGGCGGCATTACTGCTTTTGTTGAACATTTAAACAAAGCAAAAACCGCCATTCATAACGACATTATTTCAATCTCAGCAGAACGAGATGATATTGTTGTTGATGTCGCATTACAATGGAGCGATGCCTATCAAGAAAGTATTTATTGTTTCACCAACAATATTCCACAACGAGATGGCGGTGCTCACTTAGCAGGTTTTAGAGGTGCATTAACACGAACGCTGAATAATTATATTGACAACTCAGGTTTAGCAAAAAAAGAAAAAGCAACCATTACAGGTGAAGATACACGAGAAGGTTTAACGGCGATTGTTTCAGTTAAAGTCCCAGACCCTAAATTTTCATCACAAACCAAAGACAAGTTAGTATCCAGTGAAGTGCGTGCACCTGTTGAATCAGCATTGAATGAAAAACTGGGTGATTACTTGTTAGAACACCCAACAGAAGCAAAAATTATCGTTGGTAAGATTTTAGACGCTTCGAGAGCTCGCAATGCAGCCCGAAAAGCCAGAGAGATGACCCGTCGTAAGGGGGCACTCGATATCGCCGGTTTACCGGGAAAATTGAGCGATTGCCAAACAAAAGACCCCGCTGAGAGTGAAATTTTCCTCGTGGAGGGTGATTCTGCGGGGGGTTCTGCTAAGCAAGGCCGTGATCGTCGCACCCAAGCAATTTTACCACTCAAGGGTAAAATCCTCAATGTTGAAAAAGCCCGCTTTGAAAAAATGCTCGGTTCTGCCGAAGTGGGTACTTTAATTACCGCACTTGGTTGTGGCATCGGTAAAGAAGAATACAACATTGAAAAATTGCGTTATCACAAAATTGTGATTATGACCGACGCCGATGTTGATGGTGCACACATTCGCACTTTGTTATTAACATTCTTCTATCGTTATTTACCCGAGTTGATTGAAAAAGGCTATTTATACATCGCTCAACCACCGTTGTACAAAATCAAAAAAGGCAAGCAAGAACAATATTTAAAAGACGATGCGGAACTCAATGAATATTTATTACAAGAAGCCATCAGTGGTGCTAATGTATTTTCAAATAAACAAGCCCCTGCAATTTCAGGCATTGCCTTAGAATCAGCATTTAAAGAATATCATCAAATTAATATGGTTATCGATAAATTATCAAAAAAAATAAACTCAGTTTTATTACACGCTATCGCTAAAGCAAGCCCATTAAAAGATTTAAAAGACACAGTAAAAGTAAACGCTTGGATTGTAGAATTAAAACAAATTTTGGCACACGATTTATCCCCAGCATCAAAACACACCGTTGTTTTTAACGAAAGTCTAGGTGAAATTCAACATACTTTATCTGTTTATGGCGTTGATACCGATGTTGATAAACTGGGTGCAGGATTTTTTGATTCCGCAGATTATAATGCAATTAGAAAATTCGTAGAAGGCGTGGAAAGTATGATTACCAAAGAGTCTTTTGTTGAGAAAAAAGAAAAAAGCGTTGCGGTAAGGAGTTTTTCAGAAGTTGTAAAATTCTTGATGGATGATGCCAAAAAAGGTCAAAGTTTCCAACGCTACAAAGGTTTGGGTGAAATGAATCCAGAACAATTATGGGAAACAACCATGAATCAAGAAAACAGAATTTTATTAAAAGTGAAGATTGAAGATGCGATTGCCGCAGACGAAGTTTTCACCACTTTGATGGGCGACGAAGTAGAGCCACGAAGAAACTTTATTGAAGAAAATGCCTTATCAGTTGATAATTTAGATTTTTAAACTTATTTATACCAGGAGAAAATAATATGTCAAAGAAACATCCAGTAGTAGTAGTTACAGGCTCATCAGGTGCAGGCACTACTTTTGTAAAGCGTGCATTTGAGCACATTTTTAGTAAAGAAAATATCAAACCATTAATCGTTGAAGGTGACAGTTATCACAAATATGATCGTGCAGCAATGAAAGTTGCAGTAGCAGCAGAGGAAGAAAAAGGCAACAAAAACTTCTCACACTTCGGTCCAGACGCAAATGAATTTCACAAAATTGAAAAAACTTTCAAAGATTATGGCACAACAGGCGAATGCGACCGTCGTTACTACATCCACTCTGACGAAGAAGCAGTTGAACACAATGCAAAATTAGGCTCTGATTTAAACCCAGGTGAATTCACCCCTTGGGAAAAAGTCGGTGCAGGTACAGATTTATTATTCTATGAAGGTTTGCACGGTGCAGTCGTTGCAGATGGCGTAGATATGGCACAATACGGCGATTTAAAAGTCGGTGTTGTTCCAAGTGTAAACCTTGAGTGGATTCAAAAAATTCATCGTGATAACGCAGAACGAGGCTATTCAGCAGAAGATACCGTTGATACAATTTTACGCAGAATGCCCGATTATATTAATTACATTGCCCCGCAATTTTCACAAACGGATATCAACTTTCAGCGTATTGCTACAGTAGATACTTCTAACCCTTTTATCACCCGTGACATACCCACACCAGACGAGTCACTTGTGGTTATTCGTTTCAATGATTTAACAAAAACACCCGTTGATTTTGTACGAGTTAAAGCGATGATTGAAGGTTCGTTTATGTCCAGACGCAACACAATTGTAGTGCCAGGCAATAAGATGGGCTTAGCAATGGAAGTTATCTTATATCCAATTATTCACAAGATGATCAAAAATAAATAATCTCTAAAGTATATTGTTAAAAACCCGACACAAGTCGGGTTTTTTTTGTCTAAAATAAAATCTTTACATTAAGGTAATAATTCAATGAACACCCCTTTAAGACCAACCTTCGCCCAATTCTTTTTATACTGGCTCAAACTTGGCTTCATTAGTTTTGGCGGCCCCGCTGGTCAAATCTCCATGATGCACCAAGAATTAGTAGAAAAACGCCGCTGGATTTCCGAACATCGTTTCCTCCATGCACTCAATTACACCATGGTATTACCTGGCCCAGAAGCACAACAACTGGCAACTTATATCGGCTGGCTTATGTTCGGCGTGGGTGGCGGATTAGTGGCAGGCATATTATTTGTCCTACCTTCTTTATTTATTTTAAGCGCATTAACTTGGATATATTTAACCTATGGCGATATGAGTGCAGTATCAGGAATTTTATATGGTATCAAGCCCGCAGTAACCGCCATCGTGCTATTCGCTGCTTATCGTATCGGTAGCAAAGCCCTATCTAACAATATCTTAAAAATACTAGCTATCTTAGCCTTTATCGCCATCTTTCAATTCTCTATCCCATTTCCTTATATCGTTCTCATCGCTATCCTCATCGGCTACATCGGCTCCAGAATTTCCCCTAATACCTTCCAAGGGGGTAGCCACCACAGTAATAACAAAGGCAACTACGGCCCAGCCCTAATCGATGATGACACCCCCATTCCCGATCACGCCAAATTCAAATGGTCACGCCTAATCAGCTTTGCCACCATCGGCACCGCACTTGGGTTTGCAGTCTTTTATGCATTAGACAACCCCACCCTCCACACAATGGGCGAATTTTTCACTAAAGCCGCTTTAGTCACCTTCGGCGGTGCCTATGCTGTCCTTCCCTACATCTACCAAGGTGGCGTTGACCAATACCACTGGCTAACTGCCACCCAAATGATGGACGGCCTTGCCCTCGGTGAAACCACCCCAGGCCCCTTAATTATGGTCGTCGCATTTGTCGGCTTCGTCGGCGCCACTGCCAAAGAAATCTTCGGTCCCGACCAAATGCTATTAGCAGGTTTCATCGGTGCATCCGTCGCCACCTTCTTTACCTTTCTCCCCTCATTCCTGTTCATCTTCCTCGGCGGGCCAGGCATCGAAGCCACTCGGGGCGACCTAAAATTCAGCGCACCCCTATCTGCCGTTACCGCCGCCGTAGTTGGTGTTATCGTCAACTTAGCCGTCTTCTTCGCCCTAGCAACCCTATATCACAATCAACAAGTTGACTGGATAGCCCTCATCATCACCTTAACCGCATTCATCGCATTATTCCGCTTTAAAATCAGCATTATGACTGTTATTGCCGTCAGTGCTTTAGTTGGTTTTGGTGTGTCAGTTTCGATTTAAATAAGTTGTATTAATAATTACTTTTACAGATGTTAAAACCTTAGTTTTCTTCCGATTAAATTAATATTAGCGACACTAACCTGATAGCACTTTGCATACTCATTTCAGCAACCTAATGCCTACTTTTATTTCTTTCGTTGTTTTGAGTTGAATCATTTGCGTGATCCTCTCTTGCGAGTGGGCTTGTCTTTTTTTAGGACTTCATCAATAGAGGTAAATTCTGTTTTTTTTATCTCCGTTGCTTTTAAAATATCAGCTAACTTACCAAGCGACATTTGTAATTTCAAAAACGATTCTAAAGAAATAACCCCCTGTTGTTCAAATTTGCGTAGCGTCGCCAAAGACACGCCCGCTCGTTTGGCTAATCCTTCTTGAGTTAAGTTCATTTGTAAACGCTGTAAGCGCAGGTTTTCTGCTATCTGTTTCTGTGCTTTTGAAGGTATTATAAGTAATCCCATAGTGTTAGTAATATCATATTTATGTCTATAAATGCTATTATAGTATTATTTATGTAATTACACAACTCTATTTTTAGGGGGTTATTTCACTACAATATTAACCAATTTGTTTGGCACTACGATTACTTTAACAATGTTTTTACCTGCGGTGAATTTAGTAACATTTTCATCGGCTAAGGCTTGTGTCTCAACTTCAGATTTGTCTAGGGTAGCATCAAGCATTAGCTTGGCACGGAGTTTACCGTTGACTTGAACGATGATTTGCACTTCGTCTTGGGCGAGGGCGGTTTCGTCAATAGTTGGCCAAGGTTCGTTGATAATGGCGGTGGTATTACCGAGCGCTTGCCAGAGGTGGTGGCAGAGGTGAGGGGCGATTGGACTGAGGGTTTTGAGCATAATGGTTAACGCTTCTTGACGGACTGCCATTGTCGCTTCATCAGTGGCTGTGAATTTTGTTAGGCTGTTGCTGAGCTCCATTAGGGCGGCGATGACGGTGTTGAACAGATGTCTGCGATTCATATCGTCGGTGATTTTTTTTAGGGTTTGGTAAACCTTGTGGCGAATGTCTTTTTGGTCTTTACTGAGGTTTTCCAAAGTGCCGACAGGGTTGTTTACTTTGTCATTGATGAAATTTTCGACTAAACGATAAACCTTGTTAACAAAGCGATGTGCACCTTCTAAGCCAGAATCGCTCCACTCTAAATCTTGGGTTGGCGGTGCGGCGAAGAGAATGAAGAGACGCACAGTATCAGCGCCGTATTTTTTAATCATTTCTTGTGGGTCAACGGTGTTGCCTTTTGATTTACTCATTTTTGCGCCATCTTTTAGCACCATTCCTTGCGTGAGCAGATTTTTGAATGGCTCGCTGTTATCGGTGAGACCTTCATCACGCAATAATTTGTTAAAAAATCGGGCATATAATAAGTGCAAAATAGCGTGTTCAATGCCGCCAATATACTGGTCCACACCGCCATTGCCGAGCCAGTAATTGGCACGCTCATCGAGCATTGCGTTGTTATTATCTTTGCAGGCGTAGCGGGCGAAATACCACGAGGATTCAAAGAAAGTATCGAAAGTATCGGTTTCTCGTTCTGCTGCTTCGCCACAATTTGGACAAGTGGTTTCGTAGAATTCTGGCATTTTTTTAATCGGTGAACCGACACCGTCAAAAGTAACTTCTGTTGGCAAGGTAACGGGTAAATTCTCTTCTGAAACGGCAACCGAGCCACAACTTGGGCAATTAACAATTGGAATGGGACAGCCCCAGTAGCGTTGGCGTGAAACACCCCAGTCGCGTAGGCGATAGTTGGTTTTTTTACTGCCTAAATTGTCATTTTCAAGTTTATTGGCGATGGCGTCAAAAGCTTGGTTGAAATCCAAACCATCAAATTCACCAGAGTTAAATAAAATGCCTTTGTCGGTAATGGCTGTTTCTTCAACATTACTTTCTTTATCAATAACTTGAACTATGTCAATGTTATATTTTTTGGCAAATTCATAATCACGCTCATCGTGTGCAGGCACGCTCATCACTGCCCCTGTGCCGTAGCCCATTAACACGAAGTTAGCAATCCAAATTGAAACCTCTTTGCCCGTGATTGGATGCGTGCATTTTAAACCCGAATCAACGCCCTTTTTTTCCATGGTTTCCATCGCTGCTTCGGTGGTTTCCATCAATTTGCATTCATCCAGGAAAACTTGAACATCCGCACTGGCTTTGCCCGCCTCAAGTGCGAGTGGATGTTCAGCGGCAACCGCCAAATAAGTAACACCCATCAAGGTATCGGGGCGAGTGGTATAGACTCTGAGGGTGTCGTCATCGCCTCTTTTAAAGTCAATTTCTAGCCCGACTGATTTACCAATCCAGTTTTTTTGCATAGTTTTAACCGCATCAGGCCAGCCTTTTAAATCGTCTAAAGAGGTCAATAATTCATCGGCATAATCGGTGATACGCATAAACCATTGCGAGATTTCTTTTTTCTCAATCAATGCATCAGAACGCCATCCTCTCCCGTCAATCACCTGTTCATTTGCCAATACCGTTTGATCTACAGGGTCCCAATTAACGATGGCATTTTTCTTATAAACCAAGCCTTTTTTAAATAATTTGACGAATAGCCATTGTTCCCAGCGGTAATATTCTGGGTGGCAAGTTGCCAATTCACGCGACCAATCGTAGCCAAAACCCAACTCAGAAAGTTGTTTTTTCATATAGTCAATATTCTCAAAAGTCCACTTTGCAGGCGGCACTTTGTTTTTCAAAGCAGCGTTTTCAGCAGGCAAGCCGAAAGCATCCCAGCCGATTGGTTGCAGAACATTTTTGCCTTGCATTTTTTGATAACGAGAAATCACATCGCCGATAGAATAATTACGCACATGCCCCATATGCAAGCGCCCTGACGGGTATGGAAACATACTCAGACAGTAAAATTTTTCTTTGGAATTGTCTTCTACGACTTCAAAGGATTTGTTTTCATGCCAATATTTTTGTGCTTTTTTCTCAATTTCTTGAATGTTGTATTCTGTATTCATAGCTGTCTATTTTGAGCCAGTAGCGCATTGCGAAACGGCAGAGTTAAGGTCTATAGTGCCGACAAGTTCATTGACACTGTTTAAGTTATTGTCTAACAAATATTGGCTAATACCCTTGTTAATTTTTGGACAAACTAACGGGTCGTAGAACAATGCCGTGCCTACGCCAATAGTCGCCGCACCGGCAATAATAAACTCAATCGCATCTTCTGCTGTCACAATCCCACCCTGTCCGATAATCGGTACATCATGGTGTTTACTCACTTGATATACTTGATGCACCTTTAGTAGGGCAACAGGTTTAATTGCAGGACCTGATAAACCCCCTTGATTGTTGCCAATAATTGGCTTACGGGTGTTGATGTCAATGCCCATGCCCATCAGTGTGTTAATCACGGCTAAACCATCAGTGCCTGCATCAATACAGCGTTGTGCACTGTTACCGATGTCAGTTTGATTGGGCGAGAGTTTGGTGATAATGGGTTTCGTAGTATTTTTTCGACAAAGTTCAACCACACGATATGACATATCAGGGTCATTGCCAAACGCCACGCCACCCTCTTTGACATTCGGACAAGAGATATTGATTTCTATGGCGTCAATATCGGTGTTGTCAAAGTGCTTGGCAATTTCGCCATATTCTTCCACACTTGAGCCTGAAATGTTAATGATAAAGCGAGTTTCTGTTTTGTCTAAATTCGGCATAATGTCGTTAATTACCGCATCTGCCCCTGGGTTTTGTAAGCCGATGGCGTTAATCATCCCTTCGGGGGTTTCGCAAATTCGGTGTGGAATGTTGCCAAGACGAGGCTCTAGGGTTGTACCTTTTAAGCAAATTGCACCGACATCGGTATTGGAAAATCCTTGGATACGGGTATATTCTTCGCCGAAGCCGACACAGCCCGAAAGCAGGATAATTGGTGAATCGAGTTTGAGTCCGCAGAACTCAGTTTTAAGATTTTTATGCATAGGTGTTATTATACATTTTTGCTGTTAAAATTAGCAACCATGAAAGGTCTATTTATAAGCGGTTCGGGCACTGATGTGGGAAAAACATTTGTTGCTTGCCATCTGATTCAAATATTGAATGAAAAATATACGGTCGTCGCCAGAAAACCGATTGAAAGCGACTGTGGTAATGATTTGGTGGCAAAAGATGCGGTGTTGTTAAATGATGCCTGTGTAAATCTAGAGTCAATTGATATCGTTTGCCCCTTTAAATTTGCAGCATGTGTGAGCGGCGAAAAAGCCAGTGCAGAGCAAGGCGTTAGTGTGAGTTTGCAGGATTTAGTGCAAGCAGTGCAACCGACTAATGATGATGATTTTGTGGTGATTGAAGGGGCTGGTGGGTTTTATTCTCCAATTGCAGAACATGCTTTAAATAGTGATTTTGCAACAGCACTGGGGTTGCCAGTGGTGATTGTGGTGAAAGATGAGTTGGGGGCGATCAATCAATCATTACTGACAATAGCGGCTGTAAAAAAATGCAACCTTACGATTGTAATGTTAGTATTGAACCAGATAACTCCGAATAATTTGGGTAATGCACAGGCGTTAAGTGCTTATACAGATATTGAGGTGGTTACTTTTAATAAGAGTAAGTTAGGCGACTTCAACGCCAAAGTGACAGCGTTAATCTAATATTTTTAGTGTCGGTTTTTTTTCTGTTTCTGCGACTGGTAAATTGTCATTTTCAAAAAACATACCTTCGCCATTTTCAGCGGCATAAATTGTCAATACTGTATTAGTAGGGACAAAAATATCTTGAGACTTTCCTTCAAAGCGTGCTTTAAATGAGATAGACTCGTTGTTGATTACTAAATGACTGGTTGCCTGACTGGCAATATTGAGTACAATTTTTCCTTGCTGGATAAAGGCTTTAGGCACAGTAACTTCTGACTTTGAACAATCTACTAAGATATGTGGCGTGAGCCCAGAGTCTTCCATCCATTGATGGTAGGCTCTCATTAAGTAAGGTGCGACAGAAGTCACGACTGGATTAGTTAAGCTCTTTTTCGCAGTCAGTCAAGCTTTCTTTGAAGCTGTCTCTTGCAAATAAACGCTTGCCATAGTCATTGACAGCTTTACCTTGTGCACCTAATTCAATATCAAGGTCTTTTAAGCGCCATAATAATGCAGCTAAACACGCATCAACAATTGTCATATCGTCACTCTTAAAGAAAGGTTTGTATTCAAATAAAGGCACCAATTCAATCAGGCTACTTTTAAGGATTTTTCTAGCTTTAGCCGATTCTTTTCCACCTGACTTAATGGTTTTAGCTAATTCAAACCAGCTTCCTGCCACGCGTGTAAACCTAAAGATAAGTAATCGCTTTTCTGATTTTTCAATTGGGTCAACGGGCAATAGTGGTGGGAATGGGAAGCGCTCATCTAAGTATTCCATAATGACAGAAAGATCATATAAGACAATACCACGATCGAATAAAGTTGGTAATGATTCAGAAGGGCTGAGCTCCAAGATTTCTTCAGGCATTTTGTCGTCTTCTATGGTAACAACTTCTCTTTCAATATTTTTCTCTGCCATAATAAAGCGTACTACATGTGACTCCATTTCGTTGTCAGCAGAATAAAGAATGGTTGAGGATGGATTTGGTTTATTCATAATAATTGTCCTTAGAAAATAAAAAAAACAGTGCACTTATATTAGGGCACTGTTTTATTGTATCAGAAAATAAAGTAATTAGTCTTTAGCGCGCCATTTTCCATATTTCACATCTTTCCAATATTCTTTTTTCAATAAATAAGAAAGGATGAATAAGATGAATAAAAAGCCCATTACTTTGTAGCCCAAATCAACACGCACCAATTTAGCAGGTTCACTGACATAGTCTAAAAAGTTGGTAATGTCTCTAACATCACTGTTGAAATCCTCTTCTGATTTAGTCTTTTTAAGTTCCCATAAAACATCGGGCATAGAGGCGTTTTCTAAGACATGGTTATTGACACCAAATGGGCGAGACTTGTCTTCGTAGAAACCACGCAAGTAGGTGTAAATCCAGTCTGCACCTTTTGAGCGAGCCACTAAAGATAAATCTGGTGGTGTTGTGCCAAACCAGGCTTCTGCACCTTTTTTCGACATTGGCGCAACTACTTTGTCACCAATCTTCTTGCCGCTGAACATTAGGTTTTTCTCAACATAGTCATTAGTAAGGTTTAAGTCTTTACCGATGCGGTTGTAACGCATAAATGAAATTGAGTGGCAACCAGAACAGTAATTCATAAATAATCCAGCACCATTTTGTAGTGATTTTTGGTCATTGATGTCGGTGTTTGCGTGGTCTAATTTTGCACCACCACCTGCCAATACGCTGAATGAAATTGTTAAACCTGCTAAAACAGACGCTGTTATTGTTAGTAATTTTTTCATCTTATTTCCCCGTTACTCTTGCTGGCACTTCTTTGGTCTTTCCAATCGAAGTGAACCACGGCATTAAAATAAAGAAGCCAAAGTAAAGCACAGTGAAAACGCGTGCTAACAGGGCATTCATAGGTGTTACTGGTTGCATGCCAAGATAACCCAAGTAGATAAAGCTAACTACAAAAATGCCTAACGCATATTTGTATGGTGCTGAACGGTATCTGATTGATTTAACTTTAGAGCGATCTAACCACGGCAATGCCAATAGAATTAATAATGCTGCAAACATACCCACAACGCCTGGGAATTGCGAGCCAAACATTGGTGGGATTGCTCTTAATACTGAGTAGAAAGGTGTTAGGTACCAAAGTGGTGCAATGTGGTCAGGGGTTTTTAATGGGTTTGCCTCAATAAAGTTGGCATGCTCTAAGAAATAGCCATTCATTGCGGGTGCAAAGAACACAACTGCTGAGAAAATCATTAAGAACACCACGACTCCCACAATGTCTTTAACACTGTAGTACGGGTGAAACGGAATACCATCTTTTGGAATACCATCCTTGTCTTTATTCTTTTTAATCTCAACGCCATCAGGGTTGTTTGAACCCACAGTGTGCAAGGCAACGATGTGTAAGAATACCAATACAACTAAGATAAGTGGCAATGCAATCACATGTAGTGAGAAGAAGCGGTTAAGTGCTGGGTCGCCAACAGCGTAGTCACCCAAGATCCATACTAATAAGTCGGGACCAATGAATGGCACAGAGCCGAACAATGAAATAATAACTTGCGCACCCCAATAAGACATTTGACCCCATGGTAAAACATAACCCATAAAGGCCTCAGCCATTAAGGCTATGTAAAGAATCATACCTAAAATCCAAATTAACTCTCGTGGTGACTTATAGGAGCCGTATAACAGTCCACGATACATGTGTAAGTAAATCACAACGAAAAACGCCGAAGCACCTGTTGAATGCAAATAGCGAATGAGCCAGCCCCAGTCCACATCACGCATAATATATTCAACCGAAGCAAAAGCGTTAGCTGCATCGGGTTTAAAGTGCATCGTTAAGAAAATACCTGTAACAATTTGCATAACCAGTACCAACATAGCCAACGAGCCAAAGAAGTACCAAAAGTTAAAGTTTCTGGGTGTGTAATATTCCGCTAAATGTTCGTTCCAAACTTTAGTGAGTGGGAATCTTTGATCAATCCAGTTTTTATTATTGTCCATGATTTACTCCTTTAAGCTGTTTTTGGATCAACACCAAGTCGAATTAACGAGTCAGTGACGAAATGATAAGGTGGAACCACCAAGTTAGTTGGTGCTGGAACGCCTGCATAAACACGACCTGCTAAGTCAAATTTAGAGCCATGACATGGGCAGTAGAAGCCACCTTTCCAGGAGTCACCACCTAAATCAGCCGCCCCTAATTCTGGGCGGTAAGTTGGTGAGCAGCCTAAGTGAGTACAAACACCAACGATAACGGCAATTTCTGCTTTAATAGCACGATGGTTTTCAGTAATATAAGTCGGTTGATTTGACTTTGAATTGCCCGTGCTGTTCGGATCAGCTAATTCACCATCTAAAGTTGCAAGGGTTGCTAATGTTTGTGTATCGCGTCTGAAAATCCAAACAGGCTTTTTGCGCCATAGAACACGCACTAATTGCCCAGATTCTAATTTGGTAATATCAACATCAACGGGTGCACCTGCTGCTTTTGCTCGTGCTGAAGGCATCCATGAGGATAGAAACGGGACGGCTACGAAACCAACGCCAACTACACCAACTACGCTTGTAGCTTGGGTTAGAAAGCGTCTTTTCTTAAGGTCTATTGTTTGCTCTGACATAAGATTATTATTCCTTTGTGAATATTATTGAATATAAAAACCCGATAATTATAATGTATATCAGCGTTAAATAATATAATTTTTTTCTATTCTTTTAAATCAACCTTGACAGCCACTTTTTCAATTTCTGCGAGGGACTCCACTTGTTTGAGTGCGGCTAACAAGATATTAGATTGTTGTTGCGCGCGAAAAACTAACGCTTGGTTACTGGTAACAAAGGTGGCAGTCTTTTCATTAATTGTGCATAAAGATAGAGATTTAAAAGCATCAGGTAAATATTCTGCTAATTGTTCATTCAGTTCGTTCAATATTCTTGCTTGTACAAATAGTTGTCCCAATGCACCTTTTGGGGAGAAATTCGCTAAATTTGTGATTTTTTTCGACATTAATTACCTTAAAATTGACAAAAACAGGATAAAACAGTTATCTGTGCGTAAAATAGAACTATTATTAAAACCCTATTTTAAATAAGATTAATGAATATTGTAAATAAATTAGCTGCCAAAATTGTTGGCTCTCGCAATGACCGATTGGTTAAAAAACTCAGCAAAGTGGTTGAGAGTATTAATGCATTTGAGCCTGCGTTGCAAGCATTAAACGATATGGCGTTGACTGCCAAGACCCAAGAATTTAAGCAAAGACTTAAAAATCAAGAGACTTTGGATACCTTGTTACCCGAAGCGTTTGCCGTGGTTCGTGAGGCGAGTGTTCGAGTTTTGGCGCTTAGACATCACGATGTGCAAATGGTGGGCGGCATGGTTTTGCACGATGGTAATATCGCAGAAATGGGCACGGGTGAGGGTAAAACCTTAGTGGCAACTTTGCCCGCTTACTTAAATGCATTGACCGATAAAGGCGTGCATGTAGTAACTGTGAACGATTATTTGGCAAGACGAGACGCTGAATGGATGGGCAAAGTATTTGAATTTTTGGGTTTGAGCGTTGGTATTATTACCTCGGATATGCCGCCAGAAGGCAAAAAAGAAGCTTATGACTGCGACATCGTTTATGCCACAAATAATGAATTAGGCTTTGATTATTTGCGTGATAATATGGCGTTTACGACCGAGCAGAAGACTCAACGAGAACTCAATTTTGCCATTATCGATGAGGTAGATTCTATTTTGATTGACGAGGCGAGAACGCCGCTGATTATTTCTGGTCCAGCTGATGATTATTCCGAGGTTTATCACGGGGTCAATCAAATGATTCCACAATTTACCAAGCAAACTGAGACGGGCGAAGGTAAAGAGGTGGTTGTTGAAACGCCAGGTGATTACACCGTTGATGAGAAAAATAAGCAAGTATTTTTGACCGATGATGGGCATACCAAGGCAGAAGATTTGTTAATTGACGCTGGCGTTTTGTCGGAAGGCGCAAGTTTGTACGATGCCAGTAATATTTTATTGATGCAGCACATTAATTCAGCATTGCGTGCACATGTGCTTTTTCACAAGGATGACCATTATATTATTGACGGCGATGAGGTTGTGATTGTTGATGAATTTACGGGTAGAACCATGCCGGGTCGTCGTTGGTCAGAGGGTTTGCATCAGGCGATTGAGGCTAAAGAAGGCGTAAGCATCAAGAAAGAAAATCAGACTTTAGCCTCGATTACCTTTCAAAATTATTTCAGACTTTACAATAAACTCTCGGGTATGACGGGGACAGCAGACACAGAAGCGGTTGAATTTCAAGCGATTTACAACTTAGAAACCATCGTTGTGCCACCGAATAAAATTTCATCACGAGATGATATGTCGGACCAAATTTATCTAACTTTGGATGAAAAATTAGAGGCAATTGCTAAAGATGTGGAAGCGTGTCAAAAGACGGGGCAGCCCGTTTTAGTCGGCACCAGTAGCATCGAAAATTCCGAGGCAATTTCAGAATTATTGACAAAGAGAGGGGTTAAACACGAAGTTTTAAACGCCAAACAACATGAACGCGAAGCGCAAATTATTGCCAATGCAGGCAGTATTAGAGCAGTAACAATCGCAACCAATATGGCAGGACGAGGCACGGATATTGTGCTTGGTGGGCGATTGGGCGAAGACGCAACGGATATGGATAAAGCCGAGTGGCTGATACAACATGACGCTGTTTTGAAAGCAGGTGGTTTGCATATTGTCGGTACCGAACGAAATGAATCGCGTCGTGTGGACAACCAATTGCGTGGGCGTTCTGGTCGTCAAGGTGATGTCGGCTCAACGCGTTTTTATTTGTCGTTAGAAGATAATTTAATGCGTATTTTTGCCAGTGAAAAAATGGCAGCGATGATGCAACGCTTGGGCATGGAAAAAGGCGAGGCGATTGAACACAAAATGGTCAATCGTGCGATTGAAAATGCTCAGAAAAAAGTTGAAGGAATGAACTACGATTCCCGTAAAAACCTTTTAGAATATGATGATGTGTCAAATGACCAACGAAAAGTGATTTATGGAGTGCGTGATGAATTGATGAGCACCGACAATGTGCAAAATAGATTTATTACAATGCGTACAACAGTGGTAAGCAATTTATTTGGCGGGTATATTTCAGCGGCACAACTGGAAGAAGATTGGGATGTTGAAGGGTTGCATAATGCTTTAAAAGCAGATTATATGGCAGATTTCCCATTGCAAGAATGGTTAGATGAGGGCGTTGATATTGACGAATTGGGGTCAAGAATTGACCAAGGTTTGGCTTATATTTGTGACCAAAAAGAAGTGGTTGTTGGCGCCGAACAGATGCGTGGTTTTGAAAAAGCTGTGATGTTGCAAACCTTAGACCATTTTTGGAAAGAACATCTTGCGGCGATGGATTATTTGCGCCAAAGTGTGAATTTGCGTGGCTATGCACAGAAAAATCCAACTCAAGAATACAAAAAAGAATCTTTTGAAATGTTTGAGATATTGCTAGACACCATTAATGTTGAGATTGTCAAAGCCTTATCAAGCGTCAGTATCGACGCCCAAACCAATGCCGATGATGTAGAACAACAAGACAATACAGAAATGCACGCAGAACACGAAGAAATGACAGTGGCAGGCATGGCAGGAACGCCAAACAATGCCGTTGATAATTCACAAACCTTCCAACGCAGTAGCGAAAAAATCGGTCGTAATGACCCATGCCCTTGTGGTTCGGGCAAAAAATACAAAAACTGCCATGGCTAATTATATTGGCTTGATGTCAGGCACCAGCATGGATGGTGTTGACGGGGCTATTGTTGATGAGTTGAACGGGAAAATATTGGCAAGTGCCTATATGCCGTATTCAGATGCGTTGAAGCAAAGCCTATTAGAACTAACGCAAAATGCACAAACTTCTTTAGAAAATCTTGCTAATATTGATATTCAAGTATCTACTTATTTTGCTAATGTGGCAAATACTTTGTTACAACAATCGGGGTTAAAAGCCGACGACATCACAGCCATCGGTTCACACGGACAAACCATATTTCATCAAGGCGGTGCGTATTCGATGCAAATTGGGCATGGTGCTTTAATTGCCGAACAAACAGGTATCACTACCGTGGCTGATTTTCGTATGCAAGATGTGGCTGCGGGTGGACAAGGTGCGCCACTTACGCCGTTTTATCATCAGTATTTATTGGATGGTAAAGACGGTGTGGTGGTTAATTTAGGCGGTATTGCTAATGTGACGATTGTTAAAAATAATGAAGTCATCGGCTTTGATACTGGCCCTGCCAACACACTTTTAGACAATTGGATTAAAAAACACAAGAATTTAGATTATGACCATGATGGGCTGTGGTCACGCACAGGTATAGTTGATGCAACTTTATTAAATGCACTGCTTGCCGATGAGTATTTTCAACAATCTTACCCAAAAAGCACAGGCCCAGAATATTTTAATTTAGAATGGTTATCGCGCTATTTAAGGGGTAACGAATTACCAGAAGATGTACAAAGGACACTAATAGAATTAACAGTAATGTCGATTTCTGACAATATTCCTGTGGACAGTAATGTGTATTTATGTGGTGGTGGTGTGCATAATTTATTGTTAGCCGAGCGCTTAGATTATCAAAATCCTGACAGTGAAGTAATGTTAACGAATGAGTTAGGGGTGCATGTGGATTATGTCGAGGCAGCGGCTTTTGCTTTTTTTGCCAAACAAACCTTGGATGGCAAGCCATCAAATTTACCATCGGTAACAGGTGCTAAAAATAAAAGAATATTGGGGGCTATCTATAAAGTGTTCAAAAATATAGATTTTTGAACACTTTATTATGAAATACATATAAAATCAGCATTTTAAAAACATAAATAAAAAAGTGTATTATATTGACGACATTTTAAAAAATGATTTTGAAACAGTAGCCATCCTTAAGGCGTTGGGGCAAGCACATCGTTATCTAGGTGAACTCAAGGGCTTGTGTCAAAGTATGCCAAATCCTGCAATTTTAATTGACAGTTTGTCTTTGCAAGAGGCACGGGACAGTTCTGAGATTGAAAATATAATTACCACCCAAGATGAGATTTATAAGTACAGGTTGCAACCTAATTTGATTAACGCAGCCGCAAAAGAAGTTGAAAACTATGTCAATTCTTTGCGTTTTTTTCAAGAAGAACTGAAAGAGAATAATTTAATTACAGTTAGGACTATTACCAGTGCACAGAAAATTATCAAAGGTAATGATGCGGGCGTGAGAGTGCAAACAGGCACGGTTTTAAAAAATGAAGACACTCAAAAGGTAGTCTATACCCCTCCAGAGCCAGCAGAATTGTCAGGGTTATTGAGTGATTTAGAGCAATTTATTAATACTGAAGATGAGATGGATCCGTTGATAAAAATGGCAATTATTCATCACCAGTTTGAAAGCATACATCCATTTTATGATGGCAATGGACGCATTGGGCGGATTATCAATATTATTTATTTAATGCAACAAAAGTTATTAGATATGCCCGTTTTGTATCTAAGTCGTTACATTAATCATAATAAAGATGATTATTATCGTTTATTGCAAGATGTTCGTGAAGGCGGTGCTTGGCAAGATTGGGTGATATTTATGCTTAATGGTGTTGCTAGAACCGCTAAAAATAGTTTGACTTTGGTTAATGATATTAAAAAATTACAGCAAGAATATAAAGAAAACATACGCAACAAACTGCCTAAACTTTACTCACAAGAATTAATCAACAATTTATTTAAACACCCTTATACTAAAATTTCTTTCTTACAAGAAGATTTAAATGTTTCAAGGGTAACGGCGGCTCGTTATTTGGGTGAATTAACACAAGAAGGTTTGTTGATCAAACACAAACTTGGTCGTGACAATTATTACCTAAATCACCAGCTCATTGACTTGTTGTCTCATATAGAAAATATGAAAGAAAAAAGCGCACTTTAAAATAATATGTAAAGAAAACCCCATTTTTTGAACACTTTAAAATAATATGTAAAGAAAACCCCATTTTTTGAACACTTTAAAATAATATAGACAGAAAATAGCAATTTTTGAACAAATGAAAAATAAAACAATAACAATAATTCAGCCAGACGATTGGCATCTGCATGTTCGTAGTGGAGAGGCGTTAAAATCTGTAGTGGGGATGACGGCAGCACAGATGGGGCGGGCAATTATTATGCCTAATCTCAATCCACCTGTAACCAATGCAATGCAGGCACAGGCTTATCAAGATGAGATTTTGGCGGCGTTGCCGACAGGTAGCGATTTTCAACCGTTGATGGTTTTGTATTTAACAGATAACACGACTGGTGCGGATATTCAAGCGGCAATTGCGGGCGATGTTGTGGCGGCGAAATTATATCCTGCGGGAGCAACGACGAATTCTGACAGCGGTGTTACTGATATTAAGAATATTTATTCCGCATTAGAAACAATGCAAAAAGTGGGTATGCCATTGTTATTACACGGCGAAGTAACACGCAAAGAAGTGGATATTTTTGACCGTGAAGCGGTGTTTATTGATGAAGTTTTAAATCAAGTAGTTGCCGATTTCCCCGAATTAAAAATTGTCTTTGAACACATTACCACTAAAAATGCAGTAGATTTCGTGCGTGAAAGTAGCGACAAAATCGCTGCCACTATCACCCCGCAGCACCTGCTCAATAATCGCAATGATATGTTAGTGGGTGGTATCAAGCCTCATTTTTATTGCCTCCCCATTCTAAAACGAGCCACCCATCAACAAGCATTAATTGAAGTGGCAACCAGTGGCAACCCTAAATTTTTCTTAGGCACAGACTCCGCCCCCCATGCTAAACACGATAAAGAATCTGCTTGTGGTTGTGCGGGCGTGTTTTCAGCCCCCCATGCGATTGAGTTATACGCACAAGCATTTGACCAGGCAGGTGCGATGGATAAATTAGAAGGGTTTGCGTCAAAATTTGGGGCAGATTTTTATGGTTTGCCACACAATACCAAGACACTTACCCTGGAAAAACAAGCGTGGGTTGTGCCTGATGAATTTGAGTTTGGCGATAATATGATTGTGCCATTTATGGCGGGTCAGACATTAGATTGGTTTTTAAAATAATTTTTTGCATCTTCAACATCGATTTTAATTTGTTGTTTTAATGCCTCAAAATCCTCAAAATCCCTTTCGTCTCTAATTTTGTGTTTAAAGACGGTTTTTACTTCAAATCCATAAACCTGTTCATCAAAATCAAATAAAAATACCTCTAATAAAGTTTTTTCACCACCAATAATAGGGCGGTTTCCAATACTGCACACGCCTTGATGAATGTTGCCATCTAATTCGGCTGTTACTGCAAAAATACCGTGAACAGGGCTGATTTTGCGTTTAATTGGGATGTTAATAGTAGGAAAACCAATATTTCGACCATTTTTGAATCCGTGAATTACTTTGCCAACGATGGAAAATTCACGCCCTAACATTTGTGATGCGGACTGCATTTCGCCTTGTTCTAGTAGCGAACGAATTTTTGAACTGCTGACACGATGATTGTCGCACAAGATGCTTGGGGTTTTTTCCACGGTAAAGCTGTTGGTTTTTGACAAGGTTTTTAATAACTCAAAATCACCCACCCTGTCTTTGCCAAAGCAGAAATCGTCGCCAACCAAACAATGTTTCATTGCTAATTTATCCAATAAAACCGTTTGCACAAAATCCTGTGCCTTTAATTGGGAAAATGCTTGATTAAAACGAATAATCAGGTGTATGTCCAAGCCTAATTTGGACAATAAATTATGTTTTTCCTTGAAACTGCTGAGTGATGCCTGCGGATGATTAAAAAAACTTTGTGGCGTTGGCATAAAAGAGATAAGGACAGACGGGGCACCTAACGCTTTTGATTTTTTAATCAAACGCAGAATAATTTTTTCATGCCCTGCATGCACACCGTCAAAGTTACCGATAGTAACGACAGAACCTTGCTGCTTTTCTAAATTGTGAAGTCCGTGAATTAGTTTCATAGGCTGTATTTTAATCTAATTGCCCAATAATTGTTTTCACAGGTGCGGGTAAACCCACTTTTAATTCAGTAATTGATTGAAAGGTTTTATTTGCGTCTGAACAGGTAATAATAATCGGAGTAATCAGCAAATGATAGTGAGTAAAAGTATGCTTCATTATCGGTAAGGTCTGTTGTATGTGGGCGTTGGTGTCAAAATCTTTGATGGTTTGATGGATGATTTTTGTCTCATTTTCACACTCTACAAGACTCCATAGTCCGCCCCAAATACCTTTATCAGGTCGTTTTTCTAAATAAATATTGCCATTCTTATTGCGATAAATCAACATTGCTACTGTGTGAGTTGGCTTAATTTTTTTAGGTTTTGGATTGGGGTATTCACCTTGTGTGCCGTGCTTTTTGGCTTGGCAATGCGGTGCAAGTGGGCAATGATCACAATCAGGTTTACTCCGTGTACACAAAGTCGCACCCAAATCCATAATCGCTTGTGTATAGTCGGCATTGCGAGTGTCGGGTGTATGCTTTCTTGCCAAATGCCACAATTCTTTCAGCGTTGCACTTTGTCCATAATGTCCTTGGACTTCGTGATAGCGAGCCAAAACGCGCTTAACATTGCCATCTAAAATGGCGTGATTTTGCCCGAAACTGATGGATAAAATTGCGCCTGCAGTTGATTCACCGATACCTGGCAAGGCAATCATTTCATTTAGAATTTTTGGAAATTCACCTTGATATTGTTCAGTTAATATTTTGGCACATTTATGCAAATTTCTCGCTCGAGCGTAATAGCCCAAACCTGCCCATTGTGCTAAAACAGCGTCTTCATCGGCATTAGCGAGTGCAGTTAAATTGGGAAAACGCCGAATAAAATTATTAAAATAATCAATCACGGTGGCAACTTGTGTTTGTTGCAACATAATTTCACTTAGCCAAACATGATAAGGGTTAATCGGGTTATTTTTTGATGCTTGCCATGGCAAAGAATGACGACCAAACTGGTCAAACCACTTTAGCAGTGGTTTTGAAATTAAATGCACTACTTTAAACCAAGTGGGTCATTTGGATCAGTGCCCTCCATAAATGGCTTGCCTACTTCTTCGTGCGTTACTTGGTAAACGCAACCAATCCAGTTATTAATCACAGCAAGACTTGTATTTTGCCAAGTATTGCATAGGGTTTGATCAACCAATATTTCTGGAAAATCACTAATTTGAAGATCGCCCACCAAAACTTTGGTTTTAAACTCATTCAAAATTGCTTTACTTTGCACGCATAAATAATGTTCAGGGAATGGCGGATAATCATCACGAATTTTTGCTAAATATGCAATTACTTCGCGTTTATATTCTTTCAGTAGGCTGATGGTATCGTATTCTGGGTGCCCTTGAAAGAATACAATTCTAAGTAAATCTTCACTCACACACAAATGTGCACCAATCTCACTATCTGCTAATATTTTGACGCCTGCCTTATCAAATTGCGCCTTTGAAATTTCATTGTAGCGTGAATGTGGCACATCAAACTGTGTGTTCACATCATTCACTAATGGATGTATTCTATCCTGTACTTGATGTGGGAAAACTCCCCAGCACTTCTTCTCCATCGGCTGGCGTTTTTGCCCATAACGAAATTCAAGCACAGCGTGGGTTGCCAAGCACGAACACAGCGTTGAAGTAACATGATCATACGACCACTCGATTACTTCTTTGAGTTGCTGATAAAAAGGCTCTTTTTCAAGGTCGGCTTCTTTTACCGGTGCACCAGTAACAATCAGCGCATCCAAGCCTTGTGTTTTAATCTCATTAAAATCAAGATAATGGGCGTCAATATGTGCTTGTGCCTTTTCACCTCGCTCAATCGAAGATAGAGTAAATGGGTGTAAATAAAATTGTGCAATTTGATTAGAGCGTCCAATTAAGCGGAAAAATTGTCGTTCAGTTGCCTCAAGTGCCGCATCTGGCATCATATTCAACAATCCAATATGTAATTCACGAATAACCTGGCTATTTGCCCTATCTTTTGACAAGACAACCTCACCCTCTTGCTGAAGACGCTTAAAAGATGGCAAATTTGAATGGGCAATGAGTGGCATCAGTCTAGCGCCTCATAAATCAGTTCAAACACCTCATTAGCACTGGTACATTGATACAAATCTTCGCTGTCGATGGTGTAACCGTATTGTTTGGCAATAGCCTCATATTTAGGTATACGGTGTGCCAATAAGTGTGGAAAAATCCAACCAACAAATGCATCAGGGTCAATTTGTGCCACATAGGTAAATTGATTTTCTTGTAGGTAAATATCTAATTGTGCCTGCAAAAAATCGTGCTGATAATACAAAGGTTTTGGGTGTGTTTGTGCCCGTTCAATCAGTGCAGACTCATTGCATTTACTCGCTCTAATATAGAGAATTAGCGTGTTTTCAGCCAATATTTTATAGGTGTGTTCATTATCCAATTCGCACAAACTGCCACCCGCATCATTAATAAAATGATTAAACCCTTGTACCTGAGATTTTTCAATAAATTTAGATACATCTAACATTGCCCTAGTTTCAGCCTCTAAGTGCAAAGCTTGACGCTTGGTAAATTCATCGATCGGCAATCCACCTTGTCCGGGGTTGCCTATTTTCCCTAAAAAATTAGACACCGATGACAGGTTGTCAAAAGTCATGTTATTTTCAATGAGAATTGCATCGTTATCTAGTAACCCTGCCAAATACTCATCTTCTCGGACTTTTTGTTTAATATTGCCTAAAATTGCGTCATTCAAATACTTAGCGCCAATACGGTAATCACCAGAATAATGATACCAACTGTCATCTTTAGACAGTAATTTGGACAGATGTGTTTTACCTACACCCGACATCCCCAATAGCGTTAAACGCTTATTTTTTGAGTTAGAAAATTCGTCGGCGGTAAATTTCACGACACCCCATCTCGCTTAAACATTTCACGAATACCCCGTATTGCTTGGCGCGTCCTATCCTTGTTTTCAATTAATCCAAAACGCACATATTTGTCGCCATATTCGCCAAAACCAATACCTGGTGATACACCCACTTTTGCTACATCTAATAATTTTTTGGTAAATTCTAGTGAACCCATCGCCTGATAAGACTCAGGAATTTTTGCCCATACAAACATCGTTGCCTTCGGTGGCGTTACTTCCCAACCAATAGAATTTAGCCCTTCACACAATACATCGCGTCTGTCTTGATACATATCAGAAATCTCTCGCACACAAGTCTGGTCACCTTCCAACGCCTCAATCGCTGCTACTTGGATTGGCGTGAACATTCCATAATCTAAGTAAGATTTAATCTTTGCCAATGCCCCTACTAAAGTCGGGTTGCCAACCATAAAGCCCACACGCCACCCCGGCATATTGTAACTTTTAGATAATGAGAAAAATTCTACAGCAATCTCTTTTGCGCCTTTCACCTGTAAAATACTTGGCGCTATATAGCCGTCAAAAACAATATCTGCATACGCCAAATCTTGAATCACCCAAATTTTATGCTCCTTAGCAACCTTAATTACTTTCTCAAAAAACTCCAGCTCTACACACTCAGAAGTCGGGTTTGAGGGGTAATTAAGCACCAGCATTTTTGGCTTTGGAAAAGTGTTTTTGATTGACCGCTCTAACTCCGCAAAAAAATCATCATCTGGCCCACAAGGCACATGTTGTATATCAGCCCCCGCAATTACAAACCCATAAGGATGAATCGGATATGCAGGATTTGGCACCAATACTGTATCACCATTTCCAACCACCGCCTGCGCAAGATTTGCCAACCCTTCTTTTGAGCCAATTGTTACAATCGCCTCAGTTTCAGGGTCTAAATCCACATCAAAACGCTTTTTATACCAGTTTGAAATCGCTTGACGCAACCGAGGGATTCCTTTAGAAGTTGAATATCTATGTGTATTCGGACGGCGTGCTGCTTCCACTAATTTTTCCACAATATGCTCAGGCGTTGGCTGATCAGGATTACCCATACCAAAGTCAATAATATCCTCGCCCCGCGCTCGCGCCTCTGCCTTCAACTCATTAGTAATGGCAAAAACATAGGCAGGCAAGCGTTTTATTCTTGGGAAATCTTCATTCATTTTTTACCCACACTTAATAGCGCTACTTCAAAAATAATGGTTGCATTCGGTGGAATGGGCCCCGCACCAAATTCACCATAAGCCAACTTTGACGGAATGGTCAGTTTGCGTTTACTACCTACTTTCATCCCCTCAATACCTTCATCCCAGCCAGGAATCACATGCCCAGCTCCTAACTTAAAATCAAACGGCATCCCAGAGTCCACACTTGAATCAAATTTTTTGCCATTCGTCAACCAGCCCGTATAGTGCATAGATACAAAATCGCCCGCCTTACACGCCTTACCTTTGCCCACCTCTAACTCTTCAATCTGTAAATCTGCCATTTTATTTTCCTAATAAGTCAGCGTTATATCATACGAACCAAACTTCCTAATATTTAAAACACCCACATCCAACAATAAATACTGCCCTTTAATCCCTTGCAAAATACCCGTAATTTCAGGCGTTTTGTCAAAATTTAACGAACTAATTTTTATGGGATATTCTACCACAGGGTAGTCAATAGTTAACACTTCCTCATCCAATACCTTCGCCTCCAATTCCGCCACTAAACCCGTGATTTCCCCCAATAATTCATCACGAACTGCCACCAAATCAACCACCTCAACCTCATTTTTCAACATCTTCCGCCAATTCGTCTTATCCGCCACAAAATCTTTCAACGCCACCTCAATCAACCCAGATTTGAGTCGTGTATCCACCTCCACAATCGGCAAAGCCTGCACCGCCCCTTGGTCAATCCAGCGACCTGGCATATTCGTCTTGCGCGTAATTCCCACCTTTACCCCCGACGAATTTGCCAAATAAACAATATGCGGTGCAAAGCAATTATCCAACCCCCACATCGGCTCACGGCAAGTCCCTTGATGATGGTGGCAAGTCTCAGGTTTCATAATACACAAATCACAGCGTGCCAAATCCCGACAACACGGAAAACAAAACCCTTGCGAATAACTCTTCTTAGTTTTTACCCCACAATTTGAACAACGAATTTCCCCGCCAAAATGCAACGAAATTTCTTGTCCAATCAATGCGTTCATCCCCACCAAATCATCGCCAATCGGTAGTTGATATATCGCCTTATTCCCATCAAGGGAGGTGTGCATCTTTTTTATATGTCCATTGTATTGCATTTTTTCCTTTATTTTGTGATTTGCATTTAAGCAATAGTCGGTTATGATTTTACTTACTTATTGGAATGTCTAGTAGGTTGTTGTGATTTGCATTTAGGCAATAGTCGGTTACAATTTCACTCATATAAGGGACTATTTGCTTAATGTTGTGATTTGCATTTAGGCAATAGTCGGTTACAATCTTATTCTTTGGCCTTACTAAACTAATCGGGTTGTGATTTGCATTTAGGCAATAGTCGGTTACAATACCAACATTACCATGGTCGCAATAATCGGGTTGTGATTTGCATTTAGGCAATAGTCGGTTACAATTGAAAGGTGGTTCTTAACAATATTTCTGATGTTGTGATTTGCATTTAGGCAATAGTCGGTTACAATAGTATTTAGTCTGTTAAAAGACTTTATATGTTGTGATTTGCATTTAGGCAATAGTCGGTTACAATTGTCATACCAAACTTCGCCACCGCCAATTTGTTGTGATTTGCATTTAGGCAATAGTCGGTTACAATAAGATTTAACGATTGATAAAAGGGTCGTTAGTTGTGATTTGCATTTAGGCAATAGTCGGTTACAATCTTAAAATGCCCCAGTAAAACGCGATATAAGTTGTGATTTGCATTTAGGCAATAGTCGGTTACAATTTTAAAGGGATAAGGTATGTCTAGTGATAAGTTGTGATTTGCATTTAGGCAATAGTCGGTTACAATGCGTCAGTGAAAGCGATGTTATTCAATCTAGTTGTGATTTGCATTTAGGCAATAGTCGGTTACAATAAACCGTGTAAACACCACTTGCCTTGTCTAGTTGTGATTTGCATTTAGGCAATAGTCGGTTACAATAAGAAAATAAAATAGTTGGTGCTTTATTAGGTTGTGATTTGCATTTAGGCAATAGTCGGTTACAATAATACAAATAATCTTTATCTGCCGTTGCGAGTTGTGATTTGCATTTAGGCAATAGTCGGTTACAATAAGGGCAGCTTTATTAGCGTGTACAGCAGAGTTGTGATTTGCATTTAGGCAATAGTCGGTTACAATACAAAAAACAGTTAAAAAACCTACACAAACGTTGTGATTTGCATTTAGGCAATAGTCGGTTACAATCAAAGTCAACACAAGAAGAACCACAAGCACGTTGTGATTTGCATTTAGGCAATAGTCGGTTACAATTTGGTGAAGATGCTATTGTAATTCCGTTATGTTGTGATTTGCATTTAGGCAATAGTCGGTTACAATCATCAGTTCGTGGGATGTTCGTAATGTTAGTTGTGATTTGCATTTAGGCAATAGTCGGTTACAATAGTTGCTGACAGCTACATGAACGCAAATCAGTTGTGATTTGCATTTAGGCAATAGTCGGTTACAATAGTGATTTTCATATTATTTCTCTTTGTTTAGTTGTGATTTGCATTTAGGCAATAGTCGGTTACAATGTAGAGCTTAGGAGTATAACTTTTGAAGGGTTGTGATTTGCATTTAGGCAATAGTCGGTTACAATATGGGCTTATAGATACTATTGTTTCGTCAGGTTGTGATTTGCATTTAGGCAATAGTCGGTTACAATATATAACTAGAGCCATTATGCAATCTGAGAGTTGTGATTTGCATTTAGGCAATAGTCGGTTACAATTTTAATTTAAGGAATATATTATGAAAGATAGTTGTGATTTGCATTTAGGCAATAGTCGGTTACAATGTGGTTCTCCCAATAGTTGCTTTAGGATAATCGGTTGTGATTTGCATTTAGGCAATAGTCGGTTACAATTATTGATGCAAAATTAGTATTGTGTTTCTTGTTGTGATTTGCATTTAGGCAATAGTCGGTTACAATTTTAGAAAACGGATAGGGCAGTCGTAAGTTGTTGTGATTTGCATTTAGGCAATAGTCGGTTACAATGAATACATTGACGACGAAAACGGAGGCGTTGTTGTGATTTGCATTTAGGCAATAGTCGGTTACAATTTGGTTTGAAGATGAGTAAACAAGATATTTGTTGTGATTTGCATTTAGGCAATAGTCGGTTACAATAAAATTTTTAAACAAATGGGCTCTTGAATAGTTGTGATTTGCATTTAGGCAATAGTCGGTTACAATCCTCTGACAATAATCTTGGTCAGGATAACTGTTGTGATTTGCATTTAGGCAATAGTCGGTTACAATGCATAATGTGTTAGCGTTCTTGAATCCTTGTTGTGATTTGCATTTAGGCAATAGTCGGTTACAATCAATCATCCGTGCAATCTTCCGTGTCTTCTGTTGTGATTTGCATTTAGGCAATAGTCGGTTACAATTAGTGAAAATTATGCAACAATTTATAAGTGGTTGTGATTTGCATTTAGGCAATAGTCGGTTACAATCCGTTAAATCCCCAGTATGGTTCATCCCTTATGTTGTGATTTGCATTTAGGCAATAGTCGGTTACAATCACCGTGTCTAAAGTGCTTTAATATCGGTCTTTTATCGTTTTTTCTAGTCAAAAAAATGATAATTGATCGGGTGGTTTTTCGGTGGATTGGCGTTTTTTTCCATAAAAAACTTCAATTCGCCCAAATTGTTTATCAGTTATTTTGATAATTCGTACCTCGCCGTCTGGTGGTAAGTGCAATTTAACTCGGTTGGCGTGAACTTGTGCGTTTTCTTCGCTACTGGAATGGCGCATATATACCGAGTATTGCATCATGGTGAATCCACTTTCAAGTAGAAATTTGCGGAAGAAGCGGTAGTCTCTTTTCATTTGAATATCTTCTGTTGGCAAGTCAAATAAAACTATCGTCCACATAGTTTGCAAGCCTCCGAACATTATTTTTTTGGATAGGTGAGTCGTTTGTTTTCTTTGGCAAACGCCCGTTTTAAATCTGCCATTAAATAATGCACAGAAATCATCAGTGGCATTTTTTTGTCTTTGAACTCAACACTTTCGCTGATTAAATTTAAAAAAGGAATCTTAACTTCTTTGGTGACGCTGATATTTGCATTCTGTTGATACAATTGATAGGCAATGCTATCTACCCAAGGACGAAAAGGCTCCATCAAATCATCTGCTAAGCATAATCCATTATATTGATTATGATGAAATAAGCCAATGGCAGGATGTAAACCACTGGCTACAATGCTTCTGGCAATGGTTGCACGGATAATTGAATAGCCATAATTTAGCACAGCATTAATACCTTCGGCATTTTGATCGCGGATAAAATCTTTACCGAGTAAGGCTTTCCAATAATATTGTGCCGCCAGCCCTTCGCAATTTGTGGCGTCACCAGATTTAACTTCGGCTTTGATTTTTTCTAAACGCACAAACGGCTTGTTAAATTGTTTGAGTGTATTAGCTTGATTCTGAATTTTTTGTTGAATGACTTGCTTCCACAGATTTTTACGCACAGGCTCAGAGATATTAATTTGTTGTTTAAGAATTTTTTGGTGCAAATTATTACCCTCTGATATTGGCAAAATTGTAGAATAGGGCAAGTGCTTTTCATCACAGAAAACAATAGCGGTATTGTTTTTCTGACATTCGATAATCAATGGCTGAGTGATGTTAATGGCACTATGCTCTAAAATCAAAACCCCAATATCTTCTATTGGAACTTGTGCTACTACTTCGTGTGCTTGTTCAATAATCAGTTGCTTGTTTTTAAGGTATAAATAACTGGGGTTTGATACCTCAACGATGCGTTTAATCATCTATCAACCCGCCAATTGCATTGATTTTATGTTGAATTAAATTATTCTCAATAACGCCTTTTACCATCAAAGGCAGGCATTGTTCATTATTGCCAATAGTGGATGCAGTATTTAATCTAAGTGTAATATCGTAACCTCCACCTAATTTTTGCACTCGGTAGAATATTCTCTCACCATTTTCTTTTTCAATGCTGACAGTATCATTGATATGTAATGCCATAATAAACTCCCAATTTTCCCCGTGGTCAGTTTTTACCACGGGTTGTTTTGGTATGTTAATACCCTTAATTCTATTGGATGCTTCCATCATAGTGACAAATATGCCTGTGATTTTTTCAGTTTTAATATTTTTAATAATCTCAATATGGTGGGTGTTTCCATAAGACATATATTTAAAAATCTTACCCGACTTATCTCTGACACCAAATTTAGTTTGTTGCAAAATATCTTCCGCAGTTTGTTTTTTAGTGGTTTTTATTTTTGACTGTAAAACCCTAACGCGTTTGATTGGATTTTTGCCAAGTTTTAACTGTTGTAAGTTTTCTTCGTTAAATGCCTCTTTGCTACTGCCAAAGTTTTCAATGTGCTCTAACACTTTTAATTGAACTTGTTCGTCAACAATACTCATGGCGTTTTTAATTGTAAATTCTGGATTAAGTGTTTTGCGATAAACCAGCCCACCATGTTTTGCAATATATCCCGCACCCGTTTCTTCGTGGAGAGAGCCTGATAATTTGCGTTGTGGCGTATGAGAGACAATCATGTGTTTTAACTTCTCATTTAATTCTTCTTTGATGTTGCTATATGGTCGTGGAATTTTGAGTTTGTTTTGTTTAATTTGTTTTGTTGCTTGTTGATACAGACTTCTAGAGCTACTGGCGATAACAACTGCATCAATAGCGTGATGGCGATGGTCGGTGCGTTCTTTTTTATCCGTTTCACCAATTAGATCGTTAAAACCCCACTGATGGCGAATTTGACTTACCACAAAGCCTTTAGTCACATTGACATCGCAATCTAACTGACGCATATAGTCTTGCGCCAATCGTGAAATATAACGAGTGTCATTAAGTTGCGAAGAGATAAAGTCGCGTTTTTGCAAATCTTCATCTTTGGTGTAAAAACGCGCAATTTTTGATTTTAGGGATTGATCCCAATGACTAATGGCTTGAGTGATTTGATTCCATTTGTCATTATCACCACCCCAGGCATCAATGGGAGTTCTGTCGTCCTTATTGCGGTTTTCTTTTTCAAAACACAATACCTTGTTCATGTAACTGTCATCTAGCGATTTTTTGAAAGGCAGAATGTGGTCTATCTCGCAATCTGCTGAGAAAATTTGCCCCAGTGCAATCGTATTACCACTATATGCACAGCGATTATCTTGGTCTTTCCATAAGCGATAGCGTATTTTTTCATCATGAGAGGGGTATTTTTTACCTGTTTCTTGTATGAAAGCCTTAGTAGCCTCTTCATTGGCTTTTTGGTTTTTCTTTTGTTGCGCTTCGTTTGCTTTGTAGCGTTTAGTGTTCATTTCCAAATCGCGTGCCATTTCAATGCGCACAATATCAAGTTTACCATATTGTTTAATAATGGCATTGACCACACGGCGTAACTCATGCATACCTTTGTTGACAATTGGGTTGGAGGTTTCGGGTGGGATGGGTAATTTATCTTGCACTTCATTTTCTTTAACTTCATAGCCATAACCTACTTCAACTCTTGCCTCATCATAGCGAAGCCCATTTTCTAAAAATGGCAATAGTTTTTTAATGGCCTTGAGCGAGTGATTGGAGTGAGAGGGTTCAAATTCAATCAAACATAATTTAACCGCAGTTTGCTTGTCAAAATCCCAGTGGGTAATGAGCCTTGCTTTAAGAGAAGATTTTTTCTTAATAGTAAATAAGTCTTCAAATAGTTGTGATTGTTCTGCGTTTGAATATTCATCCCAAGTATTGCCGATTACATCACGAATTTCACAAGCGGTAACATTGCCTTTTAGATTTTTAGCCTCTAAGTTTATTTTAGTGGGCTTGTCCAATCCTAATTCCTTTTTTAGGGCGGTTATTGTAATTTTTGGATGATGCTCAAAATAAGTTTTTAATTTGTCTTTCTGTTCAGAATTTAATGAAAACCACTCTTCGCTATGTCGCTCAAAATACTGTAAATTATTAATATCTTGTAAATATCTGAATTTTTGCACTTCTAATCGTGCAGTATTGGCTCGGTAATGTTTGGGTTCTAATGAGCATTTACCCACCCTGTCTTTTTTAAGTTTTAAAGGGCGTTGATAAAAAATGATTTTGTCAATTTCGCTCATGAAATTTTCAGGTAATTCAAAATACTGCTGTTGAAACTCCCAAATTAAAGCCAGTTCATCTTTATACATTTTTCTATCAGTACGCAAATGTCCACCATCGTGTGAACGGTTGCGTTTAACTTCACCAACTTGACGATTGAATAAATACTCGCCTAAAGTTCTGGCATTATTGCTTGTTATTGCTTGATAGACCTCAGCAATATCAGCTTTAAATTGCCCTTCTTCATCTTTGGTTTGTTTGTTGTCCAATGTTGATAAATAAGTTTGTGTATCTGGGTCATCTACTAAATCCCCAGCAATTTGCTTTTTGCTGGACAAAAAACCACGCCTTGCGACAAAATGTAGGAGTACTCTGCCGAGTTCAAATGGGGTTAGTTGTTCATCCAGTCCTTTGGCACGCAATTCATAAGGGTCGCCCAATTCATTGAGTAATTTTTCTTGTCCAAAATTATTGTGCAGTTCTTGAGGCAATAAATCAAGTGAGATTAAATAATTAATCATTCTTTGCTTTCGTCTAGCACGGCGCTGTAATACCCTGCGTCCTAATCGCATATCACGGCGTTTTTGATTTTTTGGCGTGGGTACTTTATCCTCTACAGCCTTGTTAAAAATCCGTGAACCCAAATCTATAATCTGATTAACTTCGCCGTCTATTTCACTCATCAATGCCCAACCGATAGAGTTACTACCCAAATCCAAACCTAATACTTTTTTACTCATTATTTTCTCCATTTAAAAAATAAACTCAAAACATAAATAAGTGCAATAAATAAAATTATCCTCACCCAATTTGTCAATTCTGGTGTATCCACCATAAATTGTAATAAATCCTTTAAGTCATGTAAGTTCATAAAGGTAAATTATACACAATAAAAAACATTTTATACTAGGAAGTATGTGTATAATTTCATTCACTATGTAAATACAATTGAATTTTGAATTCAACTATATCTTCCTAGTAGTTGTGACTTGTGTGTTGATTTATTATGTATAATCAGTTACAGATTGTAACCGACTATTGCTTATTAAATTTGCTTTTCATACCAATGAAATTTATTTTTCGTAGGCTACGCTTTTTAAAGCGACCAAAATCCTCCTTGCGGGGATTTTTTATTGCCCAAAGCAAAATCGAAAGTAGGGCGTTAACTTTTTAAAATATCCGCTACTTCCCAATATTTATCCGCCGTTTTCTGCAAAACATCCACGGGCAAAATCGGTGCGGGTGGGCGTTTGTTCCAGTCTAGGGTTTCTAGGTGATCACGGATGATTTGTTTGTCAAAACTTTTTGGGCTGGTGCCGATTTGGTAGTCGGCTTTTGACCAGAAACGGGAGGAGTCGGGGGTTAGGACTTCGTCCATTAGGGTGAGGTTGCCGTTTGTGTCTAAGCCGAATTCAAATTTTGTGTCGGCGATGATAATGCCTTTTGGGAGGGCGTAGTTAGCGGCGAAATTGTAGAGTTTGAGGCTGGTATCTTTGATTTGTTGAGCCATGTTTTCGCCGACGATTTCGACGGTTTGGGTGAAGTTGATGTTTTCATCGTGTTCACCGACTGCGGCTTTGTTGGAGGGGGTGTAGAGGGCCTCGGGGAGTTTTTGGGCGAGTTGCAACTCTTTGGGGAGTTCGATGCCACAGACTTTACCGCAGGTTTGATAGTCTTTCCAGCCTGAGCCGATGAGATAGCCACGGACGATGGCTTCGACGGGGAGGGGGGTGAGTTTTTTGACGATGATGGCATGATTGCCGACTTGTTTGATTTCTTCGGGGGTTAAAACGCTGTTTAAAGGCTCGTTGGTTAAGTGGTTGGGGATGATGTGTTCGGTTTTTTTGAACCAAAAATTTGCCACTTCGGTCAGTACTTGCCCTTTGCCAGGAATGGGGTCATTGAAGACGACATCAAAGGCGCTGAGGCGGTCGGTGGTAACGATGAGCATACGGTTTTCGTCGATGTCGTAGATGTCACGAACTTTGCCTTTTTGGATGAGGGGGAGGCTGAGCGAGGTTTTGAAGAGTGTTTTCATAAGCGTTATTTTAACCTAAATTTACATTTTTGTTGACTGTGGTAAAATCTCCCATAATGCATAATTTAATAAAAATTTTTGGCTTACTTTTTTTGACGCAGTCTGCGATGGCTTCGCCGTTGAGTGAGCGGGCGTTGCGGCTGATTCAGACGGGGAATGAGATTAATTCTCAGGGTGTGGTGTTAAGTGGGCAACAGTTATTGTTGAGAGGAATGTTTCAGTTGAATGATTTGGATGCAGCATATGAGTCGTCAAAGCAAACTCGTGTGGGTAATCAGCTGATGGGCTATTTGCCACAACCAGCGATGGCGAATAAAATTTTAGCAAAATTGTTGGGAAAAGGTTATGACCCTGCGATTTATGACACAGCTTTGTATTTGCTTGATGGTGAGAGCGGCTTCGCGCAGGATACTTTGATGGCACTGAATTTGTTTGAGGAGTCCGTCAAAATGTATGCCAATCCACAGTCTGCTTTTGTCGCTGCGGTGATGAGGAATGAATCTTTAGTACCAGGTTTTGGAAGTAAACAGCGTATTGATGAATTGATTACTTTTGCGATATTAAATCGTGTGGTGGGGGCGCAAAGGTATAAAGATCAATATATTGATAATAGGCGCGGGCACTTACAGGTTAAGAATTGGCGGAAGTGGCTAGACGCTCAGTAGTTACAAACTACGCAACATTGTTTTTGCTCGACTTTGGAAGCGTTTTAAATCAGATTTTGGTACTTTTTTCTGCTTGGGTAAGCGCCAAGTGAGTGGATTTTTGCGTTTGCCTTTGTAGCGCAGCTCGTAGTGAAGGTGGGGGCCAGTGGAACGACCAGTGGAGCCAACATAGCCAATGACTTGACCTTTTTTGACTTTAGAGCCGAGGCGTAATCCACGAGCGAATTTGGAAAGGTGGGCGTAAACGGTTACATAGTTCATTCCGTGTGCGATGTAAACGGCGTTGCCCAAGGCGCCTATGTATTTACGGCGTTTGATAATGCCGTTTGCAGTGGCATGGACGGACGTACCTCGGTTGGCGGAATAATCAACGGCACGGTGTGGGCGATAGGTTTTGAGGATGGGGTGGTAGCGTTTGAGTTGGAATTTAGAGCTGATGCGTTTGTATTTTAATGGTTTTCTGAGGAAGGATGGATACAGTGTTTTGCCATTGATGTCATAGTAACCGAGGTTTCCACGGCTATCAACATATGAGAAAACTGAGATGCGTTTTCTACCGCTGATGTAGATGATGGCACTGGGTGCAGATCCACGATTGCTGATGAGAATAAAACGGTCGCCTTTTTTCAAATCTTTATTGAAGTCAATTTTCCACGAGAAAATACGCACGATATTGCTAATGGTTTTGTAACTGATATTGGCTTTTTGTGCGTCGTAATGGAGTGAACGGGTGATATGGATAGTGCGTTCAAGGGCGTGAACACTGCTGAACAGCAAGGTGGCAATTAGGAAAAGTGCATATTTACGCATAATGCTGGATGAGTTCAAGAGCAGTTTTGCGTGCTGCTTGGTCATTGGCAACCGCATCTTCCAAAGAGGTGATGCTGGTGTGTGACACGGTGTTTAAAGTGCGTTCGATGATTTGGGCAATGTCTAAAAATCCAATTTTGTTGTTTAAAAAGTATTCAACAGCAATTTCATTAGCAGCGTTGAGGGTTCCCATTGCGCTACCGCCTTGTTTGAGTGCGTCAAAAGCGAGTTTCAAGCATTTGAATTTGTCTAAATCGGGTGGGTAGAATTCTAAGGGTGAATTTTTGCTTAAATCCAGCGGCGCAACGCCAGAATTGACTCGATTGGGGTAACTCAGTGCATACGAAATTACCGTACGCATATCGGGGTTGCCGAGTTGCGAAAGGGTTGAGCCGTCGTTGTAATAGGTCGAAGAATGGATGATAGATTGCGGATGCATCACGACATCAATATTTTCAGCGGGCAGATTGAATAAGTAATGTGCCTCGATAACTTCCAAGCCTTTGTTCATCATTGTGGCAGAATCTACCGAGATTTTGCGCCCCATTGACCAGTTTGGATGGGCACATGCTTCGTCGGGGGTAATGGATTTTAAGGCGTCAATCGGTGTGTGCAAAAATGGACCGCCACTCGCTGTCAGTTGAACTTTACTCAGTCCCGATTTGCCACTTTGCAAGCATTGAAAAATCGCCGAATGTTCAGAATCCACAGGGATGAGTTCAGCGTTATTATCACCCACCGCTTGCATCAGCAAATCGCCTGCCAATACCAAAGATTCTTTATTAGCGAGCATTAATCGTTTGCCTGCTTTGGCGGCGGCTAAACTTGATGCCATTCCTGCCGCACCAACAATGGCAGCCATGACGAAATCAGTTTTATCGTGGGCAGCGATGGTGTTAAGTGCCTCGCTGCCGTGCAAAATTTCGATATTATTAATGACTTTTGATAATTTCTGTGCCGAATCTGCATCCGACATCACCACGATTTCGGGCTTAAATTGTTCGCACAGAGATTGCATTTTTTGCCAATTAGTGTTGGCACTTAATGCAAAAATCTTGAATTTATCGGGGTGTAAAGCTACCACCGATAGCGTGCTATCGCCAATTGAGCCTGTTGCACCGAGGATTGTGATATTTTTCACGCTAAAGACATTCCCAGTAAATAGGTACCAAGCATAAAGACAGGTGTTGCCGCCAAAAGCCCATCTAATCTATCAAACAACCCGCCGTGTCCTGGCAAAATATTGCCCGAGTCTTTTACCCCTGCTTCGCGTTTGTAAATACTTTCATACAAATCTCCGATGACTGAAAAAATACCCGTGATGAATGCTAAAACTAAAAATGACCCATTCAAATTTTCTGTAACAACCATCCAAACGCCAGTCATCAACAACACACCAACTAAGCCGCCAGCCACACCTTCAATGGTTTTTCCACCGCTAAGATTTGGCGCCAGTTTGTTTTTGCCAAACGCTTTGCCTGAAAAATACGCAAAACTGTCAGCCCCCCAAACGATGATAAATAATAGCATTAGTAAATCTATATCAAAGTGTTGAATGAACGGCAAAGATAATATTGGCACCAGCAATAAAAACAAACTAACGACTTGATTAAGCGTAGAATTACTGGGTTTTTTGTTTGGATAATTAACTACTAAATACAAATTTTTCAACCAAAAAATCACACTTAATACCAGTATTGCAACAACAGACAACACCAGTGCAATGATAAGATTTTGGTGCGGGTTGGCAGGCATTATCATACTGATAACAAAAGGCATTGCCAAGATAAATGTGAGCGTTAATCCCAGCGAAATCAACGACATTTTACTAAGCTTTGCAAATTCATAACCAACGACAATTCCCGCAATCAGTAACAACACTGCAAAGCCATTCAATGAGTTGAAAGTTAACCACAGCGTGACAAATGCCAACACACTTGCCGTTAAAATCCTCTTCACCAACTCACTCATTTCTACCCCCATAACGCCTATCTCGGCTATTAAAACTCTCAAGTGCTTTATCCAATTCCGCCTCGTCAAAATCTGGCCATAGCGTATCGGTAAAGTATAACTCGCTATACGCAACATCCCACAGTAAAAAATTACTAATCCGCTGCTCGCCACTACTGCGAATCAATAAATCCACCGTATTACCTTTTAGTGATAGATATTGGGTAAAGTTTTCTTCATTCAATTCATCAGCAGAAATACCCTTTGCCACCACCTGTTTACACGCATTAACAATATCCCATTGCCCGCCATAATTCGCCGCAATCACCAAAGTCAACCCTGTATTATTCGCCAATAAAATCTGCGCTTCAATTGCCGTTTTTTGCACCTCAATAGGAAATAATGACATATCACCAATAATTTTAAGTTGCACATTATATTTATTAAGTTTTTTAACTTCCTGCTTAAGCACCGTCAAAAATAACTTAAACAACAAAGTTATTTCCTTATCAGAACGATTTTTATTTTCACTACTAAATGCAAACAAAGTCAGCGTCTCCACGCCAATTTTGCCACAATATTTAACAACCTCTCTAACCGTATCTACGCCTTTTTTATGCCCAGCAATGCGTGGCAATTTGCGTTTTTTTGCCCAACGACCGTTGCCGTCCATAATAATTGCGATGTGTTTTGGGATATTCATAACGACGAATTATACCGACTACGGTAAAATCCAAGGTTATGAGTTTAGCAAAAAGAATTATTCCTTGTCTTGATGTCCGTGATGGGCGTGTGGTTAAAGGCACCAAATTCGTTGACATCAAAGACGCAGGCGACCCTGTGGAAGTGGCAAAGCGTTACGATGATGAGGGGGCGGATGAAATTACTTTTTTAGACATCACTGCATCGCATGAAGGTCGAGATACCACAGTACATATGGTGGAAGCGATTGCCGAGCAGGTTTTTATTCCGTTGACGGTGGGTGGCGGTATTCGTAAATCGGAAGATGTGCGGAAGATGTTGAATGCAGGTGCGGATAAGGTTGCGGTGAATTCGGCAGCGATTTTTAACCCTGGTTTAATCAATGAACTCAGTGAAGAATTTGGTTCGCAATGTATCGTTATCGCCATCGATGCAAAAAAGGTTGCCGAAGGAAAATGGGAAATTTTCACCCACGGTGGACGCAACACCACGGGGATTGATGTTGTTGAATGGGCAGTAAAAATGACCGAAGGTGAAAACGGTGCAGGCGAAGTTTTATTGACTTCAATGGATTGTGATGGGGTTAAAACGGGTTTCGATTTGGCGCTCACTAAAGCCGTGGCGGATGCCATTGATGTGCCAGTAATTGCCTCTGGCGGCGTTGGTAATTTAGAGCATTTATCTGAAGGCGTTTTGCAAGGCGGTGCGGATGCGGTGTTGGCGGCGAGTATTTTTCATTTTGGTGAATATACGATAGAACAGGCGAAACAGGCGATGCAGAAGAATGGGATTGAAGTTAGGATAAGTTAAAAAATTCTAATATTGCCCAACGCAGGGGTCTCGTATTGATTTTTTACCTGTTTAAGCGTATCATTTCGCAACATTATTAAGGATGGACTTTATGAACTCTAAAAAAGAATTGTGGGTGTTGTTGGCGTCATTTGTGTTGCCAATTGCGTTGGGAACGGCGTTTTTCTATTGGAATCCGACGGCTTTTACGGGGACTACCGTGAATTATGGCGAGTTTGTGAATCCAATTGTTACCACGAAGAAGGAAGATGTACGGTTTTCTGAGGAGACGCAGGGGAGTTTGCAGGGGTTGTGGACGCTGGCTTATGTGACCAAATCTTGTGATAGTGGCTGTAAAGGGGTGCTGAAAGATATGAAGACTATTCGCACTTTGATGAATGAAGATATGCGTCGTATTCAGCGGATGTTGTTGATTAATGGGGCGACGGATGTAGCTGAGGCGGGGCTTTTAGTGGCGCATCCGAGTGCGATGTTGAGTCAAAAATTGGCAAAATTTCCGAATAATAGGTTATTTTTGATTGACCCTATTGGCAATGTGATGTTGCATTATAATCCGAAAGACCTTGTTATTAAGCGTGTGTTGAAAGATTTAAATCGTTTGTTTAAATATTCAAGGATTGGTTGATATGCCGTCATTCAGCGCCTTACTTGGACTTTGTAAACTTAAAGTGGTTGCGCTGATTTTACTGACGGCGGTTGTTGGTATGTTTTTGGCGGTGCCTGCACCGTATTTTCCTGATTTGAAGTTGATGTTGCTTGCGTCTGTGGGTATTTCGATGGCATCTGCTTCGGCGGCGGTGTTTAATCATATTGTCGATGAACAGATTGATATTCAAATGGCACGCACGGATAAACGCCCTTTGCCACAAGGTAAAGTAACGCGTAATCAGGCGTTGGTTTGGGCGGTGTTTTTGGGCGTTGTTGGGTTGGGTATTTTGCAGTTGTTTGTAAATACGATTACGATGGTGCTGACTTTTATTTCGTTGATTGGTTATGCGGTGATTTATACGATGTATTTGAAACGCGCGACCCCGCAAAATATTGTGATTGGCGGGGCGGCAGGGGCGGCTCCACCGATATTGGGCTGGACGGCAATTTCAGGGACGCAAGGGATTGAGTATGCATTTTTGTTGTTTTTGATTGTGTTTATTTGGACGCCGCCGCATTTTTGGGCATTGGCGATTCATCGGGTGGAGGAATATAGGAAGGTGGATGTGCCGATGTTGCCCGTAACGCATGGTGTGGCTTACACGCGATTGCAGATTTTGCTTTATACGATTTTGTTGTTTTTGGTTGCCTTGTTGCCGTATTTGTCGGGGATGTCGGGGTTAATTTATCTTGCTTCAGCCATTATTTTAGGGGGGATGTTTTTGGCATATGCCGTTAAGATTTATACCAAACCCGATGATAAAAAAATTGCTTGGCAAGCCTTTATGTTTTCGGTGAATTATTTGATGTTGTTGTTTGTGGCATTATTGGTTGACCACTATTTTTTGATAACCTTGTAAGGACGGCACGATGAAAGGATTGGGACAAGTATTTAAAGCGGTAACTTCGGCAATGATTGGTGTGGGTAAAAGAGAAGACCTAATAAAGGACTTTGAACGCACAGAGAAATCAGGTCCGTGGCCCTATATTATTGTTGGTTTTATTATGACGATTGTTTTTATTGGTGCAGTAATTGCGGTGGTGAAATTAGTGTTGCCGTAAGAGTAATTTTTAACAGTCCACATGTCATTTTGAGCAACCTGAGGCTCCTGTATAGCAAGCTCATACTATCATTCCAAGCAATCTGAAATTCCGTAACGACCCACATATTACTATCCCGAGCAGCCTGAGATCCCTGTATATCCGTCGACCCATATACTGTCATCCCGAGCGTAGCCGAGGGATCTTTTGTGGGGGGGTGAGATCCCTCGGCTACGCTCGGGATGACAAGAAGACGCCAGAATGACAAGAGGACACCAAAATGGCAGGAGGGTGTCAGGAAAGGGTGATAGAAAAGGATGTCAGGATGACAGAAGAGGGTGAGAATAATAAAGAGACTCAGGGTGACAAGTGAAGGTGCTTTAAGTGTTCGTTACTTTATGTAATAATGCCAGTACACTAAGTAACAACAATAACGCAACCGCATTATGCAATACCGCAATTGCCATAGGTATTGATAACATTACATTCAAAATTCCCAAAGTTATTTGTGCAGTTAGTAGACTGCCGATTAAAACCACGCTTGATTTTAGGTGTGAATAATTGTTAAATGTTCGCATCGTTATAATAATAAATAATGTAGCGACTAATGCGCCAATGCGATGCATCATTTGAATAGCGGCACGCGCCGGATTTTCTAAGACGCCAAATTCATAGTCGTGTTCTGCGCCAATTGGACCCCAGTGTAGAGCGTTGATGAAATCCATTGTTGGCCACCAAGAATCTAAGCAAGTTGGGAATTTTTCACCACAAGCAAGGGCGGCATAATTGGTGGAAGTCCAACCACCGAGAATAATTTGCAGTGTCAAGACGAATAAAGTTGCCATTAGTAGCCACTTGTGTCTTTTTAAAATATGTCGGTAAGTAATTGGCGGATTGCCTTGATTGAGCAACATCCACATCAATAAAGCTGTGGTGGTAAAACCACCAATAAGATGCGTGGTAACAATGCCAGGATGCACCATCAGCGTTACCGTCCACATGCCAAAAGCCCCTTGCAACATCACAAAAAATGCCGTAAATCCAGGCAACCAGAGAGATTGTTGGTGTTGTATTTTTCCCCTAATCGCTAAAAAGAATAAGGCAAAAATTACCAACCCCAATAAGGAAGCGGCGTAGCGATGCACCATTTCTTTCCAACCTTTAGCGGCTTCCAATGGGCGTTCGTAGCCCTCAAGTTGAGTGCCGTCTGCGACATCGGGAACAATCAGCTGCCCATAGCAGGTCGGCCAATCAGGACAGCCTAAACCTGCATCACCGAGTCGAGTATAAGCACCTAAGATAACAACAATGAGCGCCAAGACAATAGATATTTCTAGTAATTTTTTAAACATAGCGATGATTTTACTAATTTATTAGTAATTCATTATATACATATCGCATTAAAAATATTATATTTTCTTTGATGTATGTCAAAAAAACAGTATAATGCAAAACAGTTTTTGGATGTGCTTGGACATATTTAAACAGGAAAATATTTTTTATTTGGAGGATATATGAAAAAATTAACAACTCTTTTAAGCGCTATAGTTGCAATGATGTCAACGAATGTGTTTGCTGAGTACGGCTTAAATATGACAGAGGGGGTAACCTCAATTAGTCATGATATTTATGATTTACACATGATGGTATTTTGGGTATCTGTGGTTATCGCAATTGTCGTATTTGGTGCAATGTTTTATTCACTGTTTGCACATAGAAAGTCAAAAGGTGCAGTGGCAGCTAACTTTCACGAAAGCACAAAAGCAGAATTAATATGGACAATCGTTCCAATCTTTATTTTGATTGGTATGGCAATTCCAGCTTCTAAGGTGTTAATTGATTTGGAAGATACGACTAAAGCTGAGATGAGCGTGAAAATCACAGGTCATCAGTGGAAATGGCAGTATGATTATCCTGAAGAAGGCATTAGTTTCCTTTCAAATCTAGCGCAAAGCTCCAGAGATGTTGTTACTGGCACAGACGCAGAGCGTGAAGCCGCAGAGCATTATTTATTAAGCGTGGACAAGCATTTAGTATTGCCTGTTGACACTTCAATTCGTTTCTTAATCACTTCAAATGATGTTATTCACAACTGGTGGGTGCCTGATTTTGGGGTTAAACAAGATGCTAATCCAGGTTTCATTAACGATGCATGGGCGAAGATTGACAAAATCGGTACCTACCGTGGTCAATGTGCTGAGCTTTGTGGTAAAGACCACGGCTTTATGCCAATCGTTGTTGATGTAGTTTCTAAAGCAGACTACAAAAAATGGGTTGCTGAGCAACAAGCAGCAGCAAAAGCAGCAATAGCAAGTGCAACTCAGACTTGGTCTAAGGCGGACTTGATGGCAAAAGGTAAAGCGGTTTACAACACCAACTGTGCGTCCTGCCATAAAGCAGACGGCTCAGGGCTACCACCAGTGTTCCCAGCAATGAAGGGCTCGGCAATTGCCAATGGTCCAGCATCTGTGCATACAAACATCGTTTTAAATGGTAAAGCAGCAATGCCACAATTTAAAGCGTTAGGCGATAGCGACCTTGCAGCAGTAATTACTTACGAAAGAAATGCCTTTGGTAACACAGGCAGCGTTGTTCAACCTTCAGATGTTAAATCTGCACGCTAATCAAAGCAATCAAAGCAATTAAAGGAGAAATAAAATGACGACAGCAACTCACGACGATCACCATCACGGCCCTGAAGCGGGCTTAATGAGATGGGTCAAGACAACGAATCATAAAGATATTGGTTCACTTTATATGTGGTTCGCCTTCACTATGTTATTAGTGGGTGGCGCATTTGCAATGGGTATTCGTGCTGAATTATTACAGCCAGGTCTGCAATTGATGGATCCACAATTCTTTAATCAGTTAACAACGATGCATGGATTAATCATGGTTTTTGGTGCGATTATGCCTGCCTTTGTTGGTTTAGGTAACTGGCTTATCCCAATGATGGTCGGTGCCCCTGATATGGCATTACCGAGAATGAACAATTGGTCTTTCTGGATTCTGCCATTTGCTGGCGGTATCTTGTTAAGTACTTTCTTTATGGAGGGTGGCGCACCTGCATTCGGTTGGACATTCTACGCACCGTTATCAACAACTTTTGCACCAGACAGCACAGACTTCTTCATTTTTGCAGTTCACCTATTAGGTTTCTCATCCATTATGGGTGCGATTAATATCATCGCAACGGTATTGAATATGCGTGCTCCTGAGATGAAGTTGATGGATATGCCATTATTCGTTTGGACTTGGTTGATTACTTCATTCCTATTGATTGGTGCGATGCCAGTATTAGCAGGTGCAGTAACAATGATGTTGACAGACCGTAATTTCGGCACCGCATTCTTTGATGCAACAGGTGGTGGTGACCCAGTGATGTTCCAGCATATTTTCTGGTTCTTTGGTCATCCCGAGGTTTATATTATGATTTTGCCAGCTTTTGGTGTGGTTTCTCATATTATCCCAACCTTTGCCCGTAAGCCTTTGTTTGGTTATTCTTCAATGGTTTATGCCACAGCTTCAATTGCATTCTTGTCCTACATCGTATGGGCACACCATATGTTCTTGACAGGTATGCCAGTTGCAGGCGAGTTATACTTTATGTACGCAACGATGTTAATTGCGGTACCAACAGGGGTGAAAGTCTTTAACTGGATTTCTACCATGTGGAGAGGCTCAATGACTTTTGAAACACCCATGTTATGGGCAGTTTCATTTGTGTTTTTATTCACGATTGGTGGTTTCTCTGG